>JALRHZ010000058.1 GCA_023259435.1 Paracoccaceae bacterium | reverse complement strand
CCAACTAGCTTTTGCTATTCCTTTCCGACGTCATCTTTGCCAAAATCAATTTAGTGGGTCTGTAGCTCAATTGGTTAGAGCAGAGCGCTCATAACGCTTTGGTTGGGGGTTCAAGTCCCTCCGGGCCTACCAGCGGCCCCGTGGCTCAACTGGATAGAGCAGCCCCCTCCTAAGGGGCAGGTTACAGGTTCGAATCCTGTCGGGGTCGCCACTTAACTCTTCAATATATTTGGTGATTTACCTGTTGGAGACCTGATCAAACTTTATCACCATCGTGATAGTTCGAGCGCCACCATATTGTGTTGTGGCAAGGAGTTTTCACTAAGAGGGCTGCAAAGGTAACAATCGGGCCGCGTGCCCACTGTCTGGTATGGGTGCTATATTTAGTTGCAAATTTTTCTTTATCGAATTTTGGTGGGGGTTGCCCAAAGGCGCTAGGATCGTCAGCCATATCTAGGTGCAACTGGCAGTGTTTAAAATTTTCTGTACGATGTCCATGCTCATTCCGAAAGGTGGAAGCCTCTGAATTCTTTTACTGTCGAAAGGCACAGCAATGTTTTCATCTGAGCCACGGACGGGATCAATGTGAGCCTATCACGATATAGTTTTTCGTAATCTTCGGTGTTGCGCGCGGCGACTCGGATGAGATAGTCGAATTCACCGGAAATCAGATGGCACTCGAGAACTTCTGGCATCTCGTTGATGGCTTTCTCAAATGCCTCGATATGTTCGCGCCGCTGGCTGGTCAGCTTTGCTTCGATGAACACCTGGATTTCCAACCCGACCTGTTTTCGGTTAAGGCGCGCCGCGTAGTGAGAAATTTTGCCCTCGGTCTCAAGCATGTTTACCCGCCTATGGCAGGCCGACAGGGACAATCCCACCTGCTCGGACAGGTGCGCCATCGAGGTTTGTCCATCCTTCTGCAAGATGGAAAGAATACGTGTATCAAGTCTATCCACGAGAAAATATACCAAATAATCACTTTATTTGGTAATAATTTCAGATAATTTCCGAAACAGCAAGAAATTTAAGAACTTTTCTTTCCCGTATTTGGTTAATTTGGAACTGTCTTTTCAACAGAGGTCAGTTAAAAAAGGGAGGGGATAAAATGTCCCATAAAATCGTCGTCGGCTACGACGGCAGTGACAGCTCTAAGGCCGCATTGGCATTCGCCACGGACTTGGCTAAGGCACAGGGCGGCAGTATTGTCGTTGCCCACGTGTTAGATTGGTCGCCGTATTCATTCCTCACGCCAACCGAGTTGGAAGAGCGGCACAAGCGCAGAAATGAAGAACTTGAACGCGCCGAAGCTGCGATCCTCACTCCTGCGGTTGAGGGCCTTAAAGTTAGCGGGCTGGAAATTGAAACCGCCCTTAAGTATGGTGGCATTGCAGCAACGCTTGGGAATATCGCCAAAGACAGCGGTGCGGATCAAATCGTCATCGGTCGTAATGGAGAACCTGGTCTGACATCTCGTGTGTTCGGCTCGGTTGCCATCAGTCTCGCACAGGGCGCGCCAGTGCCTGTCACTATTGTGCCATAAACGAACAGGACTTATCATGAAAAACCTATACAAGCCGGCAGCGCTTGCTGCTATTGCTTTGCTGGTCGCTTCTGCGCCTGCAATGGCTCAATCCTTGGATCAAACCATTAACGAAGGCTTTGCCAACGCAACAGGTTGGTTCGTCAACTTTATTTTTAGTCCGTTTCCCGGAACCACTTTCCCATGGATTGTGATGTGGCTGGTGATCGCGGCGACGATATTTACCGTCTATTTCGGTTTTATTCAGTTCCGTGCCTTCCCGCATTCAATTGCGCTGGTCAAAGGCGATTATTCAGATCCCAATGACGCAGGCGAGGTCAGCCACTTTCAGGCGTTGGCAACGGCGCTCTCTGGCACCGTTGGCCTTGGCAACATCGCCGGTGTGGCCGTTGCTGTTGGCATCGGTGGTCCAGGGGCAACATTCTGGATGATCCTTGCTGGCCTTATGGGCATGGCATCAAAGTTTACCGAGTGTACGCTGGGTGTGAAATATCGCAACGAATATGAGGATGGCACGGTTTCAGGTGGTCCGATGTATTATATGACCAAGGGCTTCTCCGAGCGTGGGCTGCCGGCGGGCAAATTCATGGCGATCCTGTTCTCGGTTTTCTGTATCCTTGGTGCACTTGGTGGTGGCAACATGTTCCAAGCCAACCAAGCGCATGCGCAGATCACAAATGTGGTCGGTGACTACCCAGGCTGGATAACAGGCATCGTCTTTGCCGGTATCGTTTTTGCCGTCATCGTAGGTGGACTTAAATCTATCGCAAGCGTGACCGAGAAAGTTGTCCCGTTCATGGGCGTGCTTTATGTTCTAACCGCGCTCGTCATCTTGATCATGAACGCCGATATGATCGGTTGGGCCCTTGGTGAAATCTTTGTTGGTGCTTTCACTGGCGCAGGCGTAGCAGGCGGTATGGTTGGTGCGCTGATCCAAGGCTTTAAACGGGCCGCATTTTCGAATGAGGCTGGTGTTGGTTCGGCGGCAATTGCCCACTCTGCGGTAAAAACCAAAGAGCCGATTACTGAGGGGTTTGTCTCGCTGCTTGAGCCTTTCATCGATACCGTAGTCATCTGTACAATGACAGCTCTTGTGATCATCATTACCGGCCAATTGGTCAGTGATCCGAACACAGGCTTGTATCTACTCGACGAAGGCGCCTCGACCATTCAGACAGTTGATGGCAACAAAGGGGTGGCCCTGACTTCGGCAGCCTTCTCTTCGGCTATCCCGTTCTTCAAGTACATCTTGGCGGTTGCGGTGATCCTATTTGCCTTCTCAACCATGATTAGCTGGTCTTATTATGGCCTCAAGGCATGGACATTCCTCTTTGGCGAAGGACAGGCAAAAGAGCTAGCGTTCAAAGTTATCTTTTGTATCTTTGTCGTGATTGGTGCTTCGGCAAGCCTTGGACCGGTTATCGACTTTTCAGATGCAGCGATCTTTGCGATGGCCGTGGTGAACATTGTTGCGCTCTATTTCTTGATGCCGATCGTCAAGGGTGAATTGGATAGCTACTTGTCACGCCTAAAATCTGGCGAAATCAAGAAGTTCCAATAAGCTTTATCCTTACTGCAGGTAAAGTATTAAAGCGACTAAGCCGCCAAATTTATCGGCGGCTTAGTTTCGTTTTGGCATCGTTGAAAGTCCAAACTCAAATAGAGACCTTGGGTTTGTCCAAGCGTGGGCTCATTTTGAATTTCAGGAAGAGACCAACTTTCAATGGCAATAGCCTTGGCCTTGAATTTCATAATCCTGTTTGAGACATGTCGCGCCATTTGATTTTTCAATCTTGCCCGTGGCCCGTGCGGCGCGGGCTTCTTTTCAATCTGCACTGAAAAGAAGCCCTAGGGTGGCCCCGTTGACGTTTTGTTATTGTTTGTTGGTACTAAAGTGATCGAACAAGACCGAGCCTGCCTCGGATGTCCCGCTTAATGCGCCTGCGGCTTGCTCGGGTTGTGCGCCAAACAAAGTACCATCAAGAGTTCCCGTCAAACACGAGCTTTGTATTTGATTCAAAAATGTTTGATCGGCGCTAAACGTTGCCGAGAAATCACCTCCAGAAACTGACCCATCTGTAATGTCGAACTGACCTGTTGTTGGCTCATAATCTGGGACTGTTTGATCCTGAACGCGCGAGCGAAGCCGCAAATTGTCAAACCTTCCAGACACGTCACCTTGTTGCATGTCTACATTCAAGGTTACGTCGAATTCCATTTCGCTTCTGGTGTCCCAAGTTTCAAACGTCGATCCGGGCATGATGTGCATCTGGCCATAACCTGTGTAAGTGGCCGTTGACATCGTTTCTAGGAATTCAGGAGCCGTTTGTGTGCCAGTGGCGAATTTACCAGCGTTTAGGCCATCTGCTTCGTCGAATAAGTAATACTGCCAAACTTGTGACGAGTTGTCGTTGTCCTCCGACAACATGCGTTCAAGCTGGCCTTGCCAGCTGAATAAACCGACCCACGACACGTCGCCGCTTCCGTCTTCAACTTCTATGGTTTTACCATAGCCATAAATATTCCCATTTTCCTCTTCCCATAAATCTTCTTCGGTGAATTCATAGGTCGTGCCATCAATTTTCAGGGTGAGGTGCCCATTCGCGTGCTGTGAAATTTCGACCTTTGGTGAGTCCTCTTCCAGATTAGTTGTTTTCCCCCTAGGTTCGCGGTATCCCCTCCGCACGCGCCCAAGAGAGCAACCAATGGCGTTAAAAATATTTCTCTGTTCATTTTCCAATCGCCATGAAAGCGTGGGGGCGCAGAAGGGCGTAATTGCGTTCAGGACACGGTCGCTTGTGCGGCTATCAGTCCGACCCAGATGATTGAGTAGCGTCCGAATTTCGCAAGGCTGACCAACAACACAAATATTTTGAACCTTTCATTTAATACCCCTGCAATCACGGTGATTGGATCGCCAATGATGGGCATCCAACTAAGCAACAGAGACCAACGCCCATATTTTTGATAAAGGTTTTCGGCCTGTTCTAGACGTTTGCTTGAGGCCGGAAACCATGGTTTATCTTTGAAAAAACGTATCTTTTTTCCAAGATACCAATTCACACAAGACCCAAGCGTATTGCCAGTACCTGCGATACATAGCAGGATTACAGATGGCGCCGCGTGCGTTGAAACCATATAAGCGAACAAAAGTTCTGACTGTGCTGGAAAAAGTGTCGCCGCCAAAAATGCAGAGAAGAACAAAGAAATTAGGACCATTTAACGGAAATGATCGAATTTTGAGAAAAATCAAAGTAGTGAAGTGATTAATTTGGATAAAATTTTTAAAATTGATCAAAAAACAAAGATTTTTATTTTCTCCATGGGAAAAATTTCCACCAGTTTTCCTTTAAGTCTTCGCAAAATGGTCTTAATTGCGCATCAATAGTGTCAAAAATTGACGATTGGACATGTTGAGATGACAAAACGGCATTTAACGCACCTAGAGCGCTTAGAGTCTGAGGCCATACATATTATGCGTGAGGTGGTCGCCGAAGCAGACAACCCTGTGATGTTGTATTCGGTTGGAAAAGACAGCGCGGTAATGCTTCATTTGGCGAAAAAGGCATTTTATCCTTCGCCCCCGCCATTTCCTTTGATGCATGTCGACACAACTTGGAAATTCCAAGAGATGTACAAACTCCGTAACAAGGCAGCCGAAGATGCGGGAATGCAATTGATTGTGCACCAAAACCCCGAAGCCAAGGAAAAGGGTATTAACCCCTTTGATCACGGTTCGCTGCACACCGATATGTGGAAAACCGAAGGGTTAAAGCAGGCGCTGGATCTTCACAAATTTGATGTGGCCTTTGGCGGTGCGCGTCGTGATGAGGAAAAATCACGGGCCAAGGAACGTGTATTTTCATTCCGCACCGCGCAACACCGCTGGGATCCAAAAGGTCAGCGTCCAGAGTTGTGGTCACAGTACAATGCACGCAAATCCAAGGGCGAAAGCATCCGTGTCTTTCCCTTGTCGAATTGGACGGAACTGGACATTTGGCAATATATCCATCTCGAAGGGATTGAGATTGTCCCGCTGTATTTCTCGGCCCCGCGTCCAACCGTCGAACGGGATGGGTTGATTTTGATGGTCGATGATGACCGCTTCCCGCTTGAGGCGGGAGAAGAGCCTGTCATGCGCTCGATCCGGTTCCGCACTTTGGGGTGTTATCCCTTGACCGGTGCCGTCGAGTCTGAGGCCCAGACCTTGCCTGAGGTCATCCAAGAGATGCTCTTGACCACCACATCAGAACGCCAAGGGCGTGCGATTGATAAAGATCAATCGGCCTCGATGGAAGTTAAGAAACAACAGGGCTATTTCTAGGGGCGCATGGATATGACAGATCAAATCTACAAAACAGACGCGCTGATTGCAGAAGACATCGACGCTTATTTAGAAACACACCAGAATAAAACCCTGTTGCGCTTTATCACCTGTGGGTCGGTGGATGACGGTAAATCCACATTAATCGGACGCCTGTTGTACGACAGCAAAATGATCTTTGAAGATCAGCTGGATCAGCTTGAGGCGGATAGTAAAAAGGTTGGCACACAGGGCCAAGAAATTGACTTTGCGCTCTTGGTTGACGGACTTGCCGCCGAACGCGAGCAGGGGATCACCATTGACGTGGCCTATCGGTTCTTTGCAACCGAAAAGCGTAAGTTTATTGTGGCGGATACACCCGGCCACGAACAATACACGCGCAATATGGTGACTGGCGCATCCACGGCCGATCTGGCCGTTATTTTGATTGATGCGCGCAAAGGGATCCTGACGCAAACGCGTCGTCACAGTTACTTGGCGCATTTGATTGGCATCAAAAACATCGTCTTGGCCGTGAACAAGATGGATTTGGTGGACTATGATCAGGCCACCTATGATCAGATTGTCACCGATTATACGGCCTTTGCCCAAGAGATTGGGATAGAGAGTTTTGTTGCCATGCCCATTTCGGGCTTTAAGGGCGACAACATTACGGGGCTATCCGAGAATACACCGTGGTATCAAGGGCCGACCTTGATGGGCCATCTCGAGACGGTTGAGCTAAACCAAACTGCGGATCAATCCGGCGCGTTCCGGATGCCGGTTCAATGGGTGAACCGCCCAAACTTGGATTTCCGTGGGTTTGCCGGCAAAATTGCAAGCGGGTCTGTCGCACCGGGCGATGAGGTCCGTATCCTGCCGTCCGGCAAGACATCAACAGTGTCGCGCATTGTGACCTTTGACGGGGACAAAGACACCGCCGTCGCGGGTCAATCTGTTACGCTTACTTTGGCAGATGAGGTGGATTGTTCACGAGGTCAAATCATCACCGCAGCCAAAGATCCGCTAGAAGTTGCAGACCAGTTTGAGGCAACCATCATCTGGATGGACGAAGAGGCACTTATCCCTGGGCGTGGCTATTACCTGAAAATTGGGGCGCAAACGGTTTCAGCCGCGATAGCACAGCCGAAATATCAGGTGAACGTCAACACGATGGAACATACTGCCGTCAAGACGTTGGATTTGAACGCCATCGGTGTGGCGACTGTGACAACTGATCGGGCGATCCCTTTTGCCTCCTATGCAGATAATCGAGATTTGGGCGGATTTATCCTTATCGATAAAATGACCAATGCGACCGTGGGTGCGGGGCTTATTCACTTTGCGCTACGGCGCGCCCAAAATATCCATTGGCAAGCGACAGATATTGACCGTAATCACCACTCGAACCTGAAAAACCAAAAGCCGGTGGTCCTGTGGATGACAGGCCTTTCTGGGTCAGGCAAATCCACAATCGCAAATGCGGTCGAAAAGAGGTTGGCACGGATGAACCGTCACACCTTCCTGTTGGATGGGGACAACGTGCGTCATGGTTTGAACAAGGACTTGGGCTTTACCGACGCGGACCGTGTTGAAAACGTTCGCCGTGTGGGCGAGGTGGCCAAACTGATGACCGATGCGGGTCTAATTGTGATAACGGCCTTTATCTCTCCTTTCCGCTCTGAGCGAGACATGGTGCGCGAGATGATGGAACCCGGTGAGTTTGTTGAGGTGTTCATCGATACCCCATTGTCCGTGGCCGAAGAGCGCGATGTCAAAGGTCTCTACGCCAAAGCACGTGCAGGGGATCTAAAGAATTTCACAGGGATCGACAGCCCGTATGAGGCCCCAGAAACCCCCGAAATTCACATCGACACAACACAACTGACAATCGATCAAGCCGCAGACCTGATCGTTCAAAAAATTATCAAATAAGTGACTGCGCCGCGATCATTCGCGGCGTGTCTATATTAGGGTTTATAGGTATGAGCACATTAACATGTTTCAAAGCGTACGACGTTCGCGGCGTCTTGGGCGCGGAAATCAACGCTGACATTTGTTACCGTATTGGCCGCGCCTTTGCTGCGCAGCTAAACGCAAAGAAAGTAATTTTAGGCCGCGATGCGCGTGAAACCTCGTCAGAATTGGCCGATGCAATTGCACAGGGCCTGATGGATCAAGGCGCAGATGTTTTGGACATTGGATTATCAGGCACAGAGGAAATGTATTGGGCGACAACTCAATTCGAAGCCTGCGGTGGGATCGAAGTCACCGCCTCACACAACCCAATCAATTATAACGGTTTGAAAATGGTGAAATCCGGATCGCGCCCCTTGGATCCGGCCACCGAATTAGACGCAATCAGACGCGGCGCAGAAGCGAATGAGTTTGCAAACCCAGAGAGTCTTGGCAAGCGCATAGATATCGCGCAACAGGCAAAACAGGCCTATGTGGCCAAGTGCCTAGAGTTTGTGGAAACGTCCGCCCTGCGTCCGTTGAAAATTGTTGTCAACTCAGGTAACGGTGCCGCGGGTCCCACCTTTGATCATTTCGCCGATGCATTGGCTGAAAAAACCGATGCACTGACCTTTGTCTGCAAATTTCACACCCCAGATAGCAGCTTTCCCAACGGCATTCCCAACCCGATCCTACCGGAAAACCACGCTCCCACACGGGATACAGTGATTGCCGAGGGGGCAGATTTGGGCATTGCCTTTGATGGCGATTTTGACCGCTGCTTTTTCTTTGATGAGACTGGGGCATTCATTCCTGGTGAGTATATGGTTGGTCTTTTGGCCGATGTCTTTTTGGACAAAACCAACGGTGCTGCCATCGTCCACGACCCACGTGTGATTTGGAATACCCAAGATATCGTCTCGTCCAAAGGTGGTCGTGCTGTCCAATCCAAAACAGGGCATGCCTTCATCAAACAGGTCATGCGCGATGCCGATGCCGTTTATGGCGGCGAGATGTCGGCGCACCACTATTTCCGTGATTTCGCCTATTGCGATAGCGGCATGATCCCATGGCTATTGGTCATCGAATTGATCAGCCGCACAGGAAAACCTTTGTCTGCGTTGGTTCAAGAGCGCATGGCCGCCTATCCAAGCTCGGGTGAGACAAATTTCAAATTGTCCGATCCCAAAGCCAGCATTGCAAAAATTCTGTCCCAGTATGAGCCGCTGGCAACGCACAAAGATACAACAGATGGTGTGAGCCTGACATTTGACACATGGCGGTTTAACTTGCGCAGCTCAAACACAGAGCCTGTTGTTCGCCTCAATATCGAGGCCAAAGGCGACGCGCAGTTGGTTCAGGAAAAATTGGCCGAGATAAAGGCGCTCATTCTTTAGGTGAAATGCGCCTGAAACGCTGTGGACGTTAAAGAAACATGAGACTCTAGGGGCGGGCGCAACTCAAACGCCTTTGGCGTGCGGGCAAAGTTCCATACTCGGAACAGCGACCAATCGGCATGGTGCTGGCGTGAAACCTCTAACTCATTTCGTGTGATGTGAAAGGGCGTTCGCTCCCAACCGTTGGTGGTCTTGACCTCAATAAGGCGCTGTTTGCCGTCTGGATCAAAACTTGCGATGTCATATCCTGCACCATCGCCGTCTTCCTCTGATACCCAACGGACCTGACGCGCCAAGTCCTCACGACCGGCCGCCCGCAACAATGCGCGTTCATGCACCAAGACACGCTCCTCTCCGGCGCGCCCCAATGCCCGATTCTGGGCATCCCGCTGCGCGACATCGAACTTCTGTGCAACACCCAGCATTGCATCAAGTTCCGCAGGAGGTGGCTGATTTGACTGCGTTGGGGGTGGCCCTGTCCAAATCTGAGCCAGCTCACGAAGCCCATGTGAATGATGATCACCCATTTGCCTGGCGTTCCACTGTGGGTTCAAGGCAAGCCGCCGTGCAACAGCATCGACCAAAGTCATCTGAAAATTAAACGCAGGTTTATAACCCTCTATCCAGACCTCGCCCAAACCTTTTAAAACGGCACTGATGTTTTGATGCTTGAATTCCACCGATCCCTCGGTTCGGTTATTCAACGCAGGCAGCAATCGCCGCCGATGCTCAGCCTTGTTATAACGTCGGCCTGAAATATCATCTGCCAACATCGCAAAATAGTCCGCGACAATGAGGTCGTTCTCGTAATCTGTCCAAGCTCTATTCGACATAAAGCCACCTTATAAATGACACCAAAAGCTGTCATCTCTAATCTCGAAATCTGCTTTCTTTTTGCCAAAAATACTCCCGCCGGAGGCGGTGCAGCGTCTCAATCAAAGCAAACTATGACAGTTTAAATATCACGCTTGCGGATCAGATACGTATCCATGATCCATCCATGTTCTTCCCGCGCAGCGGCTCGGGTGTCTACGATACGGTCTGCAATTTTTGACAAATCGCCCTGCATCAGGATCTGATTTGGCATGCCAAGATATGCGCCCCACCAAATGTCAAGCGCCCCCTCCAACGTATGAAATGAGGTCTCACCATCCAAGAGAACAACGATTGTTTCGGTCTCGGGAGGCCAGCCATATGTGCGTAAGGTTCGGCCTGTGGTGATCGTCACCGCATTACCTAAGCCGTTCAATGGGATGCCATGCGCTGCGCACAACAGCTGAATAGAGGTCATGCCGGGTAAAACCTCAATGCGAACATTGTCCAAGCGCTCGGCTATTCGGATCGTACTATCATACAACATCGGATCGCCCCAAACCATAAGGGCGACCGTGCCATGATCTCCCAAATGCGTTGCAATCGTCTGTGACCAAATCTGTGCGATGGCATCGTGCCAATCGCTGACCCCATCCAAATAGGCTTTGGTTTTGGCGTCCCTTTTGGGCATTGGGAAATCAACAACCTTTGGGGCATGCGGCACATGCACGTCCAAAATATCGCGCCGCATATCGGCTAAGTCTTGCTTTTGTGCGCCTTTATCAGGGATGATGATCAAATCCGCCTCTTGCAGCGCGTCCCGCGCCTCAAAGGTCAAATGACCCGGATTGCCCATTCCAATGCCAATCAGTTTGATCCTAAGCATCGGCCAAAGGTCCGTACATAATAAGGCCAGGTGCCGTCGTGATGTCTTTGCGCAAGTCTTCTGCCAAGGCAGTTATTGTAGAGCGTACAATTCTTTGATCGGGATGCGAGGCATTTTCCACGAGCATCGCAGGGGTATCAGGGTTCAATCCGACGGCAATCAAATCTTGGGCAAATTTGGGAAAGGTGCGCTTAGGCATATAGACAACTGTTGTCACATCCGGTTCTGCCAAAGACTGAAGACGCATATCTTCGGGTAAATCGCCCGTCACGTCATGACCTGTCACAAATTGCACCCGTCGCGCGGTAAGACGTCGGGTCAAAGGAATGCCAGCGCCTGCGGCAGCAGCACAGGCCGAGGTGACACCGGGGATTATCTCATAGGGAATATCCGCCCCTTTTAGCGCCGTGATCTCTTCTTCTAACCGGCCAAATATCCCTGAATCACCAGATTTCAGGCGCACAACACGGGCGTTGTCTTGGGCGTAATCGACCAACAAACGGCTGACGTGATCTTGTTTGGGCGAGGCGCGACCGGCCCGTTTTCCTACACCGATCAAATCCGCGCTTGGGTTGGCAAACTCTAGGATTGGACCGGCTGACAGGTCATCAAATAGAATGACTTCAGCCTGCTTCATACGATCCACGGCCTTTAGTGTCATCAATTCGGGATCACCGGGGCCGGATCCAACAAAGCTTACAAAACCACTCATCCTTGGGCCTCTGCGATTAGGTGAAAGAATGTACCGCTCACCATATCTCTTTTTGAGCCGGTTTCTGCAACAGGATTTCCATCTGCATCAAAGACATCTGCCAAAGGCGCGTCTGGTTGCTCTAGGATGCTGGAATAATGGAATTCGTGTCCGCGCAAACGTGCGCCTGCCTCGAATCCAAGGGCTGGGGCATGCAGGTTCGCTTGGCGATAGCCCAAGTGGAATTTGCGCTTTTCATAGCTTGTCACCAATCCCAACAGGCCTGCCATTTCGTGGGCCACACCGTCTTTGTCAATTAAATGCGCACCAAGGGCCATATAGCCTCCGCACTCCCCGTGAACCGGTTTGGATTTCGCATGCGCCCGCAGTGAGGATTG
>JALRHZ010000057.1 GCA_023259435.1 Paracoccaceae bacterium | reverse complement strand
AACTCAATCGAGGCCCAAAACCCAGAGCGCCTATTTGGCTGGATCACACTGCAATATGAGCAACTGGTCGCAAGCTGCGGATAAGGTTGCACACAAAGCATCTTTAACCAGAAACGCGCTCAACCGATAATCATACGACCTTTGAGGCAAACTCAGGGGTGACAGGGTGTTACAAAACCTTTAAACGGGCGGCAACGAAATGAATCGGAGCTACCCTTGACCGATAAAGTAATGCCCCCCGCCCATCCATTTGACGACGATAAGCTGCGCGAAGAATGCGGTGTATTTGGGGTAGTTGGGGTCACCGACGCTGCCAACTTTGTGGCCCTTGGCCTCCATGCCCTTCAACACAGAGGCCAAGAAGCCGGTGGGATTGTGGCATTCGATGCAGAAAAAGGGTTCAACTCGGCCCGTCGATTTGGCTATGTGCGCGATAACTTTACATCCCAATCTGTCATGGAAACACTTCCGGGGTCGTTGGCCATTGGACATGTGCGCTATTCTACCGCCGGCAGCAAAGGCGCGGCAATTCGCGATGTACAGCCATTCTTTGGCGAATTTGCCATGGGCGGCGCGGCGATTGCCCATAACGGCAACCTCACTAATGCAGATGCCCTGAGACGCGAATTGATTGAACGCGGGTCAATTTTCCAAAGCTCATCAGACTCTGAATGCATCATTCACCTGATGGCGCGCTCTCTTCAACGGAACATTCCAGAGCGCATGGAAGACGCATTGCGCCGCGTCGAGGGCGCGTTTTCGGTTGTCGCGATGACACGGACGAAGCTGATCGGCGTGCGCGACCCATTGGGCGTTCGTCCGTTGGTGTTGGGGAAAATCGGTGATGGGTGGGCGCTATCGTCCGAGACTTGTGCCTTGGACATCATCGGCGCGGAATTCGTGCGTGAAATCGAACCAGGTGAGATGGTCGTTATCACAGACGAAGGCGTCGAAAGCCTACATCCGTTCCGACCACAGCCGTCGAAATTCTGTGTCTTTGAACATGTCTACTTTTCGCGCCCTGACAGCATCATTGGCGGGCGTTCTGTTTATGAAACACGTCGCCAAATTGGCGTCGAGCTTGCCAAAGAAAGCCCTGTTGACGCTGATATTGTCTGTGCCGTACCAGATAGCGGCACCCCCGCTGCAATTGGCTTTAGCCAGCAATCAGGCATTCCCTTTGCAATGGGCATTATCCGCAACCAATATATGGGCCGGACCTTTATTGAGCCGACAGAACAAATCAGAAATATGGGCGTGCGCCTAAAACTAAACGTCAATCGGGCGTTGGTTAAGGGTAAGCGCATAATTCTTGTGGACGATTCTGTGGTTCGGGGGACAACCTCGCGTAAGATTAAAGAAATGATTTTGGATGCAGGTGCAGCCGAGGTTCATTTCCGCATCGCGTCTCCGCCGACAGCGTGGCCTTGCTTTTATGGTGTGGATACACCAGAGCGGGACAAACTCTTGGCGGCCACGATGACCGAAGATGAAATGCGTGATCACTTGGCTGTTGACAGCCTAAAATTCATATCGCTTGACGGGCTATATCGCGCGGTAGGCGAAGCAAAGGGCCGCAACGCCTCTTGTCCGCAGTATTGTGATGCGTGTTTCTCAGGCGAGTATCCTGTTGCACCATCAGATATGATCACAAAGGGGTTCGCGGTTAAGGCTGCTGAATGAACATGTTCCGAGGGCTGCGAGAGGTCTTGCGCCCGAAAGATACAGAACCCTTTCGTGAGACACCTCACGCGGACCCCCGTTGGCTTGATCTGGCAGATGGAAAATATAAATGTGCCTGCTGTGGTCTAGATGCACGAGAGTTTCTGAGCCTATCCTATATCGCCCCTGCCCCGTTTCCCCACGACAATGACCAAATTGATTTGGCGCCCTTGGCCAATGACATATTTGACACGGTTGATGGTGACATCCTGACCGACGATTTTTGTCGCGTAGATACGCATCACTTTGTTAGGACTGTTATTGTCTTTCCCCTCGATGGGGTCGAGGGATGCATGATGATCGGAGTTTGGGTGTCTCTGGAAACCGAGGATTTCGCACGTTATCACGCCACAATGGATCGTGGTCAACAGTCGCAACTAGACTTGATGTTTGGGTGGTTGGCAAATCCAGTTGGCGAATACGACAGACCGGTTGCAGTTTTACTTCATCCCCAAGATAGTTTTCAAAGGCCGTGGCTTCAGATTGCGCATGAAGAACACCCGTTGGCCATCGCCCAAATTGATGGTCTGACCTTCGACCAAATGATGAATTTTATCCAGGCGCATGGGCATAGCTTTACCAATTAATCCGCGAACCTGCCTAATGTTCGTGTTAAAATTACCCCCTTGACCTTGGATGTATTTCACACCATTCCTGCCCCATGACTGAAAAACTTGCTCTTATAACTGGTGCGTCGCGTGGGCTTGGCTTTGCCATGGCCGAGGCGCTGAGCCCCGCTTATCAAATCATTGCCGTTGCCAAAACAACCGGTGGGCTAGAAGATCTAGATGACCGCATCAAGGCCAAAGGCGGTCAAGCGACGCTTGCGCCGATGGATATTACAAACGCCGATGCTATGGCACATTTATGCCGCTCAATTTTTGATCGCTGGGGCAAGATTGATCTGTGGGTCCATACCGCGGTGCATACGCCCCCGTTGACGCCTGTTGCGTCGATGGACGCACGCGACTGGGACAAGTCACTGTCGGTCAATGCAAATGCGACCGCAACTTTGATCCCCTATGTTGCCCCCCTGTTGGGCGACGCGGGCCATGCGGTATTTTTCGAAGATGTGAACGTCTCTGATAAATTTTACGGCGCCTACACGGCCACCAAGACCGCGCAAATCAATCTGGCGCGTGCATGGCAGTCGGAAACCGCCACAACGGGACCCCATGTGCACATCGTCCAACCGCAACAAATGGGGACAGCCGTCCAAGCCCGCTTTCATCCCGGCAAACCGGCAACAGAGATGGTTGCGCCAAGTGACGAAGCCGCGCGTATTATTGCTGAATTAAACCTCGTTTCATTATAAATCTGTTCTAACACGCAACCGAGACTTGCCCCGTGTCGTTGGCTTCTCTATTGAGAAGACATATAAAAGGGGCACATATGCGTATATTAGTGACAAATGACGACGGCATAAATGCAACCGGATTGGCCTGTCTTGAGGCCATTGCACAGACTTTGGCAGGACCAAGCGGCGAAGTCTGGGTTGTCGCGCCAACAGCCGAAAAATCCGGTGTTGCACATTGCATCAGCTATACCACCCCAATGATGATCAACACCTTGGGGCCAAAACGCTATAGCGTTGATGGCTATCCGGCGGATTGTGTCTTGGCGGCACTGCATCACATCATGATCAACACACCGCCCGATGTGATCCTGTCAGGGGTGAACCGAGGCAACAACAGTGCAGAAAATGCCTTATATTCAGGGACTTTGGGGGCGGCACTTGAAGGCGCGTTACAGGGTGTGCCGTCTTTTGCTCTGTCGCAATATTTCGGTGTCAAGAACCGCGACCTAGCGGATCCTTTCGAAGCTGCGGCCACCTTTGGCGCATCTGTTGTCAAAGATATCTTGGAGGCCTCTGTTCCAAATGACCACGCCTATCCATTGTTCTATAACATCAATTTCCCGCCCGTCGCGGCCTCTGAGGTCAAGGGGCGCAAAGTTGCCCCCCAAGGGTACCGCGATGGCGTGCGGTTTAGCGCGCAGGCGCATCAACCGAAATCAGGGCGCCAATTCTTGTTTGTAAGCGGGGGCGATCAGACGATCCCAACAGCCCAAGGCACCGATGCGCAGGTAAATCTTGATGGCTATATCTCGATCACGCCAATGCGTGCAGATTTTACAGCCTATGATGCAATAGAGGCCTTAAAAGATATCGAATGATTCGCAGTGCCGAAGAAAAGATGCAATTCTTGTTTGCGCTCCGCTCAAAGGGCGTAACAGACAGTCGCGTTCTGTCTGCCATGGAAAGCATTGATCGCGGTGATTTCATTCGTGGCGGTGTCTTTGTTCAAAGAGCCTATGAAGATATGCCTCTGCCAATCGCCTGTGGACAGACAATCTCACAGCCCTCTGTTGTGGGCCTGATGAGCCAAGCCCTAAGGGTGGGCCCAAGGGACAAAGTTCTAGAAGTGGGCACAGGCTCGGGCTATCAGGCAGCGATTCTTAGCAAACTGGCACGGCGCGTCTATACCGTGGAACGGCATAAACGCTTGGTCAAAGAAGCCTCAGAGTTGTTTCATAAACTGGATTTGAGCAATATTATTCCTATTTTGGCCGATGGGTCACATGGGTTGCCCGATCAAGCCCCTTTTGATCGTATAATCGTCACAGCCGCCGCCGAGGATCCCCCGGGGACCCTTTTGGCGCAATTGAAAATTGGTGGTATCATGGTGGTCCCTGTCGGACAATCGGATGCGGTTCAGAGTTTGATCCGTGTGACCCGAACAGAGGACGGCTATGAATACGACGATCTAAGATCGGTGCGTTTTGTCCCCCTCGTTGAAGGCTTGGGACGGGACACCTAAATATAAGCGCAGCAGGACATGCGCACGAGAGGAAGAGAAATGAAAATGACAGGCAAGTTAGTAACAGGCAAATTGTGGATCCTACCCGCAGTGAGTTTGGGGCTTGCTGGATGTACCGGCGGGACAGGATTTGATTTCGATTTTCGGGGCAACCAATTTGATACCTCGAATGCGGCAATGACTGCGACGCAAGATCGGCCAGAGCCAGACGCCCGCGGTGTAATTTCCTATCCAACCTATCAAGTGGCTGTCGCGCGCGATGGCGACACGGTGCAAACGATTGCAGACCGTCTGGGCCTAAGTGCAACGGAATTGGCACAATATAACGGATTAAGCCGGACCCAAGCGCTTAGACAAGGTGAGGTCCTTGCACTTCCCAATCGGGTGGCAGGTACGGATGAAATTTCTTCGCAGCCTCTTGAGGCAGAAGATGGCACTGATATTACGGCGCTTGCTGAGACAGCCATTGATCAAGCCGAGCAAGTTCCAAATACAGCGATCACACCGCCAAAAGCGCAAACCGCGAAAGACCCGATCCGCCACCGCGTAGAACGCGGCGAGACGGCCTATACCGTGGCGCGGTTGTATAATGTATCTGTGCGGTCTTTGGCAGATTGGAATGGGTTAAACGCACAGTTTGCGATCCGTGAAGGTCAGATGCTGACCATTCCGGTCCCAAATCAAGATCCACCCAAGCGACCAGAGCCACAAAAGCCAGCAACGCCCGTCGTCTCGACCCCCGGCAGTGGCAGCGCCACACCGACGCCTCCAAGCGCGACAAAGCCCCTGCCCGCGCCAAGCACACCGGCCACGGCCCCAACACAGACAGCCCCCAAACCTGTTGCAACACCAACCGGAGGTCAGTTGGCCTATCCGGTAAAAGGCAGCATCATTCGCGAATATGTGAAGGGTAAAACCGAAGGGATTGACCTATCTGCACCTGCAGGGACATCCGTTGTGGCGGCCGAAAAGGGCACAGTTGCCGCGATTACAGCGGATGCCGATCAGGTGCCCATCATGGTGATCAAACATGCAAATAACCTTTTGACCGTCTATGCCAATATCGGCAACATTCAGGTGAAAAAGGGGGATACGGTCAACAGAGGCGCCACCATTGGATATATTCGTCAGGGCAACCCTGCCTATTTACACTTTGAAGTGCGGCAAGGATTTGAGAGCGTTGATCCGATGGATTATCTGAAATAACGACAGAGACAATATTCTGCCGGAGGACCGCCTCCGGCGGGAGTATTTTTGGCAAAAAGAAAGCTTAATTTTTTTAGATAGATTGCGGGCCTTAGAGAGATAGGCCGTGGCGACCTGCGAGATCTTGGAAGAATTGCCACGCCACGCGGCCTGAACGGGATCCCCGTGTTGCGGTCCATTCAATTGCTTGCGCGCGGAGTTCGTCTTTTTCAATCTTGAGATCATAGGCATCGCAGTAGCCTTGGATCATGGTGAGATATTCGTCTTGGGAACAGGGGTGGAAGCCAAGCCACAACCCGAAGCGATCCGATAGGGATACTTTTTCTTCGACAGACTCGGACGGGTTAATGGCTGAGCCACGCTCATTTTCAATCATATCCCGCGGCATCAAGTGGCGGCGGTTTGATGTGGCATAGAGCAGGACGTTGTCAGGCCGGCCTTCGATCCCACCGTCCAATACTGCTTTTAGGGATTTGTAGTGTTCGTCATCATGGCTAAAGCTGAGGTCATCGCAAAATAGGATAAAACGCTCGGACGATGCTCTGAGGATATGCAACAGTCGGGAGACTGTTGGGAGATCTTCGCGCTGTAATTCTACGAGTTTTAGCGGCAGGCCCTCTGCGAGGATCGCTGCGTGGACGGCCTTGACCAAGGAGCTTTTGCCCATGCCGCGCGCGCCCCACAGAAGCGCGTTATTTGCAGCAAAGCCTTTGGCAAATTGTTTGGTATTTTGCAGCAATGTTTCACGCGTGCGGTCGACCCCAACCAGCAGTGAAATATCAACCCTTGAAATCTGTGATACAGGTTGCAGACGGTCGGGGTTGGTGTGCCAGACAAAGGCGTCTGCCGCCGTTAGGTCTGGTGCCACACCAGGGGGCGGCGCAAGGCGCTCAAGGGCTTGAGCAATCCGCTCAAGCGCTAGAGCCTCTTGATCCATCATTTTTCTGAACCCTTGTCGTCGTCTTCTTCGAATTCTTTCATCAAAGGATCGTCGAACTCTTGTTCGTCGTCGTAATAGCCCTCTGCGCGCAGCTCTTCTTCGCGCTTGCGTTCAACGCGGCGCACAAGGAAGATTGACACTTCATACAGACCATAGACGACGGTAAATAGGATCACTTGGGTGATCACGTCTGGCGGGGTCACCAAGGCCGCAAGAACAAGAATAGCAACAACGGCAAACTTGCGCACATTGCCAAGGCCTTCTGAACTTACAAGGCCGGCTTTGCCCATCAGCGTCAGCAAGACAGGAAGCTGAAAACACAGGCCAAATGCGACGATAAATTTGATTGTAAGGCTTAGGTATTCTTGCGCAGAGCCTTGAAACGCAATCCCTGCTGTGGCGTTTTCGGTCATGTCCTCGGTCAAGACAGAGCCGCCCTGTTGGAACCCTAGGAAAAAGTCAAACGCCAAAGGTGTGACAACATAGAACGCAAAGGCAGCACCGAGAAAGAACATAAACGGTGAGGCCAAAAGGAACGGTAAAAACGCCCCTTTTTCGGATTTGTACAATCCCGGCGCAACGAAACGCCACATTTGATAACTGATCAGTGGGAAAGACAGGATCAAACCGCCCATAAGCGAGATCGAAATCGCCACAAAGAACCCTTCTTGCAGCTTAATCAGGATCAAACCACAATCCGTATGCCCTTTGAGCGCCATGGCAGAGCAAAGCGGCTGTGTTAGGAAATTAAAGATTGGGTTCCAAACCGTAAAGCAGATGATCATCCCGATCAGAAAACCAACCACGGAATAGATCAAACGTTGGCGCAATTCGGCCAAATGCTCGATTAACGGAGCAGAGCTATCTTCCATCTCATTGTTCAGGCTCATGATGTTTCCTTGGATCCTTTGGGATCTGGCATCGGTTGTGGCTCTGGATCGGCAGCTGCGGCATCATGGGATGCCTCTTTGGCGTCCTGAGCGGCGGCCTCTGCAATGCGTTTTTCTTCGGCACGTTTTGCAGTCGCCTCATGAATTTTCCGCGATGCTTCGGCGCGTTCAGCTGCGAGTTTGCCAGTTTCTGTATCCAGATCAAAATCGCCAAAACTTTTGGCAGCGGATTTGACCGAATTCAGGCTGGTTTCCAACGGATTTGTAGCGGCCTTCAGGGTCTTTGAGACATCTGAAACGCCACTATCTTGTGCTGCATCGTTCATTGCTTTTGAAAACTCGCGCGCCATGCCGCGGGCCTTGCCAACAAACTCTCCAACTTTGCGAAACAAAACCGGAAGGTCCTTGGGTCCAACAACGATCAAAGCCACAATCCCAATGAGCAGAAGCTCGGTCCAGCCCAAATCAAACATATGGAATTAGACCTTGTCTTTGTCAGTTTCTGGCGTGACGTCTTTTGCGTCTGCTGCAGCTTGCTCTTCTAATTCTTTCGCGCCGTCGTTTACGCCGCGTTTAAATGCAGTGATGCCTTTTCCAACTTCGCCCATAAGCGAACTGATTTTGCCACGGCCAAAAAGAACCAAAACGACAACTGCAATCAATAATAGACCTGGAAGCCCGATGTTATTTAGCATGATATCCTCCGAACGATGTTGGGAATCCCCACATTCACATTGCTTTGAAGATATGTATTGATTATTTTCCCAGTATTAAAGGCGCAATTTATAAATGCGGCGATTTTTTACTTTTTATCGTCGTTTGTTGAATAAAATCGCGGTTATTTTTATTTTTTTAAACGCTCCCTGCGTGTGAATCGTAGGGTATTCCAGTCCTAAGATGTAGGGAATACCAGACCGAAATTGTGGAAAAACAGTTAATTACCCCAGTTGATCTGTAGTTCCCCCCTTTTGGGTTATGGCTCGACTACCCTCAAAGTGTTAGTTTGTACACGTAACCAAAACCAGTTGCGCAAGGGCAACCGAAAGCCATGAAACTGAAAACTGTCATATTAACAGGTTTTTTCCTAGCGATCTCAGGGGTGTTAAGCATCTACAATAGCCCTGTTGCTGCGTTGGGACAGTTTAACCCGAATAGCCTTGCGCAGACGGGTGCTGGATGTGCCACTGACAATTCGGTTGCCACGTTGCTGAACCCGAAATTCAAACCTTCAAGCGTGTGGCTAAGGTTCAATCAAATCGATGAGGCACTTCACGAAAATTCTTATTTGTTCGTCGAACTAAAGGCATATGATCGTCGAAACCGTCTTATTGACACCCACACAAGCCAGGTCCGGATGATGACAAGGCGACAGCCGGTTTTAATTCCGGCTGAATGGCTCCGGTCTACGACACATATTATTGAAGTCTCTTATGTGCCCTCTCTAAGATCAGAAAGCACATGTTTGAGTAGCACTTTGGTGATGGAAACCTATATCTAGCGCGCGCGTTCAAACACAAAGCATTTGTCGCGAGGAATCGTCAGCCACATTGGCGCGTCAACAGGCGGCAAAAAGACGTTAGGCACAGATGCCGTGATCCGTTCACCATTATATTCCAGAGCAAAATCTACAATACTCTCGCGGCCGAGAAACCGCGCCCGCTTTACCATTGCGCGGGCGGCGACGCCTTGCTGCTCGGTCGGGTTTGGCCCCTTGCCATGACGGTCAAAGTCAATCCGCACATGTTGGGGGCGAAACACAATATCGACATGCGTTCCGTCCGCATACCCTGGACAGAAAAAACGGCCAAAGGCAGTTTCCGCAAGCGCGCCTGTCACACAGGCAGAGATTACGTTTACATCCGAAAAGAACGAAACGGCCTCACGATCCACGGGGGCATTATAAATATTATAAGGCGCACCCTGTTGCACGATAGATCCAGATCGCATCAAGGCGATTTGATCTGCCATGCGCATCGCCTCTTCTGGCTCGTGCGTAACAAGCAGAACAGCCGCATCTTCAGCCTCTAAAACCGCCAAGGTTTCGTCACGGATCCCATCGCGTAACCGGTTATCGAGACCGGAAAACGGCTCGTCCATAAGCATAATTTTCGGACGCGGCGCCAATGCCCGTGCCAAGGCAACACGTTGCTGTTCACCGCCAGACAATTCGTGAGGAAACTGATCGATCTTGGCCAGCAATCCAACTTTATCCAAAAGCTCTTGTGCGCGTCTATGAATGTCGCCGCGCTCGCCTTTTAGGCCGAACCCCACATTTTGTCCCACACTTAGATGCGGGAATAACGCAAAATCTTGGAACATAAGGCCAATATTGCGACGTTCAGGAGGGATCCGAAACACTGTGTCACAGACAAGCTGACCATCGACCCAGATTTCGCCGCTGTCTTGCTCATCTACTCCGGCAATCATCCGCAATGTCGTGGATTTTCCGCACCCCGACGGACCCAACAAACACATGACCTGACCGGGATTTATCGCAAAAGAAACATCATCAACCACGCGCCGCCCTTCAAAGCTGCGGACAAGGTTTTTAACCTCTAGACGCGGGGCGTGCGACGGCATTTGAAATCCTCAGGCAAATGGTTGATAAAACAAGTCAGGTTTCGGAAGGGTTCTATCAGCCCCCTCCCAAAGGATCAAGACGAGCAGCGCATAATTAGAGCGCAATTTACTGGGTTGTATTAACGGCGCCACCATCCAGCAGGATATTTTGACCCACAATGAACCCTGCATGTTGTGAACAGAGAAAGGCACATGTTTGTCCAAATTCTTCGGCCGTTCCATATCTACGTGCTGGAATGGTTGCTTGACGTTGCAAGGCTGCCTCTTCACGCGTGATGCCCTGCTGCTCGGCAACACCTGTGTCCAACGAGACCGCCCGATCCGTTGCATGAATACCTGGTTGCAGATTGTTGATAGTCACCCCAGACGGCGCGACTTGGCGCGCTGTTCCGGCCACGTAACCTGTCAAACCTGCCCGTGCGGAATTCGACAGACCCAAGACAGGGATAGGCGATTTCACCGATTGCGAGGTGATATTTACAATTCGCCCCCAGCCGCGGTCCATCATTGTGGGCAGACAAGCTTTTATTAATGCAATCGGTGTCAACATGTTGGCATCAAGTGCCTTTATAAAATCCTCACGCTCCCAGTCGGTCCACATCCCCGGAGGCGGTCCACCTGCATTTGTCACCAGGATATCTGGCCCGTTTGCCGCTTCTAACACAGCGCTTTGCCCCTCTTCGGTTGTGATATCCGTTGCAATCGTTTGAACAGTTACCCCGAATTCATCGCGGATCGACTGAGCCGCCGCTTCCAACGCCCCGACGCCACGTGCATTCATCACCAAATTCACGCCCGCCTCGGCCAAGGCACGCGCGCACCCAAGGCCCAAGCCTTTGCTTGACGCACACACAAGGGCCGTTTTTCCCTGAATTCCTAAGTCCATATTTTCATCTCCTGTTCACTCGGTAGTGATATTAGCCCCTTGGGGGGAAACTCAAGGCTAAATTCGCCATGAATTTCTCTCAACTATGCCACCATATAGTCACAAAGCGCCGCCACAATTTAGAAAAGGCAACCTAAGAAATCTCTGAGTCGTGACGTATTCATTAAGTACATATTGCAAAACCGGATCGCCACAATGATGAAGATTACACGAAAAGCACGCATGCAACGTATTCCAATCTTTGACGCATCAGATTTTACCGTAACCAGTGGCGCCAACATCGGCGACAGTTTGTCCGTGTCCGATGACCTTAGCCTAGATGACATCTATCAAATGCACCCTCTTGCACGGCGTCGACAACTAACCGTTATGTTTGATGAGCATGGTCTAAGGGTTGGAAAGAACGGCGATGTCGGGCAATTCCTAAACACATTGGTCATCGATTGCATGATCACTTTGATGTCGACCGATGGTGCAACTGTTGAGGCGCTCTTGCTGGTCGAGATTGACCGCGATTATATGGTGGCAGGAATTTATGTCATGGCGCTGTCCATGATCTCTCCCAAAAGTGACTATAGCTTGATCGGGATCGACACCGACGTTGCCGAAGAACGGTTTGCGCAAATTGCATGTGTGTCTTTCACCAAAGGCACGCATATTACCATGTCCGACGGCTCTATGCGCAAAATTGAAGATCTTGAAATCGGTGATGACGTGATGACACGGAACGCGGGTATTCAAAAAATTCGTTGGATTGGCCACAATACCATGCGCGCAACTGGTGATTTCGCGCCCGTATTGATCAAAAAGGGGGCCCTGCACAACGCACGCGACCTTATGCTAAGCCCTGACCATCGTCTGTTTGTGTATCAACGTGCGGACAAACTTGGCCTTGGCCGCGCAGAAGTATTGGTCCGTGCCAAGCATCTGATTAATGGGGATACTGTTCGCCAAATGACGACGGCCCATGTCGATTACTATCAAATCCTGTTTGACGATCATCACATCATTTACGCCGAAGGCATTGCCGCGGAAAGTATGCTATTCGATCAACGCAC
>JALRHZ010000056.1 GCA_023259435.1 Paracoccaceae bacterium | reverse complement strand
AAAGACCAGAACAAACACCACGGACATGATTGGCACGGCTAAGGGCAAAAAGACATGTCGGAACGTTTGCCAAGGCGTTGCGCCATCAATTGCGGCCGCTTTGTCCAACGAGGGATCAATACTGTCGAAATATCCCTTAACTGTCCAAATGTGCATCATCACACCGGACAAATAGACAATAACCAAGGACCAATGGCTATCAATGCCAACGACCGGAGAAATATCGCCCAAAGTGTCGAATACAGCATAGAGCGCGATCAATGCCAAAGTCGTGGGGAACATCTGAACGATAAATAGAGAGTCCAAAACGGCCGCCCGCCCCCAGAATTTTATCCGGCTAAAGGCATAGGCAGAAATGGTTGAGACCGCCAGAACCCCAAAGGCCGCGATCAATGCAATTTTGACCGAATTCCACATCCATGTCAGAACCGGATAGGGTGGTTCAATGACGGTGCCGTCCGCGCGCGTATAGTCAAGGCCAAAGGCCAGATACCAATGCTCAAGCGTTGGGTTCTTTGGGATCAATTCGCCCACAGTGAAATTTCCCTCGCGAAACGAAATGGAAATTACGACGAGGAAGGGAAACATGACCAATGTCAGGAAACAAAGCATAAACCCATGGGCCAGAATTTTCTTAAGCAAAAGCGTACGTTTGTTTTCAACAACCATATCGGATCACCTCTGAGCTGCGCGGCGCATGGCGACAAAGTTCGCATAGGCCATGGCAGAGACAAGAATAAAGATCAAAAGGGTAATGGCACCAGCCAAACCAAATTGCGTACCGGAATCCAAGAATGCGATCCGGTATGTAAACGATCCAAGGATATCCGTTTCACCGGCGGGAATTAAGGTGCCGGGCGTGTCAGGCCCCCCACGGGTCAACAAAAGAACAAGAACGATATTGTTAAAGTTGAACGCAAAAGACGCCAATAACAAAGGCAGGAACGGTGGAATGATTTGTGGCAAAGTTATTTTGAAAAATACCCGCAACGGCCCTGCGCCTTCGATCAACGCGGCCTTTTTTTGATCCTCGGGAACCGATTGCAGGAACCCCATCGCCAATAGCATCATATAAGGATAACCCAGCCAAGTGTTCACCAAAATGATCATGGTACGGGCCAAATTGCCGTCGGTGTTCCAATTCGGACGCACTCCGAACAACGCCTCAAGGATCATATTGATTTCACCAAAGTTCTGATTGAACAAACCGCGAAATACCAAAATCGAAATAAATCCAGGGACCGCGTAGGGCAGTATCAACAAGATCCGATAGACTGTTTTGAACCTCAGGTGTTCCCATTGCAAAATCACTGCCAGCAACAGGCCAAGACCAAAGGTGAACACAACCGAGGCCACAGCAAAGACAAACGTCCAAATGAAAATGGAAAACATTGGCGCGCGGATGCCTTCGGAATTCAGTATTCGGTCAAAATTGGCCCAGCCAATGTTTGTCCGCCAACCTGGACTAATTTGATCTCCTGTGGGGGTGACGTAAAAGCCGACACTGTGGTCTGGTGTCAAAATATCACCTGTCGAGACGTTAAACAAACGATCCTTGCCTTGATCCAAGAACTCTGGCTGAACCCCACCGAATTCACGCAATCCAAGCGACGACATGACCGACCCATCGGGCAAGATGATCGAAATCTCTCCCAAGGCTTTGCGCAGCTTAATCGCCGCGCGACGATCCAGTGATGTTTCCGGCCCTTGGGAGGCAACCGCTGCCACCTGTTGAGATGTGCCATCCAAACGCACAGGTTCGGACATAAATCCATTGGCCAGATCGCCAAGGAAAATCCGATATTGCTCTCCCTCTTGTGAGACAACAAATGGTAAAGCGTTCTCCTTGTCGACAATCGTCCGAGATAAGATCACCTCTTTTGCGCGTTCAAACGTCAATAGATTGAACGAGCCGTAATTTGTAAACCCCAAGTAAATTGTGAAAAGGATCGGGAAAATGACAAACAGGGCCATGGTCGCGATGCCAGGATATATGAACCGCGCGAAATAATAGCGCTGAAAGCCATACACACAGAAAAAACCCAGTGCGACCAGCATAACGATCAGGCCAAACATTGGTTGCCCAACCATGTAGACAACCCAAGCCACATACAGCAACAGAACGCTAATCCCAACGACAACGACTTTGCCAACAATGGTACTGAAGCTTAATGGCTCAGAAGTATGGGCATCTATTGCCTGCACCGACATAATTCACCTATTGAAATTGAAAAATGGGGCACAAAGGCCCCATCTTAGAGTTCATTATTCGCCCAAAATACGAGCTGCCGCATCATTCAACGCATCTTCTACGGATGCTGCACCGGATGTGATGTTTGACAAGGCTGGACCCATTGCACCCCAGAACGCACCCATTTCTGCGTTGGACGGCATTGGAATACCGATGGCGGCATTGGCAATAGTTGCCTTCACTTTTGGATCAGATTGGGCCGCGCCCGCAGACTTATCAGTCAAAGCACCTAGCACACTATTGCTGTTCCAAGTCGCCAAACCGTCGTCTGCCAGGATATAGTTTTCGATCAATTCGACGGCTAAATCTGCATTAGGAGAGGCCGCATTGATCGCCAAAGCCTGAACACCCAAAAATGCGGGCGATGCTGCACCGTTCACTGTTGGGATTGGTGCAACTGCGATATTGCGCCCCGCACCTTCATAACCGCCCCATGACCAAGGACCATTGATGACCATTGCCACTTCACCGTTGGCCATAGCACCGTCCATGACGCCATAGTCGACACCTTGAGGCAAAACGCCGTTGTCAAAGAGACTTTTTAAGACTTTGGCACCTGTCATTGCGCCTTCGTTGTTTACGCCCGTTTCAGAGCCGTCATAAACACCGTCTTTCTTTTGGAACGCATATCCACCGTTCGCCATTAACATTGGCATGGTGAAATAGGTGTTGTTGTAATCCCATAAGATTGGCTTGACACCTTCAGGCATTGTCATCGCTGCGATTTCCTCGAAAGACGCCGGAGGGGTTGCAATCAAATCAGTGTTATATACGAGACCAATCGCCTCGACAGACACAGGGTATCCCCAAACTTTGCCGTTGAACGACACAGCATCCCATCCACTGTCTAAGATGCCTGACTGAATATCTGCACTTGGCGTAACCGGTGAGATCAAGCCACCTGCGGCCCATTCACCAAAGCGGTCATGCGCCCAAAGAACAATGTCTGGACCATCGCCTGTGGCGGCCGCCTGTTGAAATTTCTCGGTAAGCGGGTCCGCAACTTCGACCACGACCTCAATGCCAAGATCAGCGGTGAATTTATCTGCAACTGCTTGTAGTTGCTCTTCGCCCTTGCTTCCGCCTGTCCAAATAACCACTTTGCCCTCTTCAAGAGCGAGCGCAGGCATTGCAACAGTGGCTAGTAAGGCTGCCGTGACCGTTGTTTTCATCGTTTTCATGTTCAAATCCTCCTCATTGAAAACTATATTTCATCCCAAAAGCGCAAAGGTCTTCCCTAGCGCTGATTGTGTGATCGTTACGGCACCATTGCTCCCCAAGTGGACCGTATTACCTTCGATTTTCGCGGCGATGGATGGGCCGGATATCTGCCCCAAGCCGTCAATTGCAATGCTTTGATCTGTTTGCGATAGGTTGAACACACACAAAAGCGCGACATCATCAATTCTCCGCACAAACGCAAGGATTGGCTCAGGTGTGTCGAGAAATTCAGTTTCTCCAGAAATCAAAACTGGCGTCGCTTTTCTATGGCTTAACACGGCACGGTAATGTTCCAAAACCGAGCCCTCTTGCCCAAGTTGGCCCGCTACATTTCGCGCGCGTTGCGGGGCTTTGACAGGTAGCCACGGTGTCACTTCGCTAAAGCCGCCGTGCACATGATCGTCCCACACCATCGGGGTTCGACACCCATCGCGACCTTTGACCTCAGGCCAGAAACGTATACCTGGCGGGTCCGTCAATTCGTGGTATTCCATTTCCGTTTGCTCTAAACCCAGCTCTTCGCCTTGGTAAATTCCGATTGAGCCTTCAAAGCTGCACAGCATTGAAATCGCTTGCTTGGCCAAGACATCCTTGTCCACTGCATGATCTTCCCAACGAGACACATGACGGCACACATCATGGTTGGAAAAACTCCAAGACGCCCAGCCATTAGGTGCGCCCTTTTGGAAATTTTCAATAATGCCCCGAAAATGCCCAGCAGAATAAGCATGGCTTAGCATCTCAAAGGTGTAACACATATGAAGTCTGCTTTGCCCTTGGGTGTAGTCCCCCATCAACTGGATTGCCGTTTCGCCCGCATCACCAACCTCGCCGATCATCATCCGACCATCATATTCATCAGTCAATGTGCGCATCCGTTCTAGGAATGCTATATTTTCCGGCTGGTTTTTAGAATAGATGTGTTGCTGCCATCCATATGTTTCAGACGGTGAATCCTCCGGCGAAATGGTTGGATTGGGCGGGTTATCCTGCAATTTCTGATCGTGGAAATAGTAATTGACTGTATCTAAACGGAACCCATCCACACCCCGATTAAGCCAGAATTTCATGGTCGCTAGAATTGCGTCCTGAACCTCTGGATTATGCATATTCAAATCAGGCTGTTCGTTCAAAAAATTATGAAGATAGTACTGCCGGCGGCGTGGTTCCCACTCCCACGCAGGACCCCCAAAAACAGAGGACCAATTGCACGGTGGCATTCCATCTGGCTTTGGATCAGCCCACACATACCAATCAGACTTTGGGTTTGTTCGGTCCACACGGCTTTCTTTGAACCACGGATGAAGATCCGATGTATGCGACAAAACTTGATCAATGATAACCTTCAACCCAAGATCATGAGCGCGCTCAATCATCTGATCAAAATCGGTCAAGCTGCCAAACACCGGATCAATGTCGCAATAGTCCGAAACATCGTATCCCATATCTTTCATAGGGGACGTGAAAATCGGACTTAGCCAAATGGCGTCAGCACCAAGATCAGCAACATAGGGCAATTTTTCAGTGATCCCTTTGAGATCCCCTACGCCATCTCCCGAGGCATCTCGGAAACTGCGTGGATAAATCTGATAGACCACAGCACCCCGCCACCAATCGCTCATATGTATCTCCAAACCTTGCCTCTGATTCGAGGCGACAGTAGCATCTATTTTAAATTATTCAAAACGTTTTGAATTGTTGAAATCAATACTTACATAGATTAAAGTCACAACATTATTTAGTTTTTCAAATCGTTTCAAAGGAGGGGACGGTGGCCACGCTGAAAGATATCGCCGCAGAACTGGGACTATCGCCAGCCACCGTAAGTCGCGCCCTAAATGGTTTTCCCGAAGTCAACGCGCGCACAAAGGAAAAAGTTGAAAGCGCTGCAAAGCGGCTGAACTATCGCCCGAACAAAACCGCCCAGCGTCTGGTCTCTGGCAAATCAGGCATGATTGGCGTCGTGCTAATGGCAGATAAAAATAGAACAGCGGACCAAACGTTTTTCGAAGTGACCGGCGGCCTATCTCGGCACCTTGCAGAGCAAGACAGAGACCTCATTTTTCAGGTTGATATCTCGGATGACCCCGTAGCCCCGTATAAGCGGCTTGTTGAAAAAAGTGCTGTTGACGGATTTATCATCCAAGGCCCCTCGCGCAACGATGCGCGCATTGCCTATTTGCAAGAAATTGGCATGCCTTTTGTCGTCCACGGCAAAGCCGAAGTTGGACCAGTTGACTATGCGTTTTACGACATCGACAATATTTCGGCGGCACGGGATGCCTCTCGTCTGTTGACAGATTTGGGGCACCGGCGGATTGCCTTTTTGAATGGGTTGCAAGATCGTGCTTTCGCTCGTGATCGGCGGCGTGGCTTTCAGCAGTCGTGCATCGAAGCTGGCATAGAGAACCCTGACAAATGGATATTATTTGGCCCCCAAACGCCTCAGTTTGGGTACAGTGGTGCCGAGGAATTTTTAAGCCGGTCAGAACCGCCAACGGCCTTTTTATGCGCGTCAACTTTGGCGGCACAGGGTGTAAGCGATTATTTAAAAAAGAACGGCCTATCTTGTCCGACCGACGTTTCTATCGTCGCGCATGATGATGCCATTGTCACAGCGCGCGCCATAGAATTCGATCCTCCGCTTACTGTGACACGCTCCCCCATGCGGGACGCATGTAAACCGCTTGCGGATATTATGGGTCAGCTCCTGAACGGTGCAAACCCCAAAGACTTACAAATTACATCCTCAGCAGAACTGATCGTGCGCAGCTCAACCCGATCCGCACCCTTAATATAATTTGGAGATACACATGAAAGACACGCACATCACGGGTCAAAGCCTTTCCCTGAAAAATTTGGAAAAACTGTACGGGGACGTGCGCGTTCTAGAGTCAATATCTGCACATGCCGAGGCCGGAGAGTTTTTGGTTTTGGTTGGCCCGTCTGGATGTGGAAAGTCCACTTTGCTGAACTGTATCGCCGGCTTAGAACACATTTCCGGTGGCGCGATACTCATCGGGGATCGCAACGTAGAAGATCTTCCACCTAAAGATCGCAACATCGCAATGGTCTTTCAATCATATGCTTTGTACCCCACCATGACGGTACGGGAAAACATGGCGTTTGGCATGAAGGTGCGCCGCCAACCCCAACACGAAATAGACGCCAAGGTGAACGAGGCTGCGAAATTACTTCAGATCCAAGCACTCTTGGATCGCAAACCAAGTCAACTGTCTGGCGGCCAACGTCAACGGGTCGCGATGGGGCGCGCATTGGTACGGGATCCGGCCTTGTTCCTATTCGATGAACCTCTGTCCAATCTTGACGCAAAACTGCGCCTTGAAATGCGGGCCGAAATCAAACGCTTGCACACAACAACGGGCGCAACGATTGTGTATGTTACCCACGATCAAATCGAAGCGATGACACTGGCCACCAAAATCATCGTCCTAAAGGGCGGCCACATCCAACAGATTGGCACACCAGAGGAAATCTACGACCGCCCTGCGAATACTTTTGTCGCAGAATTTATGGGATCGCCGTCAATGAACCTGACCCCCTGCACAATTGATGGAAATGTCCTTAGGTTTAATGAATCCCAATCCTTGCAGGTTAACACCATTGACCTTCCCGACGTGACGACTGTTACTGTTGGTATTCGACCTGAGATTATGCAACTTGGGGCCCATGACGCAACTACGATTCCCGTCACTGTATCGATGATCGAGATGACGGGCGCAGACAGCTATGTTAGCTTTCAATTGGGTGAAAATAGGGTCACAGCGCGGACACCTGGTAGGTTCAGTATTCCCGTCGGTGAAACAGCTGGTCTAAGCGTACCTGAAAGCGCAATACATTTCTTCGACGCACAGAATGGAAAATTAATCTAATTAGCGCGGTTAATACACCCCAAACTAGGTGATAGAATTGGCGACCTGTCAGAGGATTGTTGACGCCTGTGGATTTTATTTTCTGCTCAATATCTTTGCCCTAATCACCGTTAACCATCAGTTCAAACGAAAACTATGTCGCGTGAGTATATTTTCGACAGGCATTGCACAGACAATTCCAAATACCAGACCTGACATTTGTGTAAATTTTTATTGACATATTTTGTTTTTGATAAAGAATAGGCCTGCTTATACCCTTTGTTTAAGCACGTAACGCACAGCGCTTTTTGCTGGCTACAAAGATGTTCTGTGCGATACAATGGCGGACGATAAAACCGTTGTATTCAAACTCTTTATCGTCCGCCAATCTCATTCAAAACCCATAAAATTATAAGTTTTAACAACATTTTGACGTTTTTATTTTCTATGGAAACGGACTGAGAGCTTCGAACGACGCATGAAACTCTCAGTCACAGCCTTATCCAATTCTAAGGAAATGTATTAGGCCCTATTATGCAAACACAGGAACACAGGTTGTGTCAATTTTTATTTACACTCTGTTTTAGGTGTTCCGTTTTCAGAACGTCTGAACGCTGAAGAAGTTCAATACTGCGATCGAAAACATGCGATAAACTCATTTCAGCATCACGGTACATATCATCCGGCGACCCATGATCAATAAACCGGTCTGGCAAGGACATGGTATCAATGTTGACACCAAAGGCCAGCTGACCCGTTGCTGCCAAATGTTGCAGAACAATCGCGCCAAATCCGCCCATTGCACCTTGTTCAAGTGTTAAGACGGCCGCATGCGATGCAACCAATCTGTCGACCAAATCTGTATCAAGCGGCTTTGCAAAACGTGCGTCAGCAACAGTCACACTTACCCCCTGTTGCTCAAGAAGCTTTGCGGCCTCAAGGGCGACTTCCAAATGCGCCCCGAAGGACAGGATCGCAAAATCGGTTCCTTCTCTAACAACGCGCCCTTTGCCGATTTCAAGTGGCTCGCCACGACGAGGAACAGATACACCTGGGCCAGTCCCACGCGGATAGCGGAAACAAATCGGTCCTTCATCATACTCTGCCGCGGTGCGCACCATATGCGCAAGTTCGGCCTCATCACTGGCTGCCATTACTGTCATGTTCGGCAAGTTCGCCATATAGGAAATGTCAAAGACACCCCCGTGCGTTGGCCCATCCGCTCCAACTAACCCCGCGCGGTCAATCGCAAACCGAACAGGTAAATTTTGCAGCGCAACATCATGCACGATTTGGTCGTATGCACGCTGAAGGAACGTTGAATAAATCGCACAAAACGGCTTCATTCCTGACGCGGCTAGACCTGCTGCAAAGGTGACTGCGTGTTGTTCGGCAATACCCACATCATACACACGCTGGGGGAATTCTTTGGCCAGTATGTCAACGCCTGTGCCCGAGGGCATCGCAGCCGTGACGGCAACTACGCGATTGTCCTCTGTCGCCTCGGCCAAGAGGGATTTACCGAACACGCTTGTATAAGAAGGCGAATTCGCAGGTGTCTTTTTCTGAACACCCGTGGACACATCAAATTTTGATACCCCGTGATATTTATCGGCAGAATTTTCAGCGGGTGCATACCCATTTCCTTTTTTCGTGCAAACATGAATTAACACAGGCCCATTCGCACGCCCTTTGGCCGCGCGAAGAGTGGTCAGCAACTGCTCCATATCATGGCCATCAATAGGACCCACATAATCGAACCCAAGCTCTTCGAATAATGTCGCCTGTCCAATCGTTCCAGTCACCAGTTGCCGTGCTCGTCTCGCATGATCGCGCAGCTTGAAAGGAAGATGATCGTCTAAACTTTCCCCGATCTCTTTTAATTTTCCCAATACGTCATTGCTGTTCACACGTGACAGATAAGACGACATCGCACCCACAGGCGGGGCAATCGACATTTCATTATCGTTCAGAATGACAAACATCCGCACTTTTTCGCTACCTGCATTATTCAGCGCCTCATACGCCATACCAGCAGAGATTGACCCATCCCCAATCACGGCGATTGCGTCCCCTGTCGGCTGGCCATGTTTTCGCGCAAGTGCAAACCCCAGAGCTGCGGAAATCGACGTTGAACTATGGGCCGCGCCGAAAGGATCATATTCGCTTTCACTTCTTTTTGTGAAGCCACTGATCCCCCCCGTTTGGCGAAGTGTTTTCATCTGGCTTCGCCGACCTGTTAGGATTTTATGCGGGTAACACTGATGCCCCACATCCCAAACCAATTTATCAAAAGGAGCGTTAAACACTGCGTGTATCGCGACAGTCAATTCAACCACACCTAACGAAGATCCCAAATGCCCCCCAGTTTGCGAGACTGTTTCGATCACCTCATTGCGAACTTCTTGAGCCAATTCCCTGAGTTCACGATCCGACATTCGCTTTAAATCAGAGGGGCTGCGAACCGTATCCAATAATTTTGTCTGCAGTGCGCGTTCCTTCAGAAAAAAGAGGCGCCGGCTTGCTTATGCAAGCGCGACGCCAGGCTCCTGTAGTTAACAGGGAGGGATGGAATGTATTAGGGACATGCCCTAAACGAAAGACCGCGCGAAACCGCGCGGCCAATTCTTAGTCATAGACTGGCGCGCCTGTTGTCGCGAGCTCTGGCCAATCTTTGATCACGTTTGTACCCTGCAAAGGTTGTTGATACCCTTTGTGACACGTCTTACATGCCGCTTTAGGTGCATCACCATGTGCCGCGCCAAGACGCGATTCTGGATATACATCCTGCAAAGGAACAAGATAATCATTGTTCATTTCTTGGACCATACTGATACCAAGCGATGCTGTACCCCACTGAGGCGTAACTTGCTCTGTGTCATTGAAAGCACGCGTGTTGTGACACAGCACACAATTGCGACCCAATGAGTTAGCAAAGTAATTCATCAATGAATACGTCCGTTCAGCGTTTTGGATGACCGGATCTCCAGGTTCGTTTGCAACGCGTGATTCATAGTCATGAACCCCGATTGTTTCCGCATCCAAGAGATATTTTTCCAAAGCGTCCGACGGCAATGATGTTGATTGACTTAGAACAGTTGCACGGTTTTGATTGGCTGACCAACCCGCCATACCTTCGTTCACAGGAACCATCTTGAACCAGATTTCACTTGGTACATTCTGACCCCGGTGACAGGTTAAGCAGGTTACCCCAACTTCTTTGTTCGCATTAACATGATCCGACCAATTTTCATTCAAATTTTGGGTCATCTGGATCATGCGACGTGCAACCACTTTGGTGTAAAGCGAGTCGTCACCAAAGGTTTCGACGTCACCATCACCGTGGCAGTATGCGCACCCCTCTTCAGGAGCAACCCACTCTGTCATTGCGCCCATTAAGCGATCAAAGTTGTCTTCGGTTAGGTCACCTAACACCTGCACATTTTGATAAATGTCTTTTGCAAGTGCTTCGGACCCGTCTGGAACATAGGGCTCATTTTCATAAACAAGCTCGATGTCGGGATCAGGAATGGCCAAGTAACTGTTGAACTCAGTCACCGACATACCTTGGCCCCGCGGCCCTGTTTGCAAACTAGATGTTGCAGCAGGCTGTCCAAACACGATGAGCATGATTGCCAAGAATACGGCCCCGCCTAGGGCACCGATCAAGATCGCCGGGCCATAGACGTTTGTTGGGTTTTCTTCATTCCAACGATTAAACCAATTTGGTAACATGGTTAGTCCTCCTGGCCGATGAATGACTCGTATGAGCCATAGTTTTCATAACCGTAGGAACCGTCATACATCGGAGCGAAGTAATGCTCTTGTGCCCAGATGAACCAGTTGTCGACAACTGTACCGGTGAGCAAGATGCCAATGCCACCCGTGATAGGACATAGAACTGCGAACCACCACGCCCAACGGTGGATACCCTCCATTGTAGCGTTAAAGCCCATCGTCCATCTCCAGAACAACGCGGCGCGCTCTGACGCAGTTCCTCGATCATAAATCTGTTCCAATTCACGATCACCGCCAAAGCGTGTCACCGCCAAGATCGTTGCACCGTGCATCGCGAACAGCAAAACTGAACCATATAAGAACACGATAGAAAGAGCGTGGAACGGGTTATAATAAAGGTTACCGTAGCGAATTGAAAATGCAGTGGTCCAATCCAGATGCGGGAAAATCCCATATGGAACGGCCTCTGACCAGCTACCCATTAACACTGGACGAAAGAGCCCAAGCACCAAGAACAACCAAATTGCAGCGGCAAATGCCCAAGCAACATGTTTGCCCATCTTGTGCTGTTGTGCCAACAGATAGGTTCTCAACCACCATGTGCAAACAGATACCAACAAGAACAAGGAACTGATGATGTACCAGCCTCCCTCGTTCAAAGGTGGCATCCGAAGACCCCACTCTGGTCCAGGAGGTTCAAGTGCCAGCCAAAAGAACTGGCGCAGAAATTCTGGAATTGACCAACCAACCTGAGCAAGCATGTTCAGACCAACAATGTTGAACCATAGCAGACCAGTGGCCAGCGAAATCATACCTGTCCAACCCAAGTAAACGGGTCCCAACTGAGCATTTCCGATCCAACCGGCTAGATTTGAAAACCCTGGTGTGCCGATACGTTCGGACATCATGTTGTTTTCGTTATCTACACCCATTTCAGCGGGTCCGCGGACCTGCACTTGTGTGAATATATTCTGATACTCAATCATAATTACATCCCCATCTGACTTGGCCAAATTGGCATTTCCAACCACCAGTTCCACCATTCAGGCCAACCCTTGGTCCAGACTGGGCCAGAGATGATGATACATACGGCCGAGAAGAACA
>JALRHZ010000055.1 GCA_023259435.1 Paracoccaceae bacterium | reverse complement strand
CGTAACCGCACGCGCCATCATGTCGATGTTGGCGGAAAATGCTCAGGTTGGATCACAGACTAAAATCTGGTTCGACGGAGAGGATATTTCCAATTTCTCGGACCTTCAGATGCAGAGTATTCGGGGAAATCGTATTTCCATGATCTTCCAAGAGCCTCTGACCTCTTTGAACCCGATTTACAAAGTCGGCGACCAAGTGGCCGAGATCATTCAAGCGCACCGGCCTATGTCCAAAAAGGCCGTGCGCCAAGAGGTGTTGCAGCTCTTTAAAGAGGTGCAATTGCCAAATCCAGAAGCGCGCTTGGATCAATATCCTCATGAAATGTCCGGAGGACAGCGCCAAAGGGTGATGATCGCCATGGCGCTTGCCAATAAACCTGATCTTTTGATCGCGGATGAGCCGACCACAGCCCTTGATGTTACGGTTCAGGCAGAAATCCTGAGTTTGCTCAAAGATCTGCAGAAAAGCCATAACATGGCGGTTGTTCTGATTACCCATGACTTGACCGTCGTGGAAAAGACCTCTGATCATGTGGTTGTCATGCGCTATGGTGAGGTGGTGGAACGCGGCACCACCAAAGACGTATTTGAAAACCCGCAGCATCCTTATACCCAACACCTTTTGGCGAGCGAGCCGAAAGGGCAACCTGATCCCCTCTCCCCCAATGCCGCTCCATTGATGCACGCCAAAGACATGCGCATTGCATTTACGCTCGCTGAAGGTGGGTTTTTTAGCCGCAAATACACCGAGCTGGTCGCAGTGAACAATATTTCCGCCACCATTCGCGGGGGCGAAACGCTTGGGATTGTTGGGGAAAGTGGCTCGGGCAAGACGACACTTGGCATGGCGATGGTCCGACTGATGGATCCGCAGCACGGTGAAATCACCTTTGAAGGTGACCGCATTGACCATCTGTCTCGCCAAGAGATGCGCCCCTATCGACCCCGCATTCAAGTCGTCTTCCAAGACCCGTTTTCATCGCTAAACCCGCGCATGATCATTCGACAAATCCTCGAAGAAGGCCTGATCGTCAATGGGATTGGGGCATCAGCAGCAGAGCGCGAAGAGATGATCAAAAAAGCGCTCGACGATGTGCAAATGCCACATGATGCAATGCAACGTTTCCCGCATGAATTTTCAGGCGGTCAACGGCAACGTCTTGCGATTGCGCGTGCGCTTGTCTTGCGACCCGAGTTTATCTTGTTGGATGAACCGACCTCGGCTTTGGACCTCTCGATCCAAGCGCAAATCATCGACCTTCTACGAGATCTACGGCACAAGCATAACCTGAGCTATATGTTCATCAGCCACGACCTAAAGGTGGTCAAAGCACTGTGCCACAATGTGATCGTCATGCAGCATGGGAATGTGATCGAAACCGGTCCAACTTCCCAAGTTCTAGAAGCTCCACAAACCGACTACACCCGCCGTCTTGTAAATGCGGCATTCAACGTATTGGCCTGACGGCTAAGCAACGAAGGAAACACCTATGGCAAATCCAAAGATTACTTTTATTGGCGCTGGATCCACCGTTTTTATGAAAAATATCATTGGGGATGTGCTTCAGCGTGACGCGCTAAAAGGGGCACATGTGGCGTTGATGGACATCAACGAACAACGCCTCAAAGAAAGCGAGATGGTTTTTGAAAAACTGGTCTCGTCCTTGGGCGCCCCTGCCACCCATTCCTTGCACCTCAACCAACGCGAGGCATTGGAGGGCGCGGATTTCGTTGTCGTGGCCTTTCAAATCGGCGGCTATGAACCCTGTACCGTCACTGATTTTGAAGTACCCAAGAAATTCGGCCTGCGTCAAACCATTGCGGACACGCTTGGGATTGGGGGCATCATGCGCGGTCTTCGGACCGTGCCACACCTTTGGTCTATCTGCGAAGACATATTAGAGGTCTGCCCCGAGGCGATCATGCTGCAATATGTGAACCCTATGGCAATCAACACTTGGGCCATTGCGAAAAAATACCCACAGATCAAACAAGTTGGCCTGTGTCATTCGGTCCAGCATACGGCAAATGAATTGGCCTCTGACCTGCAAATTCCTGTCGAAAAAATTCGGTATCAATCCGCTGGGATTAACCACGTCGCCTATTTCCTTAAGTTCGAAGAAATCATGGAAGATGGAAGCTATCGCGACCTCTATCCTGATTTGCACACAGGGTATGCAAATGGCACCTATCCGCGCCCAGAAAGCAGCTGGAATCCGCGCTGTCCCAACAAGGTTCGCTATGAGATGATGACGCGCGTCGGCTATTTCGCCACTGAAAGTTCCGAGCATTTTGCCGAATATGTGCCATGGTTCATCAAACGCGACCGTCCTGACATCATTGAACGGTTTGGCATTCCATTGGATGAATACCCAAAACGATGTGTCGAACAAATCGCACGTTGGCAAGATGAGTTGGAGGAATACAAAGCCGTCGATAAAATCGATGTGCCAAACTCGGTCGAATACGCATCCGAAATCATCAACTCCGCTTGGACTGGAACCCCCAGCGTGATCTATGGCAATATCGCCAATAAGGGCTATATTCCTGCCCTACCTGAGGGGTGCGCCGTCGAGGTTCCGTGTCTTGTGGATCGCAATGGCATCCAGCCAACCGTTGTCCAAGACCTGCCGCCGCAGTTGGCCGCAATCATGCGCTCTAACATCAATGTTCAAGAGCTAACGGTTGAGGCGCTCATGACCGAAAACCGTGCGCATATCTATCACGCCGCAATGATGGACCCGCATACAGGGGCCGAGCTGGACCTTGACCAAATTTGGGAAATGGTTGACGAATTGCTGGACGAACATCAAGACTGGCTTCCCGATTGGATAAAAGCCGCACCAAAACAAAAGGTTGCATAAATGAACAGTGCAGACACCCAAACCCCAAATCATGTGGTCATCGTTGGTGGCGGCACAGCGGGATGGTTGTCTGCACTCTTGTTCCAACAAGATGCACACCGCCGCAAATTGAACCGGCGGATCACACTTATCGAAAGCTCAAAGGTTCCAACAATCGGCGTGGGCGAAGGAACGACATCTATTTTCGGGGGCGTTCTGCGGTCGCTTGGCATTGAAGAGACAGAATTCCTCGCCAAAACAGATGCGACGATAAAATACGGCATTCGCCACCGCGATTGGCGCAAGCTTGGGCATTATTATGATGGCCCCATTGATGACCCGTATGCGCTGGCCGATCGCGTCCCAAACGCCGGATCATGGCTAGATACCTATTGCGTCGCAGCCGGACGATCTGTGTCGGATCCACATGTGTTTTCCGCACTTATGGCCAAAGACAAAGCCCCCGTTGCAAAAGCTAAGGGGCGCGATATCGCGGTAAGCCAGTTTCAGCACGCCTATCACTTTGATCAGGCCAAGGTGGGCGCGTTTTTACGATCTAAATCTCAGGGGATCGAGACAATCGACGCCTTGGTCCAAGGCGCGGATCAAGATCCGGACACAGGCAACATCACGGCGCTACATTTGGACACGGGCCAAAAATTGGACGTGGATTTCTGTGTCGATTGCACAGGTTTTCGCCGTGGTCTGATCACAGGAATTATGGGCGCAGAGTGGATAAGTTATGGCGATGTCCTGCCCGTCAACCGCGCCATGCCCTTTTGGATTGACTTGCCCGAGGCCGGACCGCTTCCCAGCTATACTCATGCATGGGCGCAAAAATCGGGCTGGATGTGGCAGATCCCAACCCAAGGGCGCATTGGATGCGGTTATGTTTATTCTGACCGACATATCTCGCCCGATCAGGCGCAGGCCGAAATTGAAACCGCTCTCGGACACCCGATAGAGCCGCGCAACGACATCAAAATTGACGCGGGCCGGTTAAACGAAGTGTGGCGCGGGAATGTCTTGGCGCTTGGCCTTGCGTCCAGTTTTCTAGAACCTCTTGAGGCGACATCAATTCACGGAACTTTGGTATCCCTGTTGCTGTTCCTAAACAGGCATAGCACCGACGGAAAACACCCCCGCCCATCGGATCGCGACAGGTACAACCACGCGATTGCAGGACAGGTCGATGACTTCCGCGATTTCATAAATTTGCACTATGTCTCGGACCGCAGAGACAGCCCATTTTGGTGCGATGTGGCCCGTGACTACATTCAACCGCAGACCCATGACAAAGTTGAGATGTGGTCAAAGAAAATGCCCAGCGCAGGGGATTTCACCAATGATCTTGATGGGCTTCCCCATGTAGAAGAGTTATTGCATTACCCTGTTTTGGACGGTCTTGGCCTTTTGAACCAAAAGGTCGCCAAAGCAGAGATGGCGCGCAATCCGAAATTGCGAAAATTTGCGCGCGAAACCGTAGACCACCTTAAAAAACAGGCGCTTATCGTTGCAAACAAAGCCACCTCACATCGGGATTGGCTTGCGGATATCGCAGCACAACAGGACACAGTATGACCAAAGAAAAACGCAATCGCGGATGGTACGGCAAGCTGGATAAAGATGGCTTTATCCACCGCAGTTGGATGAAAAACCAAGGGTTTCCAGATCATGCCTTTGATGGGCGGCCCGTAATTGGCATATGCAACACATGGTCCGAGCTGACACCGTGTAACAGTGGCCTACGCGATTTGGCCGAAGGTGTGAAACGAGGCGTGTGGGAAGCCGGAGGCTTTCCCGTAGAATTCCCCGTGATGTCCTTGGGCGAGACACAGATGAAACCCACTGCCATGCTATTTCGCAACCTATTGGCCATGGATGTCGAGGAATCTATTCGCGCCTATGGCATGGATGGTGTTGTCCTTTTGGGGGGATGTGACAAAACAACTCCGGGACAGTTGATGGGGGCTGCCTCGGTCGATCTTCCTGCAATAGTGGTCAGCTCGGGTCCGATGCTGAATGGCAAATGGCAGGGCAAAGATATCGGGTCCGGCACAGATGTGTGGAAATTTTCCGAAGCCGTGCGGGCCGGTGAAATGACCCTTCAGGATTTTATGGCCGCAGAATCTGGGATGAGTCGATCCAAAGGCGTCTGTATGACCATGGGCACAGCCAGCACAATGGCCTCTCTGGTCGAGGCGATGGGCATGAGCCTGCCAACAAATGCCGCCCTTCCTGCCGTTGACGCCCGCCGTATGGCGCTTGCACATCTGACCGGCAAGCGCATTGTCGAGATGGTCGAAGAAGATTTAAAGCCCTCAGATATCTTGACAAAGCAAGCCTTTGAAAATGCCATCCTTGCGAATGCGGCTGTTGGCGGATCAACCAATGCTGTTGTGCATCTATTGGCTTTGGCCGGTCGTGTGGGGATTGATCTAACGCTCAAAGATTTTGAAATTGGCGGCGAGATACCTCTGTTGGTGAATTGTATGCCGTCTGGCACATACCTGATGGAAGATTTCTGTTATGCCGGTGGCATGCCGGTTGTTTTGAACGAGCTTAAAGACAAGCTGCGCAGCGCAAAAACCGTGTTGGGCGGGGATATTTCGGCCTATGCAGAAGGGGCCGAGTGCTGGAACCGTGACGTGATCCATAGCATTGATGCCCCCCTCAAACCTGCCGCTGGCCTGCGCGTGTTGCGCGGAAATCTCGCACCGCGTGGGGCGATTGTGAAACCCTCCGCTGCAACAGATGCCCTTCTAGAACATGAAGCCGAGGCGTATGTGTTTGAAAACATAGAAGACCTCAAGGCCAATATTGACCATGAGGATTTACCGGTAACAGCAGATACAATACTTGTGCTCAAGGGCTGTGGCCCAAAGGGCTATCCCGGTATGCCAGAGTTGGGCAATATGCCGATCCCTGCCAAATTGGTCAAAGAGGGCGTGCGCGATATGGTGCGTATTAGCGATGCCCGCATGTCCGGCACCGCCTTTGGCACCGTGATCCTTCATGTCAGCCCCGAGGCCAATGATGGCGGCACGCTTGCTTTGGTGCAAACAGGTGATCGGATCAAAGTATCCGCATCAAACGGTCAACTTGAGCTATTGGTACCAGAGGCCGAGCTAGAGGCGCGCCGCGCCAATTGGACGCCAGAGCCGCCCCATTACACCCGAGGCTATGCCAAGATGTATATCGATCACGTCTTACAGGCGGATCAAGGTGCAGACCTAGATTTCCTTGTGGGCAAAGACACCCGCCCTGTTACACGAGAAAGCCACTAATATGACCTATGCAACCTTTCATGACCTCAAAGACACAAGCGTCTTTATTACCGGTGGTGGCTCGGGTATCGGGGCTGCCCTAACGGATGGTTTTTTGGAACAAGGGGCCAAGGTTGCATTTGTGCAGCGCTCAGATGCCACAGAGTTCTGCGATGAAATGGAGGCGAAACACGGCACACGCCCCTTGTTTTTGCCCTGTGACATTTCCGATGTCACGGCCTTGCAAAACGCGATTTCAGAGGCGGCCAAGGCGCATGGGGATATCCAAGTGCTGGTTAACAACGCGGCCAATGACAAACGGCATAGTGTCGATGAGGTGACAGAAGAGTTCTGGCACTGGATGCAGGACATCAACCTCAAGGCCTATTTCTTTGCCTGCCAAGCGGTCCTCCCTGCAATGCAGACGGCCGGCACTGGTGCAATTATCAACTTCACATCAATCAGCTATATGATGGGGAACGCGGGCTATCCGCTATATACAACCGCCAATGCAGGGCTAAACGGTCTGACCCGAAGCCTTGCGCGGGAATTTGGGCCGAACGGCATTCGCGTCAACGCCCTTGCGCCTGGCTGGGTGATGACACAAAAACAACTGGACCTCTGGGTCACACCCGAAGCCATGCAGGACCATATGAAACGTCAATGCCTGCAGGAGCTTATCCAACCTCAGGACATCGTTGGAACCGCGTTATTTCTGGCCTCAAAGACATCTCGTATGATGACAGGACAAACCGTTGTGGTAGATGGCGGTGTGGTAACAACGGGATAAGATGATGGCACATTGGATTGCAGTTGATTGGGGTACAACAAGCCTGCGGGCGTGGCGGATTGGCGAGGATGGACAAATCATAGATCACCGCGCCTCGGACCGTGGCATGAACGGATTAGAGCCGTCTCAGTTTGAGCCAAGCCTTATCAGCTTGGTGGACGATTGGTTGATGCCAGACACACCGACACACGCGATCGCCTGTGGAATGGTAGGAGCGCGTCAAGGCTGGACAGAGGCAGAGTATGCAGCTGTCCCCTGCTCCCCCTCACAGGCCAAGCCCACCAGAGCCCCTGTCACGGATCCGCGCCTCAAGGTTACGATCCTTCCAGGTGTGTCCCAGACCAAACCAAACGCTGATGTGATGCGGGGCGAAGAAACACAGATTTCCGGCTATCTCACCCAGCACCCGCATTTTGACGGTGTTATTTGCCTCCCCGGAACCCATACAAAGTGGGTCCATGTGAGTGCCGGAGAGATCATTAGTTTTCAAACGACAATGACGGGCGAATTATTCGCGCTTTTGTCCAACCACTCGGTCCTGCGCCATAGCCTGACTGGACAAGGATGGGACGACACGGCCTTTGCCGAAGGCATGGCGAGCTGTCTTGCCCGTCCTGCGAATATGGCAAGCCACTTGTTTAGCATCCGCGCCGAAGGTCTTTTGTCCGACCAATCCGCAAATGTTGCGCGCGCGCGCCTCTCTGGCATGTTGATCGGAACCGAGCTTGCCGCAACAAAACCCTATTGGCTGGGCCAGCATGTGGTTTTGATCGGCGCCTCCGAGCTTTCACAGCTCTATGCAACCGCTCTTTCGGCCCAAGGGATTACGCATGAAACCGCAAACGTCACGGAAATGACCCTAGCGGGCTTGGCCGCCGCCTATCTTTCTCTGAACGGACACCGCACATGAAACACGCTCGCAACATTGTCGCTATTCTGCGCGGTGTGACCCCGTCACAGGTCCAAGGCATTGCCGAGGTGCTCATTCAGGCGGGCATCACGAAAATCGAAGTGCCACTGAATTCGCCTGATCCCTTTGACAGCATTGAGACACTAGCCATCAATTTCGGCAATACCGCTGTGATCGGGGCGGGAACGGTTTTGTGCCTTTCTGATGTGCGCCGCGTTCATGACGTCGGGGGGCAACTTATTGTTTCACCAGATTGCAACCCCGAGGTTATCACCGCGACCAAATCGCTTGGCATGCTGTCCTATCCCGGTGTGATGACCCCGACCGAGTGTTTCACGGCATTGCGGGCCGGTGCAGATGGGTTGAAACTATTCCCTGGCTCATTGACGGGGCCTGCAGGATTAAAAGCAATCCGTGCCGTCCTGCCGCCCCAGACAGAGGTCCTTGCGGTTGGCGGTGCTGGGCCCGAGAATTTTGCAGATTGGGCCAAGGCCGGCGCAAGCGGATTTGGAATTGGATCAGCGCTCTATCACCCCAATGATACCGCCGCCGATGTCGCACAAAAAGCAACCCAGATCGCGGCGGCCTATGATGCCGTATTTTCAGAATGACACAGCATTCAGTTACAACATATGACCCTCGCTCCTGCCACTTAGGTGAAGGCCCCCTATGGCACCCAAAGCGGGACCAGTTATTTTGGTTCGATATCAATAACAAACAGATGCTTAGCCGAACAGGCACCCAAACCCTTGTGTGGCAGTTTGATCAACATGTCTCAGCCGCCGGATGGGTCGATGACCATAGGCTTTTGATTGCCTCCGAGACGGCGCTGTTTTTATTCAATCTGAAAACTGGCACTCAAGAGGGTCTAACCCCTCTAGAAGCTGACATGCCGCATACACGGTCCAACGACGGGCGCGCCGACCCTTGGGGCGGGTTCTGGATTGGTACCATGGGCAAACAAGCACAATCAGGGGCGGGATCCATCTATCGCTATTTCCAAGGCACCTTAACGCGCCTGTATTCAGACATCACAATTTCAAACGCAATTTGTTTTTCGCCGGATCGCACCTGTGCCTATTACACAGACACGCCAACGCGGGTCATTATGCGTCAGCCCTTGGATGATCAGGGCTGGCCCAAAGGGGCCGCCACGCCCTTTGTCGATCTGCGTGACGACGGCCTGAACCCCGATGGGGCGGTGGTCGACGCCCACGGCTATGTGTGGAACGCACAATGGGGGGCCGCACAGCTAAGCCGGTATACGCCGCAAGGCGCTTTGGATATGCGCATTCAGCTGCCCACGCGACAGCCAAGTTGCCCCGCCTTTGGGGGCACGGATTTGAAGACCCTGTTTTGTACATCAGCAACGGAAAACTTGGATGGGGCGAGCAATATGGACGGGACGGTTCAATCCGTCCAGCTATCTATTCAGGGGCAAGCAGAACATCAGGTGATACTGGACCCTTCATGACACAGCAGAGCCAAGTCTCACATTTCGGCTATTTGCCGGATGGCACAGAGGTTCACCGCATTCGCATTGCGTCCCAAGACCTAAGCGCAGATATCCTGACCTATGGTGCCACGGTTCAGGATCTGCGGCTTGCCGGCCATCCCCACCCTCTTGTTCTGGGCGCGCCCGATATATCCGCCTATCAAAACGAGCTGGCCTATGCCGGTGCTCTTGTTGGGCGTTACGCGAACCGGATTGCACAGGCGCGTTTTGACCATGGCGGAAGAACCTATTCCCTATCGCGCAATTTTAAGGACACACATTGCCTGCACGGTGGTACGATTGGATCGGGGCAAATGGTTTGGCAGATCATCGACGTGGCGTCCCACTGCGTCACCCTAGGGCTCACCCTCCCCGATGGGCACATGGGCTTTCCCGGAGAATTGCAGGTCAACGCGCGGTTTTGCCTGACGCAAGACAATGCCTTATCCATTGATATGACGGGCAACACCACCAAGACGACACCATGCAGCTTTGCGCATCATAGCTATTTCAATCTTGATGGTTCCGACACAATCGACGACCATAAACTTGGACTTTGTGCAGAACAGTATATCGCGGTTGACCCAGACCTGATCCCTCTTGGTGCCCCTGTCCCAGTTTCGAATACCGCTTTTGACTTTCGCCACCCGCGAGTTATCAAAGAACAAGCCATTGATCACACCTTCTGCCTAGACCCAACGCGGGATCCGACCCAAAGCGTTGTCACTCTGACCAGTCCGCAATCGGGGATAACCCTAGAGGTATCAACCAACCAACCGGGCGTGCAAATCTATACCGCTGATCACTTTACCCCAAGCGCGCGTGGCGGATTAGACGGCCGCGCTTACGGGCCAAGAGCGGGCCTTGCGATAGAAACCCAACACTGGCCAGACGCGCCCAACCGACCTGATTTCCCAGATCCATTTTTGCATCCCCACCAAACCTATCATCATATTTGCCAATATCGGTTTCACCGCAGGCCCCAACCAGATTAGCGCAGGGGCACATCCAAATTCTGAAGTGGCAGCGCATTTTCTTGTTTTGCCTCTGACACCGCTGCCTTGGCCAAAAAGTGCCCTGCCTGCGTGACGTCTTCGGAAACGGACAAAATATTAGGGCGAAACAACTCTAGGATCGGGACCGTTTCTTTTGAAAACACATCACACCCCTGCCCTAATTGAACCCCTGCATCTTCAAGCCCTGCAATAGCGGCCATCGTTGCATTGGGGGAGGCAGAGATGACGCCGTCAATAGTTGGATCCTCTGTCACTGCTTGTGCAACAAAACTTCGAATTTTGCGCCGATGTGCATCGCTATCTACGCCTTGGGCAATGAAACTTGTGCATCCTGCCTGATGGCTCGCCTCCTGCACGCCTTTCCAAATCTCACGGGCATAATTTTGATCCATAGGAGGCGCTATAAGCATAAGGTTTGAGCGTCCCTTCTCAACCAGGTGTTGGACGGCAATTTGACCAAACTCTTTATTGTCAAAGTCAAAATATGAATGGTCCTTGCACCAGACCGTCCGACCATGGGTCACAAACGGAAACTTGGCGTCCATCAGGTATTTGACGCGCGGGTCCTCGGGACGAATTTGATTGAGGATAATGGCATCTGCCGTTCTGTTTTGAACGATATAGCGCACAGCCTTTATCGGGTCATCATCTGGAAAACTTGGGGTGACAACCAAATGATACCCCGTATCTCGAAGGCCCAAGGCCACGGAAGAGATCAAACGCGAGGTCAGAGATAGAACATCATCTTCGGTCGAGAGAACCAGTGCGATCACATTGGTTCGCCCCGTCCGAAGGCGCACCCCTGCACGGTTTGGAACATAGCCGACCTCATCCGCAACTTTGCGCACACGCTCTTTCGTTTTCGGACTGATATCCGGCGCATCACCCAAAGCCCGGGAAACAGTTTGCACAGCCAGTCCGGTGATCTGAGAAATCGTTTTTAATGTGGGGCGATTCTCTTTTGAATAGGTCGATTTCATCTGATCTTGGATCTCATCTGTTGGCGGCACTTTATCTTATTGTGCGCTGTTTTGGCATGTTCTGCTGTGATTGTCTTGGCAAAATTTGAGCAATTTCAGCTGTATACCTTCCTTCTCATACAAACGGTTGCAGTGTGACATATTTCCGCTTGATTGCAAAACTATAACGTTATAGTTTTTTCTGTAACGTTATAGATAGGGAGGTTTCTGACGTGCATTCATTGAAATTATTAGCTTCGGTTGCTGCTTTGGGCCTCATGGCAGGGCCAGCATTATCAGCCGGTGACCATGCCCAAGGCGGCACATTGACCGTGCCAATTATCACTCCAACATTTGTAGAAGACTTTAGCCCCTTCTCAGAAGCACAGATCGAGCTTGTGCGCGGCACAATGTTCGAACCGCTTTATGTGCACAATGCGATGGCAGGTTCCATCAACTGGCGCCTCGCCGAGAGCTTTGCTTATGCGGACGACCTGATGAGATGGACCGTGAAAATCAAAGACGGCCTCACATGGTCAGACGGTGAAACACTAGACGCAAGCGATGTTGCCTATTCTTTCAACCTTGGCAAAGACGACGCGGCCTTGGATAAATCCGGCAAATGGGCAGATGGATTGATCAAATCCGTCACGGCCACAGATGCAAATACAGTCGTGGTCGAGTTCACCCGCAAAGATGCGACATTCGATTGGTATCTTGAAGATGTCTATATCGTACCGGAACACATCTGGTCGGGTGTAGAAGACAAGCTAACCTTTGCAAACAGCAACCCTGTTGGATCAGGCCCCATCACCGAGGTCAAAACCGTCCGCGACAACCAAATCGAAATTTGTCGTAACCCACATTATTACAAAGCGGACCAAGGTCTTCCTTATTTGGACTGTATCAAGTTT
>JALRHZ010000054.1 GCA_023259435.1 Paracoccaceae bacterium | reverse complement strand
CCGACGACCAGCGCGAACAGAGCTATTCCGAGCGTCAGCTTTACGAAGCCGCGCTCGAGCGGCTGACGCGTGAACTGGCCGCCGTCAAGGGCATGGACGAGGCCGGCGCGCAAAAGCAGGTCGATGCCGTCCTGACCGCCCGCGCGGCGTAAAACCGCCGGAATTCCTTGGCTTTGGGCCGTCGCACCTTTGGTGCGGCGGCCTTTCTGTTATACTGGCAGGCGGGACCTGAACCCTGTCCGGCCCTTCGGCCGTAGCCTGAGGAAACGTCATGAAAATCCAGTTGTCCGCAACCTTGCTTGCCGCAGCACTTGCCCTTGCGGCATGCCAACCCACCCCCCAGGGCCAGACCGCGCTCGGCGCGGCCTTTGGTGCGGCGGGCGGTTTCGCCTTGGCCGAACTCGTTGATGCCAACCCCGAATGGACCGCTGTCGCAGTCCTGGGGGGTGCGGCCGCGGGTGCCGTCGTGGCCCAGAACCAGGCGACGCGCGAATGCGCCTATGCCGATGGTCGCGGCGGCTATTACGTGGCCCGCTGCTGATACACGTCGTGCGGGTCGGATCGCGGTCCGGCCCGCACGCACCACGCGCCCCCCTTGAAGACCCGACCGCTTTGGGCGCAACTGCGCCGCGACAGCGGTAGGAGGGCGCGCGATGAAAAGATCCCGGATCAACGACATCATGGCCGAGGCGGATGATTTCATCCGCTCTTTCGGCTTCGTCTTGCCCCCCTTCGCCTATTGGACGCCTGACGAGATGCGCGCCAATGCCCCCCGCGCCCGCGCAGTGATCGACGGGCGCATGGGCTGGGACATCACGGATTACGGGCAGGGCCGCTACGACGAGATGGGCCTGTTTCTGTTCACCCTGCGCAACGGGCGGCTTGCCGATCTACAGCGCGGTGGGGGGATGTGCTATGCCGAAAAGCTTTTGATTTCCAAGCAAGATCAACTGTCGCCAATGCATACGCATGTCATAAAGGCCGAAGATATCATCAATCGTGGTGGTGCCAAACTGGTCATCGAGTTGTATGGGTCCGATGATGCGGGTGGATTTGCAGACGATAAAGGTGGTGTGGTGTACTGCGACGGCATTCGCAAAGACTATGCCCCTGGTGAAAAACTGATCCTAATGCCTGGGGAAAGCATTACCTTGATGCCAGGTGATTGGCATGCCTTTTGGGGCGAAGGCGGCGATGTCTTGATTGGCGAAGTCTCAACGGTCAATGATGATGAGACAGATAACATCTTTAAGGACCCAATTGGACGGTTTTCAGATATCATCGAAGATCAAGAGCCCACACATTTATTGGTAAGCGATTATCAGTCGTATTTTGCCTAGTCGTTGATCAATACGGCGCTTATTCTGGAACAGAAAACGTGAGGGCCGCCCAATCACTGCGCCAGTAGATTGATGTGTTCTCTGCTGGATTTAGTTCGGTCAGTATAACGTGATCAAGAAGGTAGTCATGCCCCGCTTTTATAGGGAGTGTTACGACACCGTTTTGATCTGTTTTTAGGAGGCTAACGGTGACATTGCCGCCCTTATCACGTTCAAATACTTCAATCTGTCCGTTCGGAATTGGATTTGAAAATTCAGTTAACAAAAGGCGAAGGCCTTGGGTATTTGGAGTTGTATAGGGATTGTCCAGCGCGGTGATCTCTGCCCGCAGGCCATAGACCTTATCCTCGCCTTGCGCATCCCCAACTGCGACCAAGGCCTTTGAGTGGCGATAATATTCCTCGTCGAACCGGTCCTGTGGCCATGCGTTCTCAAGATGGCGGTCCAAGGCCCATGCAAGGTCTTTGTGTTTCACAAAATTGGTGAACTTTTCCATGCCCCGATAGGTGACGGTCTTTTTGCGCGATTGATAAATCACCCGCATCAGCCCCTCTGTTTCGGGCTGGATGCGGATTGCGGGAAGGTCCCCATCGCGTCCAAGGACAGGAGACAGTTCTGAAATGTCATACGAGAGTTGTTCAAACTGGCGTTCAAAAAACGGCAGGCGAATACCCTCAAAATTTTCACCGTTTTTTAGTTCGCCTACAAATTCTTGTGCCTTTTCAACTTGAAACTGCTGAGAATCAATCCATAGTTCGTGCGACGTGCCGATGCTTGGAAACAGCAAGCAACAGACGAATGCAATGCTAGGGGACATGTGTTTTATGCAATTTCGAAAAGTCATTTGGATCTGCTTTTTAAGTGTTTTTTGTCTGCTATCCGCTTTTCCCGTACAGAAAAGTTTGGCGCACGAAGTTGTTCCGTCTGTTGCTGATCTTAGTGTGAACAACGATCTTGTCGAGGTGAATATTCGGTTCACGGCCGAGGGCCTCTTGGCCGATATTGATTTGTCACAAGTGGCCGATACCAATGACGCAGAACAGGCTGAGGATTATGATACATATCGCGCGATGGAGCCGGAACAGCTTGTTCAGGAATTTAGGGCACTTTGGCCCGCAATTTCGGGTGACATTATCGTTAAACAAAACGATGAGGTTATCGATCTGGCGTTGGATGCCCTATCTGTAGATAAGGTTGGGAATACAGAGGTGGGCCGATATAGCTATCTCACGTTGTCCGGTAATTTGCAAAACGACCAAGACCTAACATTTCAATGGCCTGCCGAATTTGGGTCGATCATTATCCGTCAAGTTGGTGTTGACGACCCCGTGACCTCATATGTTCAGAACGGGGCGACTTCAGATCCAATTCCAGTTGGAAACGGGGTCAAAAAGTCATGGCTCCAGGTTTTTGTCGACTATATCCCTGTTGGATTTGATCATATCGTCCCCAAAGGGTTGGACCATATTTTGTTTGTCTTGGGTCTCTTTTTCCTTGGGGCAGGGCTAGGCGCTTTGGTGTGGCAGGTTTCTGCGTTTACTTTGGCCCATACGGTCACATTGGCCCTTGGCGCGCTTGGCCTCGTTGTTGTGCCCGCGTCCATCGTAGAGCCTTTGATCGCGGCTTCGATTGTTTTTGTCGCATTAGAAAACGTCTTTTTCAGAGGGCTAAGCCGGTGGCGTCCTGTTGTCATCTTTGGCTTTGGATTGCTTCACGGTTTGGGGTTTGCCTCTGTTTTGGGCGAGTTTGGCCTGCCGTCTGGTCAATTCGTCCCTGCGTTAATCGGGTTCAACATAGGCGTTGAAATTGGACAGCTTACTGTTTTGGCCGTCGCTGGGATGTTGTTGGTTCTACCTTTTGGCAAAAAGACTTGGTACCGATCTGCAATCGCGACCCCCGCGTCAATTTTGATTGCTTGCGTGGGCGCTTATTGGTTTGTAGAGCGTGCTTTTTTGTGACGTGTTTGGGTTTTCTTGAACGCAACCGCGTTTGACAAGGCCAAAGCGCCTATCACGATGCCACCTCCAAACACGGCCCAATAGCCCGGATGCTCCCCAAGTGTAACCCAGACGAGAATGGGCGCCAATACAGACTCGAGTAAGATAAGGAGCGATACCTCTGGAGCGCTTAGGTATCTGGGTCCTAGCGTCATTAGTGACGTGCCCAATGCGATAAAAACGCCGTGCAAAACATACAAACCTGCATTCTCTGAAAATCCTACCAAAGGCGCGGAAATAAAGCCAAGGCAAAGGGCTGCGCCTAAAAATCCAATCGGGACCGCAGGAACCATTGAGATGTTTTTCAAGGTGCGCAAAATGGTGAAGGCAAGCCCATAGCTGACCGTTATATACAGCGCCCATAGGTCACCTCGCCAGTTTGCCTCGCTATGTTGGGCAGAGCCCAGCGCGATAATACTTAGCCCGACCATAACAGCCAAAATCGTAAGGGCGGTTTTTCGGGATATTGGCTCTTTTAAAAAGATCCAGCTGAAAAATGCGGTGAACACTGGCATCGCGGCGAAAATAAACACCACATTCGCCACACTTGTATGCGTGACCGCCATGACAAAGGCAGGCGCTGTTGATCCGATGATTGCACAATATAACCACCCAATTGCCCCCATGTGACGCAATGTGTGCAGGGGTGTCTGAGGCTGTGTTGCAAATACCCAAATGCCAACAAGGCCCCCTGCGATCAATGCCCGCCAGAACGCGTTGGAAAGGGGGTCCGTTGAAATGAGGCGCACAAATAGTGAGTCTGGAACAATACACAAAACGCCAACCGCAGTAATTAGGATCCCTTTTTGGTGGTCGGTCATGTTCATAGTAATTGTCTCCCCGTACGATCATACAGATCATCGCTAGAAAGACACGCAAGGCAAGACCTTTTGTATGGTGCATCGTATCTTGTGCGATTTGCTCTCAGAGCAAAAAGCCTCGTCCTTGCATGATGTTTTGCTCGGGCGAACCGTTGGTGGATTGTCTAAGTCTGCTCTTTTACCTTTGGCCTGAATGGGGTATGCGACGTGGCCAAAGATGTGACAAGAGGTATAGATGCAGCGCCTTATTCCAGCATGGATTGATGGAACATTACAGCCAGTGGAAAAACTACGGGTTCATCGCGACGGTCTGCGTCATAAGGCCGTGTCGATATTTGTTTTTTGCCAAAACCAGCTGCTGATCCAGCGGCGCGCATTGGAAAAATACCACACACCTGGTCTATGGGCGAATACGTGTTGCACGCATCCAAACTGGGACGAAAGCGATCATGCCTGTGCCGAGCGTCGCCTAGACGAAGAGCTGGGTCTCACCAATGTAGCGCTCACGCATGTAGGCCAAGTTGCATATCGCGCGGATGTGGGCGGTGGCATGATAGAACATGAGGTGGTCGAGATGTTCGTTGGTCATCTGGCCTCTCTTGTTGAACTTCGCCCAAATCCGGCTGAGGTATGCGAGACACGCTGGGTGGAATACCAAAGTCTGGAGGCGGAGATGAACGAGCATCCCAAGCGCTTTACCCCATGGTTCAAGCTATATGTTCAACACCATGCATCCAAATTCTGGCCGAGCGCAAAAATTAAACATATTAAATATTGAATATGTTTAATGAAGTTGTTATGTGATGTCTGGACAGGCTGATGAAATGCTTGGTCGCATATGTGAAAAGGACGCTGATATGTTTGGATTTCTAACCTCAAAAACCCAAGGCAAGGCTGCGCCGCGTCAAACACAAAAAGCAAAAAGAGCTATTTCAAACGACACGGTCGTAATCGACGTCAGAGATTATTCGGAAATACAATCAAGTGGTAAAATCAAGGGCGCAAAACATATCCCGCTTTCGCGTCTTGCGGATATTGCCGATGCGCGCCACCCTGACCACGATCCTGATCTCAGGGTCCAAACACCTTTGGCAGTTTATTGTGCTGCTGGCGGTCGGGCTGGCCTTGCGACCCAACTGCTTTTACGGCTTGGCTATGAAAATGTGTCAAACATCGGTGGCTTTGCACAGTTGGTTGAGCAAGGATTTGATGTCGCGTGACAGGTCATCGATGAGCACTTTAGACATGTGTTGCACTCTCAAAGTTTTCATCTAGGCTTATCTCTAGAGAACTTTGGAGATTTGTATGAGTTACGAACCCCTCGCGCTACCTGATCGTGTTCAATTGTCCGATGAGGACGCAATCACCCAATCCAAAGCCTTGTTCGATTACATGTGCAAGCGTCATTCCGTGCGAGAATATGACACAACTCCGGTTCCACAAGAGGTCATTGAAAATATCATTGCCACAGCAGGGCGCGCACCATCAGGTGCCAATCAACAACCTTGGCATTTTGCGGCTATTTGTGATCCGGACATGAAGGCCCGCATTCGCGCTGCCGCCGAAGAAGAAGAACGCGCGTTCTATTCCGGCGGGGCAAGCGATGAATGGATCGCAGCATTAGAGCCGATCGGTACAGGCGTATCGAAGCCGCATCTTACCGATGCGCCATGGTTGATTGTCGTTTTTGCAGAACGGTATGGGATCAATGCGGATGGATCACGGCGCAAAAACTATTACGTGCCGGAAAGCGTCGGGATCGCGGTTGGCTTTTTGATTGCAGCGATTCACAACGCGGGGTTGGTTTGTCTCGAGCATACACCAAACCCAATGAAGTTTCTGAATGAACTCTGCGATCGCCCTAGCAATGAAAAGCCCATCATGATTCTGCCCGTAGGTCATCCCACACGGGATGCAACGATCCCCAAATCCGCGAAAAAGAAAAAAGACTTAAACCAAATAATGACAGTATTTTGACCTCGACGGGTTCTTTGTGGGATCTAAGTCCTTGGAAAAGGAGAGGGTGATGCAAGACATTCCGAGAACAGCGAAAGTATTGGGCTTTGCAGGGGTGCTGCCGTTTATTTGGGGCGCACTTGGGCAGGTTTCTGACAATTTAGTGTTTCAGCTAGCAGGAGAGAATTTATCCGGCTTGCCTTTAATGCTCGGATACGGCGTTATCATTTTTAATTTCATGGGCGGGTGCCTCTGGGGGTTTGCAACGCGCCTGACCTCGGCTTTGGGGTATGTTCTGTCGATTCTGCCTGCGCTGTGGACTCTATTCATGTTTGCTTTGCCTCTGGCGTATCAGCCTATAGTTTTGCTGGTAGGATTTATCGCTCTGTTACGTGTTGATTATTGGTTTGTTGCACAAGACGTTGCGCCAAATTGGTGGATGTCTCTTAGGATGGCATTAACAGTGTGTGTGAGCCTTGCGTTTGTAGGGGCGAACATTTTTGCTTGAAATCGGTATGCTGTCCGACTGCGGTTACAAAGACGAAATTTTGATCTAACACGCTCAGGCGTTGCTCTTGTCCAAGGGATGTGGCAATACGCCTATAGGAATTTTTTAAAAGAGTGCGCCAAATGACTGATTTTGCGACCCGTCGAACCATGATGGTTGACACCCAAGTTCGCCCTTCGGATGTGACTAAGTTTAATGTGATAGAAGCGATGCTTTCAATCCCGCGGGAAGAATTCGTACCACGCGACAAACGAGAAGCCGCCTATGTTGGAGAGAACATGTCAATCGGCGCAGATCGCACGATCCTCGAGCCGCGGACTTTTGCCAAAATGTTGGATGCGACAGATGTTCAGCAAAGTGAAATGGTACTCATAATCGGTGCCGGGTATGGCTATGGCGCTGCGGTTCTGTCTCGCTTGGCAGAGTTGGTTGTGGCGGTTGAAGAAGATGAGGCCATGCTCTCTGAGGCGCAAGAAGCCATGAGCGAGAATGGTTTTGATAATGTAGTCTTTGAAGGGAACGCCCTTGATCAAGGTGCGGCTGCGCACGGGCCTTACGATGCGATTGTCATTGAGGGCGCTGTCGAGGAAATCCCAGAGGCGATTTTGGATCAAGTGAAAGAAGGCGGCCGTATTTGTGCAGTTTTCGCCGAAGGTTCACTTGGCACCGTGCGCATTGGTTATAAGTTAGGTGGAGAGATGAATTGGCAATATGCATTTAATGCTGGAGCGCCGGTTCTAACTGGGTTCAAGCGCACTATGGCGTTTTCCCTGTAGTATTTTAAGCATGCTCGGGGGCGTGCAGACATTTGGAGATGGTGAATGAAACGCAGTTCAATTTTGGCAACACTCGCCGCCAGTTTTGCACTTAGTGTGACAGGGGCAACGACCGCTTCGGCGGAAACGCTCCGCCAAGCTATGACCTCTGCGTATAATCATAGCGGCTTGCTTGAGCAAAACCGTGCATTGTTGCGCGCCGCCGACGAAGATGTTGCGCAGGCCGCTGCGGCCTTGATGCCAGTTGTGAACTGGAGTTCGTTTGCACGCCGCGATTTTTCCATCGGAACTGGGACACCTGCTACACATAGCATGAATGTGTCTTTGAACGCTCAGATCACACTCTATGACGGCGGCGCGAATAAGCTTGCGTTAGAGGCGGCAAAAGAAAGCGTTCTTGCAACGCGACAAAGCCTGATTTCGGTTGAACAGCAAGTTCTCTTTACGGCCGTCGAGGCCTTTATGAACCTGATACGCGAAGCAGAAACCGTAGCGCTGCGTGAAAATAACCTTCGTGTCATCAAAGAAGAGCTGCGCGCCGCGCAAGATCGCTTTGATGTGGGTGAAATTACGAAAACGGACGTCGCTTTGGCCGAAGCGCGCCTTGCCGCTTCTGAAAGCGCACTTGCGGCGGCACGTGGCAACTTGGCTGCAGCAAAAGCAGTGTATCGCGAAGCCGTTGGAAAACGTGCTGGGGAATTAAGTGCGCCAAAAGCGCTTCCTTCTATGCCGGCGAACGCGGACGCGGCGGCGGCGATTGCATTGCGGACGCATCCCGAAATAAAACGCCTTCAGCATGATATCAAGGCGGCCGATCTAAACGTTGCGCGTATTGAAAAAAGCTATGAACCAAAGGTAACACTTGGCGGATCGTTGTCATATACCAACACCCTGAATTCTACGTTGGACCAAAAAGGTGGAAGTTTATCGTTGAATGCCTCGGGCCCGATTTATAGCGGGGGTCAAATTCCTTCGCTGATCCGGAAAACAAAAGCGCAACGCGATGCGGCGCGCTCGGGCCTGCACCTTGCACGCCATCAAATTGAACGTCAGGTGTATAGCGCCTATGCCCTGTTGGATGTGGCACGCGCAAGCCGTGTGGCGAGTGAACAACAAATTCGCGCGGCCCAAGTCGCATTTCGCGGTATTCGCGAAGAGGCCACATTAGGATCCCGAACAACGCTGGATGTTTTGAATGCAGAAAACGAACTACTTGATGCACGTGCTGCAGAGATTTCCGCAATCACAGACGAATACGTTGCGGCCTATCGTTTGCTCGCTCAGATGGGACGATTGACTGTGGACGTTCTGAACCTGCCTGTGCAAAAATACGACCCGACGACCTATTATAACTTGGTCAAGGACGCACCAGCCGCCAAAACCCCTCAGGGGCAGGCTTTGGACCGTGTTCTAAAGTCATTGGGTAAAAACTAGGCGCGTTGTTTCGCTTGCTCGTTCCTGTCTGTATTGCTACTCTCTCTGAAAAGGTGAGGCAGCGGGAAAGACGATGACAACAGCAGCAAAAAACGCAGAACTGGCAGATGTCCTGTCATCATTGCGGAAATTAGTTGAAGACGAGCCAGGGGCACTGGATGAGAACCATTCAGTGCATGAGGTTCTCGACGATATTGATGAGACGCTACAGGACAAATTGGTTCTGGGTCCATCTCTTCGTGTAGAAGCGGATCACAGCGAAAGCTTAGAGCAAAAGATCACAAAACTTGAACGGTTGATCGCGAATACAGAAGAACAGTGGGAGCCGGATGGAGATGAAGCCAGTGAATATGCTGGTTACTACACTGACGATTTAGCCCCCGAACAAGTAGCAGACACTTCTGAGCCGATAGAAACCATTGAGGAACCCGACGATACATCCGTGGCGATACCTGATGTTAGTATTGGCGAGCCTGAAGGTTCAAATGCGCCCGAGGCGGAAGATGCTGATACTCTGCCCAAGACAGCGATTGACGAAGCTGCGCTAGAAGAAATGGTTGCAGCCCTTATTCGTAAAGAGCTGCGTGGAGCTTTGGGTGAGAAGATCACAAAAAACATTCGCAAAATGGTGCGACGTGAAATTCATGACGCCATTCATTCTGCGGGTTTGACGGATTAGGCTGATAAAATCAGATATTGTTTTGAAATGAAAAACGCCGGCGAGTTTGCCGGCGTTTTTTCTTGAACTTGTTTGCGGTTAATTATGCTGCTTCTGACATCATTGCCGCGCTACGGCGTTCACTTTCCTCGCGTGAAAGTGCTACAGATGTGCGAACACCTTTGCGTACAAACTCCATGAGGCCTTCCACAACGCGCTCGTTCGGGTCGATCCCGGCGCAGCTTAGGACTTCACGGCCATCACGCGATCTTGCCCAGCGAGCAATTTGATCTGGTCCGTTTCCATATTTTTTGTCATCGGCAATAGCATCATCCAAAGCGGCCAACACGACAGCAGCAAAAAGCTTGCGTGCGCGGTTACCTTGTTCACTATTAAAAGCAGTTGCATCAACGAAATCTTTCATCGTCGTCCCTTGTGTTTTTATGATCTTGTAATTTGGGCGTTAGGGGCCTTATGAAGCAAAATGAATGATTCGGATAGAGTTTTATTGCATAGCTCTCATGCGATTTTTGCATGGCTCTATGTGCTTTGGTCTCCAAATCTAGTAAATTCCCTTTCTTGCCAACAATTCCTAGTATGGATATAGGAAGTTTTAATAATTTATCAACGCATATGGGTTGGATGACACATGCCTAAAATTAACGGAAACGAAATTAAGCCTGGCAATGTTCTTGAACATGAAGGACATCTTTGGGCTGCTGTAAAGGTAGACCATGTTAAGCCTGGCAAGGGTGGTGCGTTTGCACAGGTCGAAATGCGCAATCTGCGCAATGGCAGCAAACTGAATGAACGCTTCCGCAGCGCAGACAAAGTCGAGCGCGTGCGCCTAGAGCAAAAAGATCAACAGTTTTTATATGAATCTGATGGCATGTTGGTGTTCATGGATACAGAGACATATGAACAGATCGAACTCCCAGCAGAGCTATTGGGCGAACGTCGTCCGTTTCTACAAGATGGTATGACGATTGTAGTCGAGTTTTACGAAGAAGAAGCGTTGAACGCGACTTTGCCGCAAAAAGTAACCTGCACCGTGGAAGAGACCGAGCCGGTTGTAAAAGGGCAAACCGCCGCGAATAGCTTTAAGCCGGCGATTTTGGACAACGGTGTAAAAGTAATGGTGCCGCCATTTGTTGGAACGGGCGAGGCCATCGTTGTGAACACTGAGACGATGGAATATTCAGAACGCGCCTGACCAAATAAGGCGGATCAATCAAAATAGAACCCCGCGACCCGCGGGGTTCATTTATTCTGGGACGGTGATCTGTGCGGGACCGGCGGTTAATGTACCCTCTAGTCGGTCAAACCTTGCATAGGCGATTGCGAACCCGTTGGATTGGGTGAACACTGTTCCGGTTTCCTTGCCTGCGTTGGTGACAATCGGTGTGCCAATGTCGACGTGTTCTGTGATGGCCACCCGCATATACCCTTTTCGCAACTCAGTTTTATGTTTCATGCGCGCGGTGACCTCTTGACCGACATAGCACCCTTTTTTGAAATCAACTCCGTTCAGGCGGTCAAATCCGGCTTCTAGGATAAATGTATCTGAGGTAAGCTCGATCCCATGCTGTGGGATACAGTGCGTGACGCGAATGTCATCCCAATCAACGGGAATAGATTGATCTGTGTCCGAATAGAGGCGCCACCCCATTGCCTCGTGACGGGGATCATCCAAGACACCTTTAGGCGCGAGATGGGTGTCATCAGATCGTCCCGTTGATACAATCAAATCCGTTGCCTCAATTTGCACATCGGCGCGCAATCGGTACATATTCAAACGTGCAACAACCGCATCGGCATCACTTTGTGGCAGGTCAAGCAAGATGCTCTCACCGTCATTTGATAAGAAAAAATCGCAAATGTATTTCCCCTGCGGTGTGAGAAGCGCCGCATAGACCAAGCCACTGTCAGTTTTACGAACATCATTTGTCAGCAAACCTTGGAGAAATTTATGGCGGTCTGTGCCCGAGACACGGAAAACTTTTCGCTGCATTGTGGACGTTCCCTAATTGCTCTGCTTTATCTGGATATAGGTAATTTTTGACCAAGGAAACACCATGCGCGCTCCGATTAGTGTAATTATCCCCAGTTTGGATGCCGAACAGGACATTGCCCGATTGTCTGTTCAATTATACGACGGTGTTCAGGCAGGCCTGATCAGCGAATTGATCATCTCTGACGGGGGGTCGTCCGATGACACGCTGGCCTTGGCCGAAGACCTAGGCGCGGTTGTGATACAAGGTCCTGCAGGGCGGGGTGGTCAAATTGCTCGGGGCTGTGTGGTTGCACATGGAGCGTGGGTGTTGATTTTACATGCCGATACTGTTTTGCCAATGGATTGGCAGACCCGTCTTCGCTCCGCGATGTCGGATCATCGCTCTGCGGCATATTACTTTGATTTGCGTTTTGATGCCAAAGGAGTTGCACCTTGGGTTGTGGCGACATGGGCAAATTTGCGATCTCGGGTTTTTAAACTGCCGTACGGGGATCAGGGATTGTTTATCCGGCACTCTCATCTCAAGCGGATCGGTGGATACCCAGATGCGCCAATTATGGAGGATGTCATCCTTGCGAACAAGCTTAGGGCGGATCTCCGGCCCATCGGGTCCCATGTTACAACACGCGCTGAAAAGTTTGAACAACAGGGTTGGATCCGGCGCGGTGCGCGAAATCTGGTTCTATTGATGAGGTTTTTCGCAGGCGCCTCACCGGATGAATTATATCGATCGTATTACGGT
>JALRHZ010000053.1 GCA_023259435.1 Paracoccaceae bacterium | reverse complement strand
AAGCGCCGAAGAAGTTCGCACATTGGCGATGCAGATCAATGACTGTCGTGAAAACCAAATGGGTGCCGAAAAGTACGGCTATACCTCTGGTAAAATGGCAGACATGGAAGCGATGATTTCTGTTCAATCTCGCGGCTTGCCTGTGAACGTTGCAATCGACGGTCCTGTTGCTGAGATGTGGGAAAAAGGTAAAGAGCTGTATTACACACGTACAGGTCAGCTTGAGCTATCCTGCGCAAACTGCCACGAAGACAACTATGGCAACATGATCCGTGCGGACCACTTGTCACAAGGTCAAATCAACGGTTTCCCAACATACCGTCTGAAAAACGCAAAATTGAACACAACACATGCGCGTTTCAAGGGCTGTGTGCGTGATACACGCGCAGAAACATTCAAACCAGGTGGCGAAGAATTCATCGCTCTTGAGTTGTATGTTGCATCCCGCGGCAATGGTCTTTCCGTAGAAGGCCCATCCGTACGTAACTAATCCTTTGTCCCCGCGCTGAAAGGTGCGGGGATTTCTTTACCTCAACCCATTCAAATATGCGCATATGAGCGCAGGTAGGACCAGAATATGATCTCACGTCGCGATTTTCTTCAGGTTAGCATGGCTGCAACGGCTTTGTACGGTGCATCAAGCTATGGCAACTGGGGCCGCTTGGCGGCTCAGCAACGTCTGACACAGGACGATTTGTTGAATTTTGATACATTCGGCAACGTGACATTGATTCACGTGACGGATATCCACGCTCAGCTAAAGCCAATTTACTTTCGTGAACCAGAGATCAATCTGGGTGTCGGCCCTGCACGTGGTCAGGTTCCGCACGTCACTGGTTCTGATTTCCGTAAAATGTATGGTATCGCAGATGGTAGCCCCTCTCACTATGCTCTGACATACAATGATTTTACGGCGATGGCGCAAACCTATGGCCGTGTTGGTGGTCTTGATCGTGTGGCAACTGTGATCAATTCGATCCGTGCAGATCGCCCAGACGCGCTTTTGTTGGATGGGGGCGATACGTGGCATGGCTCTTATACCTGTTATCACACGCAAGGTCAGGATATGGTCAATGTGATGAATGCGTTGAACCCTGATGCGATGACGTTCCACTGGGAATTTACGCTTGGGTCCGAGCGTGTTCAGGAAATCGTTGAAAACCTGCCTTTTGCTGCTTTGGGTCAAAACATCTTTGACGCCGAGTGGGACGAACCAACCGAACTCTTTCCTCCCTATAAAATGTTCGAGCGTGGCGGTTCCAAAATAGCAGTGATCGGTCAGGCGTTCCCTTATATGCCAATTGCAAATCCAGGCTGGATGTTCCCAGAATATAGCTTTGGTATCCGTGATGAACGGATGCAAGAGATGGTGGACGAGGTGCGTGGCATGGGCGCCGAGGTTGTTGTGGTTCTCTCGCACAATGGGTTTGACGTTGATAAAAAGATGGCAGGCAAGGTCAAAGGCATCGATGTGATCCTTTCAGGCCACACGCATGATGCTCTGCCAGAGCCTGTTTTGGTCGGTGAGACAATTGTTGTTGCCTCTGGGTCCAACGGTAAATTCGTAAGCCGCGTTGATCTAGATGTCCGTGACGGACGTATGATGGGCTTTAAGCATAAGCTTATCCCGATCTTCTCAGACGTCATCACGCCAGATGCACAAGTGGCGGCGCTTATTGACGAACAGCGCGCGCCTTATGTTGACGCAATGTCCGAAGTTATTGGGCAGGCCGATGGCCTATTGTACCGTCGCGGCAACTTTAACGGAACATGGGACGATCTTATTTGTCAGGCCCTCATCGAAGAGCGCGAGGCGGATATTTCGATGTCACCTGGTGTGCGTTGGGGACCGTCCATCCTTCCAAACCAAGACATCACACGTGAAGATATCTGGAACGTCACGTCCATGACATATGGCAAGGCATATCGTACGGAAATGACGGGTGAATTCATCCACGTCATTATGGAAGATGTGGCGGACAACCTTTTCAACGTTGATCCATATTACCAACAGGGCGGCGACATGGTCCGCGTCGGTGGCATGGGATATCAGATTGATGTCACAAAACCACAAGGCAGCCGGATCACAAACATGACATTGTTGAAAACCGGCGAGGCTATCGATCCGGCGAAAACTTATGTCGTGGCCGGATGGGCCTCAGTAAACGAAGGCACAGAAGGCCCCCAGATTTGGGATGTGGTTGAAAACTATATCCGTCGCAAGGGCACAGTAAATGTGACCGAAAACAATTCAGTCAAAGTAATTGGCGCATAAGCGTCTTTAACCGAAAACGAGAGGAGCTTGAAAATGGCAAGCAACTTTACCGATAAAGCGACCACGCGCCGTGCCTTTCTAAAGGGTTCGGTTGCGGCCGGTGGTGCGGTATTGGGCGCAGGCGCGGCACATGCGGCCGGTGACCCGCTTATTACAGAAACACAGCCTTGGGCGATGGAATTGGGTGACGGGGTTGATGCAACACCTTATGGCATGCCAATCCGGTTCGAAACGGATGTTGTCCGCCGGAACGTTGAGTGGTTGACAGCTGATACAATCAGCTCGATCAACTTTACGCCCATCCACGCATTAGATGGCACAATCACCCCACAGGGGTGCGCATTTGAGCGCCATCACTCGGGCGCGATTGAATTGGCCAAAGAAGATTATCGCTTGATGATCAACGGTTTGGTCGAAGAAGAAATGGTCTTTACCTACCAAGACCTAGAGCGTTTTCCACGCGAACAGCATGTGTATTTCTGCGAATGTGCGGCGAACACAGGGATGGAATGGGCCGGCGCACAGTTGAACGGGGCTCAGTTCACGCATGGTATGATCCACAATATGGAATATACCGGTGTTCCTCTTCGGACATTGTTGAAAGAAGCTGGCATTAAAACCGAAAGCAAATGGGTCTTTGTGGAAGGTGCGGATGCCTCGTCTAACGGTCGCTCGATCCCAATGGAAAAAGCCTTGGATGACGTTTTGGTGGCATTCAAAGCAAATGGCGAAGCGCTGCGTAAAGAGCATGGCTATCCCGTTCGTTTGGTTGTTCCTGGTTGGGAAGGCAACATGTGGGTTAAATGGCTGCGTCGTATCGAAGTCACAGACCAAGCTGTTGAAAGCCGTGAAGAAACGTCCAAGTATACCGACACACTTGAAGACGGCACATCGCGTAAATGGACATGGGTTATGGATGCAAAATCCGTTGTGACCTCTCCAAGCCCACAGTCGCCAATCACGCACGGCAAAGGCCCACTGGTTATCACAGGTCTGGCATGGTCAGGACGTGGGTCGATTACACGTGTTGATGTGACCCTTGATGGCGGCAAAAACTGGCAACAGGCGCGCCTTGCCGCACCGGGCCAACCTATGGCACTGACACGGTTCTACTTGGATGTCGAGTGGGATGGCGAAGAGATGCTGCTTCAGTCACGCGCACATGATGACACCGGATATGTCCAGCCAACAAAAGAAGAACTTCGCGAAGTTCGCGGGTTGAATTCTATCTATCACAACAACTGTATCCAGACATGGTGGGTCAAGCCAAACGGAGAGGCGGAAAATGTCGAAATCTCTTAAGCTCTACGCAGGTGCAGGTCTTGGCACTCTTGTTATGTTCACTGCTGCTTTTAACTTTGCAGATCGCAACGTTGCGCCGCTTCCAACGCAAGCGCCAACAGTTGCCGCAGAACTCGACGGTGATATGCAATGGATTGCGGCGGCGATTGCCGAAGAGCAACGCAAAGCAACCACATTCGGCCTAGGTCGTGCAGCGCTTCCAGAAGAGGTTGCTGCGTGGGATCATGATGTAAGCCCAGATGGCACAGGTCTTCCTCCTGGATCCGGTGATGTATGGACAGGCGAAGAGGTCTTTGCCGAGTACTGCGCAATCTGTCACGGTGATTTTGCCGAAGGTATCGACAACTGGCCCAAATTGGCCGGTGGTGAAGGTACACTGGCAGATGAAGATCCCTTGAAAACAGTCGGGTCCTACTGGCCGTATCTGTCAACAGCATGGGATTACATTCATCGCTCAATGCCATTTGGCAACGCCCAAAGCCTAACGGATGACGAAGTTTACGCGATGGTGGCGTATATCTTGTATTCCAACAACCTAGTCGATGACGATTTCGTCTTGTCGAATGAAAACTTCCTTGAAGTTGAAATGCCAAATGCGAACGGGTTCATCGTTGATGATCGTGAAACGTCTGAGGCACATTTCTGGAAACAAGACGTCTGTATGTCGGATTGTAAAGACAGCGTTGAAATCACAATGCGCGCGGCTGTATTGGACGTAACCCCAGAAGATGAGGGCGCCGAAGAAGAAGCCTCTGCTGCACCAGCTGCTGCTCCGGCGGCGGTTGAAGAAACCGTCGCGGTGGTCGAAGAAGCTGCGGCTGTGGTTGAGGAAGCTGCGGCTCCGGTTGAAGAGGTTGTCGCAACAGCGGCGGCATTTGATCCTGCGTTGGCCGAAAGCGGTGCAAAAGTCTTTAAAAAGTGTAAAGCGTGCCACCAGATTGGTGAGGGCGCATCGAATAAGACCGGTCCACAGCTTAACGGTATCATGGGCGATGCAATTGGCGGGCGTGATGGCTTTAAATACTCAAAAGTATTTGCAGGTCTGAATGCAGAGGGCAAAGTTTGGGACGATGCTGAGATGGCGGCCTTCTTGGCCAAGCCTAAGGCCTATGCAAAGGGGACGAAAATGTCCTTTGCGGGTCTTCGCAAAGAAGACGACATCAAAGCGGTGATCGAATTCTTAAAGTCGAACCAATAAGTAATCAAAACAAGCGCAACTTTTGTTGCGCTTTTTTTTATCTAAATCTACGGTATACGAAAGAAGACAGGAGCCGTTAATGAAGTTTAAGAATACGGTTTTGACGCTGGTGTTTTTGTTAGGTTCTGCAAGCGTTCACGCTGCGGAACTTGGTGATCCTGAAAAAGGCGCCAAAGTATTCGCAAAGTGTAAGTCCTGTCACCAAGTTGGTGAAGGTGCTGTTCACCGTGTCGGACCGCATTTGAACGGGGTGTTCGGACGCAAGGCCGCCGCATTTGCGGAAGACTATAAGTATTCAAAGGGTCTTTTGCGCGAAGGTGCGGATGGTTTGGTTTGGACATCAGATAAGCTTGACGCTTATATTGAAAACCCAAAAGCGTTGGTGAGTAAAACGCGCATGAATTTCAGGGGGCTATCAGATCCAGAGCAAAGGGCGGATTTGTTGGCCTATTTGCGACTGTTTTCAGACAATCCTGCAAATATCCCGGAGGCGTTGCCCACGGCAAATGCGCCTGAGGTTGCTTTGTCCCCAGAAATATTGGCCATCGTGGGCGATCCCGCTTATGGCGAATATTTGTCAAGCGAATGCACCACCTGTCACACAACAAGCGGGAGTGACACTGGCATTCCATCGATTACAAATTGGCCTGCAGAAGATTTTGTCATCGCGATGCACGCCTATAAACAAAAAGTGCGCCCACATCCTGTGATGCAGATGATGGCGGGGCGTTTGTCGGACGAGGAAATTGCGGCCCTAGCGGCATATTTCCAAGACTTGTAAGATGTCAATAATAACAGGGAGAACCAATATGACATTAAATAGACGTACATTTTTAGGCACGGGTGCGGCGGCCGCCGCAACGTTGTCTGCGCCTATGGTGCTGGCCGGTGGCCACGGCAAGCCAAAGGTTGTAGTTGTTGGCGGGGGCGCTGGCGGTGCAACTGCGGCGCGGTATATCGCCAAAGATAGCAAAGGCGAGATTGACGTGACTTTGGTTGAGCCATCACGTTCATATTACACTTGCTTCTTCTCGAACCTGTATATTGGCGGGTTCCGTGATATCAATAGCATCGCACATTCCTATGGTAAGCTTGCCTCTGACTATGGCATCAACGTTGTGCATGATTGGGCCGTTGGCATTGATCGCGACGCAAAAACCGTAAGCCTTGCTGGTGGCGCGACGCTAAACTATGATCGTTTAATCCTCTCACCTGGTATTGATTTTATCGATGGTGCTGTTGAGGGATGGGATACATCTGCACAAAACGCGATGCCGCATGCCTATAAAGCGGGTTCGCAAACTGAGCTGTTGAAAGCACAGATTGAGGCAATGCCGCAGGGTGGTGTTTTTGCTATGGTGGCTCCGCCAAACCCATATCGCTGCCCTCCTGGACCATATGAGCGTGTCTCAATGGTCGCGCATTTGTTGAAAAACATCAATCCAACGGCGAAAATCATTGTTGCCGATCCAAAGCCAAAATTCTCAAAAATGGCATTGTTCCAAGAAGGTTGGGCAAACAATTACGAGGGTATGATCGACTGGATTGGATCTGAATTCGGTGGCGGAAACGTCTCGGTTGATCCAGGTGCAATGACGGTCACAATCGACGGCGAAGTCACCAAAGTGGACGCATGTAACGTGATCCCAGCGATGAAAGCGGGCCGTATTTGTGACATGGCAGGCATCACTGAAGGCAACTGGGCACCTGTGTCTGGTCACACAATGCAAAGCCGCGTTGATGAGAACATCCACGTATTGGGCGATGCGACGAACCAAGGCGATATGCCGAAATCTGGCTTCTCAGCGAACTCACAAGCGAAAGTTGCAGCCATGGCTGTGCGTGGCGCGTTGACGGGCTCTAAAGTGTTCCCTGCACGTTTCTCAAACACATGCTGGTCGCTTATTGATACAGACAATGGTGTCAAAGTTGGTGCATCTTATCAGGCAACGGACGAGAAGATTGCAAAAGTTGACGGATTCATTTCAGCAACTGGCGAAAGCGCAGATCTGCGCAAGGCAACATACGAAGAGTCCATCGGTTGGTACGACGGTATCACTGCGGATATGTTCGGCTAATACCTGCACTTCGATCGAAAAGCCCCATCCTATGATGGGGCTTTTTTGCGTTCAAATCCCGAGTTTGGTTAAAAAACTTGGGATTTTTTCTTTAAAGCGAAAGAAGCCATGCGTTGCATGAGGCCATGTCATGTCGTCATAAGGCGTCCGAATTTCACATATCTTTAGATCAGACGGTGCACGGTGCTTTAGCACCTCTATCGCTGTGCGTGTCGGACCAACAGCCGCATAGGGAAGTACGATTTGTTCAAGCCCGTTTTGATTGGCCCACTCGATGACGTCTTGTGCTGTTTCGACCGTTTGAACCGTGTCAAAATGATCGGAATAGCGATGCGTGCGCTCACGATGCAGGGACGCGATAAAGCGCATGACATTGTCCGACATATCCCATGGTGTTTGGTCCTGGCGACAGGACCAATAGGCCGCGCAATCGAGAGTGCCACTTTGGGTCAATAAATGCCCCAGATGCATCTCTTCGTCATGCAACAAAAGCCCTGTTCTCAAAGTTGTGTCAACAGGTGCAAGGGGCGCTATCGGTTGACGCTCTGGCGTTGGCGGGCCTGACAAGGGCGGAGCGATTGTGGCCAAATGCGACGGCGAAAACCGGCCCTTGGTAAATTTTTCGATATTATCAGGACGGGCAAGATAGGTTTTCCCAACAGTTTGCAGGCCCCCCACCCAACGCCAGCCCAATGTATTGGACGCAGGATCCCCGTCAAGCAAATGCCGCAAAAAGAAATCCCCGCCCAGCTGCCAAGGTAAATTTAGGGTGTAAATCCAAATCGAGGCAAACCACATACGCGCGTGGTTGTGCAGATACCCTGTTGTTACCAATTCATGGGCCCAAGCATCAAAGCAATCTATGCCGGTTTGCCCTAGGCAGGCCTGTTCCCATCCTTGGCGCAGACCGCTTTGGGTTTGGACGTCATTTTTCAGACGCGCCAGGTCTGCTTGGTAAGTCGTCCAAACAGACGGACGCATCTCTAACCACCCCTTCCAATAGGCGCGCCACAGGACTTCTTGGACGAATTTCTCACTGACCTGAGGGCTATGTTTCGCGAGGATGGCGCTAAGCACTTCGGTTTCCGTGATCACCCGATGTCGGATAAATGGAGACAAGGCGGACACATATAGGTGGTGTGACGCACCAAGGTCATAATTCCTAAGCCGTGCATAATCCGCACCTGCCTTCGGCACAAATTCGGCCAAACGTTCCAGCGCCGAGGCACGTGACCATGCGTTGTGTGTAAACCAATCTTTCATGAAGGCGTAGCTAGAATTATGATCAGCTTCTTCAATAGGAAAGAAGTTGATTTTGGAAAATTCACCGGTTGCTATTGCAGCCACCCGTTCGCGACACTAGAGTCATAGGTGAACACGACAGTTAGGCAGGACACAATGAAAGACCCAGTCGATTTTTACATGAACTCTCTTGTCCCTATGGTGGTTGAGCAGACCAGCCGTGGGGAACGCGCGTATGATATCTTTTCGCGCCTATTGAAAGAACGGATCATTTTCCTAAACGGCCCCGTCCATGATGGTATGTCGTCATTGATCGTGGCCCAGCTTTTGCATCTTGAGGCAGAGAACCCGTCAAAGGATATCAGCATGTACATCAATAGCCCCGGTGGCGTTGTGACATCTGGCCTGTCGATTTATGACACGATGCAATACATCAAACCCAAAGTGTCCACTTTGGTAATTGGTCAAGCGGCCTCTATGGGGTCATTGTTGTTGACCGCGGGTGAAAAGGGCATGCGCTTTTCTTTGCCCAATAGCCGCATCATGGTCCACCAGCCCTCTGGCGGGTATCAGGGCCAAGCAACAGATATCATGATCCACGCAGAAGAAACGCTAAAGCTAAAGCGTCGCTTGAATGAAATCTATGTCCAGCACACATCACGCACCCTTGAAGAGGTCGAATCTGCGCTTGAGCGTGACAACTTTATGTCCCCAGAAGATGCGAAAGAGTGGGGTTTGATTGACGAAATCGTAACGTCGCGGTCATCTGGCGACGCGGACTAAGCCATTTTTGCAAGGGGCGGATCTCTGCCCTTTGCACCGAACTTTTGCGATTGTTGTTTCTGCGACTCTCGCTTACAGTAGGTACCCAATAATAGTCTGAACAGTCGGGCGCGGAAGGTAAGATATGTCAAACAATTCTGGCGGTGAAAGCAAAAACACCCTATATTGCAGTTTCTGCGGCAAAAGTCAGCATGAGGTCCGCAAGCTTATTGCAGGGCCGACGGTGTTTATCTGCGACGAATGCGTCGAGTTGTGCATGGACATCATTCGCGAAGAGACCAAGGCGACGGGCCTGAAAACATCAGAGGGTGTTCCAACACCGCGCGAGATTTGTCAGGTTTTGGATGACTATGTCATTGGGCAAAAAGTGGCCAAGCGCGTTCTGTCTGTGGCGGTCCATAACCATTACAAACGTCTGGACCACTCAAGCAGCGGCGAAGTTGAGCTTTCTAAATCAAACATCCTTTTAATTGGTCCAACCGGCTGTGGTAAAACTTTGCTTGCGCAAACTTTGGCTCGTATTTTGGATGTACCATTCACGATGGCAGATGCGACGACATTGACCGAGGCCGGTTATGTCGGTGAAGACGTTGAAAACATCATTCTTAAGCTCTTGCAGGCGTCTGAGTACAACGTGGACCGTGCGCAGCGTGGGATCGTCTATATCGATGAGGTGGATAAGATCACGCGTAAGTCTGAAAACCCATCAATCACCCGCGATGTGTCGGGTGAGGGCGTTCAGCAAGCCTTGTTAAAGTTAATGGAAGGCACTGTTGCCTCTGTGCCGCCACAAGGTGGCCGCAAGCATCCACAGCAAGAGTTCCTGCAAGTTGATACAACGAATATTTTGTTCATCTGCGGCGGCGCATTTGCGGGTTTGGATAAGATTATCGCGCAGCGTGGCAAGGGCTCTGGCATGGGGTTCGGTGCGGATGTGCGGGACAATGACGAACGCGGCGTTGGCGAAATCTTTAAAGACTTAGAACCTGAAGACTTGTTAAAGTTTGGCCTTATTCCAGAATTCGTCGGACGTTTGCCCGTTTTGGCAACGCTCGAAGATTTGGACGAAGACGCTTTGATCACTATATTGAGTGAGCCCAAGAATGCCTTGGTCAAACAGTATCAAAAGCTGTTTGATCTTGAGGATACTCAGCTTCGGTTCACGGACGACGCGCTGCGCGCGATTGCACGCCGTGCGATTGCACGGAAAACCGGAGCCCGCGGGTTACGCTCAATCTTGGAGGAAATCTTGCTTGATACCATGTTCGAACTTCCTGGAATGGAAAATGTTCAGGAAGTGGTCGTCAACGAAGAGGCCGTTACATCAGACGCTCAACCGTTGATGATATATGTAGATCAGCAAGAACCCGCAACGGCAGGCTAATAGCGTATCGCCTCTAGACGTTTTTCAACTCTTGAGGCATAAGCAAGCCAGATCTTGGAGAGACAAATGGGCATTTTAAACGGACTGCGTCGCGTCGCAACTTGGTGGAACGGCCAAACCATTGGCACGCAACTTTTTACTTGGCGTAAAGGTGTGCGTGTCGGTGAGGATGAACAAGGGAATGTCTATTACAAAACCAAAGACGACAAACGTCGTTGGGTGATATACAATGGAGAGGTTGAGGCCTCGCGTGTTAGCCCTGATTGGCATGGGTGGCTGCATTTTACGTGGTCTGAGGCGCCAACAGACAAACCGTTGGTCCATAAGCCTTGGGAAAAGGAACACCAAGAGAACCTTACAGGCTCTGTCATGGCCTATGCGCCAGCAGGATCGCTGCGTCAGGCACAGCCGGCCGCACGAAGTGATTACGAGGCTTGGTCGCCAGAATAACGGCGACGAATTAAAGGTAGCGATGCATTATGTCTGAAAATCGCACAGAAGTGTTAATCGGAGCTGCGGTCTTGGCTGTCGCTGTTGGATTTGGCGCTTATGTGTTTCAGTCAACGGGCACATCGTTGGGAATATCCGATCAGTATGAGGTCACCGCTTCGTTTAGATCCGCCGAAGGCATTACCATTGGCACAGATGTTCGCCTCGCTGGGGTGAAAATCGGAACCGTCAGTGATTTGAATCTAAACCCCACGTCATTCCGTGCCGATGCAACCTTATCGATCGACAACGACATCCCTTTGCCCGATGACACCTCTCTTGCGATTTCATCCGAGGGGCTCTTGGGCGGAAATTTTGTCGAAGTCTATCCGGGTGCCTCTTTTGACAATTTGGCGGCGGGTGATGAAATCGTCGACACCCAAGGTTCTGTCAGTTTGGTGACGTTGTTGATGAAATTTGTCGGCGGGGACCAATGAAAATCGGATCAAGATTGATCGCGGGCCTCCTAAGTCTGCTGGCGACTTCCGTGGTCGCGCAATCGATTCCTGCGGGGTCTGCCGATGGCGCTATTTTGCGTGGTTTGGATAAGGTCAGTGGTGAAGTTCGCGATATCGCCCTGAAATCCGGTGCGACTGCAAAGCTTGGCAATTTAAATGTCACTTTGGGGGAATGCCGATTCCCCTTGGCCAACCCAGCAGGCGATGCTTATGCCTATCTTGAGGTGACCTCCGATCTAAGCCAAGATACCGTTTTTGCTGGGTGGATGATTGCCTCATCACCGGCCTTGAACCCACTGGATCATGCGCGGTTCGACGTGTGGGTGTTGCGCTGTGCGATGGCAGAGACATCTGGGCAATAAGACCCATCCAGAATATCGGCGCTGTTAGGTTCATGCGCGGAATAGAGCAACATCAAATACTTGTTTTGAGAGATTTCCAGACCGCCTAACGAGGCAAGGTGCGGTGTGATGAATTGGGTATCAAATAGGGTAAACCCGGTTTTTCGTAACCGATCCACCGCATAGGCCAATGCGATTTTTGATCCGTTGGTTGCGCGGGAAAACATGCTTTCTCCGAAAAAGGCCGCACCAGAGGTGACACCATAGACCCCCCCGATCATCATGTTGTCGCGCCAAACCTCGATGCTATGCGCGTGTCCCATGTCATGAAGGTTTTGGTAGAGGTCAAAGATTGTGTCATTGATCCATGTGTCCTCACGATCTGCGCAGGCGCGCACGCAGCCTGCAAAATCGGAATTGATCCGAACATCGTAATCCATTTTCATGATTGCGCGGGCTAGGGATCTTGAAACATGAAACTGCTCCAAAGGTAGGATTCCGCGTTTCTTAGGCTCGACCCAGAAAATTTCATCTGACGTCCGCGTTTCGGCCATAGGAAAAATGCCGCAACGGTATCCTTCAAGCAACAATTCAGGTGTCACATGTATCATAGGGCCAATGTAAGATGATAAAATTGGAGAGCAATAAAAAACGGCAGCACATTACCTATGCTGCCGTCACGAATTTTTGGGAGGCTCCCGTTAATTCAAATTGGTCTCAAGCCATTTTTCCAACCAGTGAATGTTATACTCACCTGTATGGATATCTTCTTCCTGTAGT
>JALRHZ010000052.1 GCA_023259435.1 Paracoccaceae bacterium | reverse complement strand
GGGATCAATCTCAATACGGGCGACGTAATTTTTGGTATATTGCGCAACCCCCAATCCCCCTACGCCAAAGTTTCTTTGGTATTTTTGTATGTCCTCAAACCCATCTCGCAGGTTAGCTACATTGAATTTTTTGAAAATATTTTTTAGATGAGTTTTTATCGTTTCTTCCGAAATCCCAAAATGATGCGCTATTTCATCGCGCGTCGCACCCGACACAACGAACGGCAATATTTGGCGCTCTCTTTCTGTTAAGATCGGTAAGATGTGCATAAAGCCTCAGTGTTTAAAATGCTGTATTCAATTTCACTCGATACTAACCGTGATAGCTCCAGCTTATATGAAGTTGAGACGCTCCGCGACCATCAAATGAAACCATGCTATAACGTCCATTTGCATACGTTGCGGTGAATGTTGATGGCAGAACTTGTTCCAAGCCAGCCACAACACGATGCGTAATGTCATGGGGCGCATCATTTGGCAAAAAGCTAAACACAACTTCGCGCCTTGCATACGGAAGTTCGAAATAAATGATATCGTTTTTGTTTTCGTGTGGGAAAGCGTTAAAAAGCTCGATTTGATATTGCGTTTCAAACACTTGGTGCCGACGTAAAGGCGGATCAAAATCACATTTTATTGACCACGTGCGTTCGACACCGTCAATCTGTTTGGAAACATAGTAATCGCCAGATATTTGGCCGGGCCTCATGTAATCAGGGAACGAGACAGTATAAGACTGCAACCCCTCGACCATTGACGTAAATCTTGTCGTGACCGTTTGCACACAATCAACTCTGTTCTCTTGCACCTCATTGAGACAAAGACTGCTGTTTATAAACGTCTCAAAACCCAGTCCATTTTTACCGTAATAGGTTTGATAGTCGTTCATCCGATCAAACCCATCGCGTAAACTTGCGACCTGAAATTTCGCTAAAATATGTTTAACATGACGCTTTACAGTGTCCTCGCTGATCCCAAGAGACATCGCAATGTCACGTCGTTTTTGACCTGAAATTAAATGAGGTAGAACGTCTCTTTCACGCTCTGTAAGGTTAGGCGGAAATTCCATACTGCTCGTCTATGAGTTACTTTTTTAATATTGTTGGTCTGATACAGATAAACTCATCACCCAACCTAATATAAGAGAGCAATTTAATTAAAATATAGCAAAATTGTTAAACCAAAGATTAAAAAAGCCCGCATTTCGCAAAGCGGACTTTTGATTATCAACGCATAGTCTTTTAGTTGACGCGCGACCATACACCGCCGTCGCGACAAATCATCAAAATACACCCTGAAATTTTGAGATTATTATTATCTACCAATTCCATTTTTGAGTTGTAGGTCTTATCGCGATCTGGCGCCCAGACTTTGCCATTTCCGTATTTACCACCGCCCTGTGGCTCCATGTCCCATATGATCAGTTTGCCATCATGCGGGCTTGCTGATTTTTTTCCGTTCTCGTCAAATCCTTGAACAAGTTGGCCGCAAATTTTTCCGTTCGAGCATAGCCCAACTTTGATATGTCCGGTGCGTCCGTTATCATCTGGCGCCGTTTTCCATGTTCCGAATACGTCATCGGCATAAGACGCAGTTGCCATTAACGTGGCGGCTGCAAAAGTGAGTAATGTTTTCATCTTGATCTCCTCTCAGTGATATCTTGAAGCCAAATGCATGATTGGGGCAAGCCTCTTGTTACGTCACATTGCATTTTGCGCTTGAACATGCCAAAGGGCATCGGGACAAGAATAGGAACCCAAAGTATGATCCTCTACCCCGCAATTGACCTAAAAGATGGCCAAGCCGTGCGCCTTTTACGTGGCGATATGACCAAATCAACCGTGTTTAATTCTGACCCAGCGGCACAAGCCATGGAGTTTGTCGCGGCCGGGTGTGAATGGCTTCATCTGGTTGATTTGAACGGTGCGTTCGAAGGCGAACCTGTAAATGCAGCCCCCGTTGAGGCGATATTGAAACAGACCAAAGTCCCGGCTCAATTGGGTGGCGGAATTCGCAACATGCACACGATTGCAGCGTGGATTGAAAAGGGGTTGGCGCGGGTGATATTGGGCACCGTTGCCGTTGAAAATCCCGATCTCGTGCGTGAAGCGGCGCGTGAATTTCCCGGCAAAATTGCCGTCGGAATTGATGCCCGCGATGGTCGTGTCGCGACAAAGGGATGGGCCGAAGAGACAAATGTGATGGTCACAGACTTGGCCAAGTCCTTTGAGGATGCCGGCGTTTGCGCCATTATTTACACGGACATCAACCGTGACGGCGCGATGCAGGGACCGAATATCGAGGCAACGGCCGCTTTGGCAAATTCGGTGTCTATCCCGGTCATTGCCTCGGGAGGGGTGTCCTCGCTTGAGGATTTGATCGCGCTGCGCGATTGCGGTGCGTCTTTGAACGGTGCGATTTCTGGCCGCGCGCTCTATGACGGTGCGTTGGATCTGAAACAAGCGTTGCAGGTTCTAGATGCTTAAGTCGCGGATTATTCCTTGTCTTGATGTGGCTGATGGGCGCGTGGTCAAAGGCGTTAATTTTGTAGGGCTACGCGATGCAGGCGATCCGGTTGAAGCCGCCCGCAAATATGACGCGGCAGGTGCGGACGAGCTGTGTTTTTTGGACATCCACGCAACCCATGAAAACCGTGGAACGATGTTTGATATGGTGCAACGCACCGCAGAGCAATGCTTTATCCCACTGACGGTCGGCGGGGGCGTACGAACCGTACAAGATGTCCGTAATCTGCTTTTGGCCGGTGCTGATAAGGTTAGTTTCAATTCCGCCGCCGTTGCGAACCCAGATGTCGTGGCCGAGGCCGCGAACCATTTTGGCAGCCAATGTATTGTCTGCGCAATTGACGCAAAAACGGTCAGCCCCGGAAAATGGGAACTTTTCACCCATGGAGGACGCAAGCCCACAGGCATTGACGCCGTAGAGTTTGCCAAAATGATCACCGCAAAAGGCGCGGGAGAGATCCTTTTGACGTCAATGGATCGGGACGGAACCAAATCAGGCTTTAACCTTGAGATGACCCGCGCCATCTCGGACGCGGTCTCTGTACCTGTGATCGCCTCTGGCGGTGTTGGCAATTTGGACCATCTTGTTGATGGTGTACTCAAAGGCGGCGCATCAGCGGTCTTGGCAGCCTCTATTTTCCACTTTGGTGAATATACGATCCAAGAGGCCAAAGCGCATATGGCCGCGGCCGGAATTCCAATGAGGATTGAACAATGACATTAGACGAGTTAGCCGCCGTAATCGACGCCCGCGCGTCAGCCGATCCAGACAGCAGTTGGACAGCGAAACTGCTGGCCAAGGGGCCCGAGAAATGCGCCGAAAAATTCGGCGAAGAGGCGGTCGAGGCGATAATCGAGGCAGTGAAAGACGACAAACCCCGCCTAACGTCAGAGGCCGCAGATGTTCTTTTTCACCTTCTTGTCATGCTGAAATCGCGCAATATCCCTCTCGCAGACGTCATGCATGAACTGGCCCAGCGCCAAGGGCAATCAGGCCTGACAGAAAAAGCATCGCGTCAAAAATAAGCGGTATCAGATACCCGACTGTGTAAAAATGGCAATGCCAAGTATCCTCTTGTCACTCACAAGAGGATATTTTTATGTTACTTTTCAAATTATTAAAAGCTGCTTTTGCAGCGCCCATTGTTGCACTCTGCCTTCAAACGCCGGCGCTTGCGATAACCGATACGCAAACGGTGCCTCACTCTGTCCTTAACGAAAATACGTCGGTCCAAACCACAGGGGATGGATACGCCCCGATCCCATTTAACGGCGATCGGTTTTTCTATATGAACCATCATACCCCTTTAAACCTTCCCCCAAGAAAGAATTTTGGCTGTATCGAAAAAGATACTGGATCAGGGGTCTGTGCCGGATTTGGCGATCCTACGTCGACACCGGGCCTCTATACGATGCCCCTGCCCGATGGTGATCCTAACACCACATTGAATACAACAACGGCCAGTGCGAACGAAGAATTTGTCATTCTGTCCAATCGTTATCTTTTGTATCCGGTCACGAGATTTTCCCAAAATTTCTACAATCAGGGGAACATATCGCAAGATTGGGGCATGGGGTGCTATGATCTTATTTCAAACGTGGAATGCGGATATACACAGCTTAGCGCCAATCCAGATAGCCGGGCCTTAAAAGTCGCCATTGAAGGCCCCTATCGTGTTGGAAATAAACTGTACCTACTTGATCTGGCAATGACCCTACACTGTGTTGAAATCGTCAATGCCCAATCTGCACAGATGTCAGCATGTAGCACTGCGACATTGGACCTTCATGCGCATTCTCAAACAAAAATACCCGCGTTTCATACAGATACAGACTCTCAGGCCGGGCATATTGGTGCAGAGATAGTGGGCTCAAAATTGTATCTAACGGCAACGGTACATGGGGGCTTGGACTTTCCGGCGGGAACTACATTTGTATCTGGTGACAAAGTCGCAATTTGCGTTGAAACCGCAAGTAATGCGATGACCGTGTGCCCTCCTCCGTGGCCGGGATCCGTGGCGTTTGTAACGCGTGATCGGCATGATAACCTTAGCAATTACATTGCGTTTGACCCGCAAATGTCACCAGAAAGCCTGTGCCTTATGGGGACCAACGTCCATAACTGTATCGACCTTGTAACAGGCGCAGATACCACCCTGAACTATCCCACACCAAATTCAGGGGCGCTGGTTCCTCATGGTTTTGGCAAAGAAATTACACTCGGGACAAAGACCTATCTCCCCAATTGGGCCGCCAACAGCATTCATTGTCTGGATTGGTCAAATGGCGGACAACCCTGTCAGGGGTGGACCCCAACAAGCCTAGATTGGGCGCATACGCAGATGTATGGGCTTGAAAAAGACAACGCAAATTGCGTTTGGGCGCTGGGACATAACAATAATTTGTGGTCACTTAATCCATTCTTACAATCTACGCCCTGTGACCTTGGGTATTTCGAACACTCTGTGACGGCCTGTGAGAATGTATCATGGTCTTCGCTGAATGTGATCAATGTCGACCTATCGGATTATGACGCCTTTGACATTGAAATTTACGATACAAACGGCGTCATTACCAGTTTCGATATGCTTGCAAACCCCTCTGTCTCTTTGGCGAATTTAGGCAATATGGGCGGCACATTGAATTACCGCGCCGTGTTTGATTTTGCGCAGGGTGTCACAGAATTTACGTCTCAACCCAATATCACTGTGACCGCAGATGAAAGCGCCTGTGTGACTGTGGTTGATCCCTGTGACGACGGCCCTTATACCTATGACGTCAAAATGATCTGTGGCATTCACAATGGCAAAGAAGAGCTTGGCTATTCGCTATTGCGTGGGAAATATTCGACCATCGTGAACCTAAAATCACAGTGCGCGGATACCGGTGAGATAAGCAAGATGTTTTATATGGCGCTGCCTCCTGGTTATCAAAAACCGGGTGATGTTTTTGAGCTAAGTGGCCATGAAACATATCCCAACGCCTTTGCCGTGGACTGTAATGACCTGTTTGAACAGTCCCCAAAATTGCGTGACTACGTCGACAGCGGTCTATTTTTCGAGGGGTTCTTGGAATTGAAATCCAAACACCCTCTGACAATATCATCGGTCTACACCGCCGGCGACCTTGAAGGACAGTTCTCGCCTAGTTTGCATATCGAAAACGCGATTACGCAAACAAAGTAAAAACAGGCGGGGCAAATATGCCCCGTCCTTTTTATAATTTCGACGAAATAATACCGGTGTTAAACCCGCCCATGCGCAGCTCTCCGAACAGGCGTTGATATTCGATTTTTGGACAGCGGTTTTGGATCACGTCGATGCCTTTTGCCTCTGCCATCGTGGCGGCCTGTTCATTCTCTACGCCAATTTGCATCCAAATGGTTTTGAGGTTTGGAAACACATCCAGAGACTGCTCAACAATAGGTGGGACGGCTTCGGACCGGCGAAAGATATCGACCATATCAACGTCCTTTGGGGCCTCGGACAGATCCGCAACGATTGTTTGACCGAACAGCATCTTTCCCGCGTGACCGGGATTGACGGGAACAACTTTGTAGCCTTTCAAAGACAAATACCGCGCAACAAAGTAGCTTGGCCGTGTCGAGTTGGGCGAGACCCCAACCACAGCAATTTTTTGGGTCCGTTTCAAAATGGTCTTAAGGTCGGTATCGCTATAGCTCATCGGGAGTGTCCTGTGTTTTTCGAATTTCGATGGTTGGGTGCAATGTCTCATATTCACCGAGATCGGCAATGCGTTTTTTCCGCACCAAAAGCCATTTACCGACACCGGACCATGTTCCAACGGATGGCGCATGCGGATCAATCTTGAACCGCTCTATGGAATTTTCCGGCAAAGGCAGGCCCACCGATTGCAGCTGTTCTATCATCCAAGTGAGGGGAATATTTGACAACCCGCGCGCGGCCTCGAACCCAGACAGATGCCCACCGACATCGCCATGCGCCCCTGCAAACCACATTTGTAATAACTGCGCCCCCTCAGGCGGATCATTGTCCCACTTGATCGGCGAATAGGCCAAGCGCGTCTCATTATACGCCAGCGCGTGATAGGCATGTTTCACACAAGCGCTTAGGTGATGGTCGTGAAAGGCATATCGATCGCCAAACATGCGCCAAATCAAAGGAAGCCGCACGCCCAAAGCACGCACCGTATCAAAGGCGGCAATTGCATCGATTGTTACACCGGTATGGCACATATGATTTCGAAACACGTCAAGGCGTTCGATTGGGACGTCTCCCTTATACCCGCGCCACACCTGACGGATATGGCGGGGTTGGGCCTGTGTGGATTTCAACAAGCCAATCGTATGGATCATTCCCGCCAACGAGCGCACTGCAAAGGCGCCGCGCGAATATCCGACCAACACAATGTGATCACCAGGCCGATACCTACTGGCCAAAACGCCATAGGCCCTGCGAATTTGATCGCCAAGGCCACGTCCGAATAGAACCTTGGGCACAGAGGACATGCCATGATACTGGATACCAGGTTCGTAGTAGACATCGATTTTATAGGGTTTTTCGCGGGCAAGTTTTGCAATCAAGCCTGCGTTTGTCTCATACCCTTTGCGAAAGGATGACATTGTTCCATCTAGAACAATAACATGCCACGTGCCTTGCGCCTGCGGCACAGGCGTCTCAGGATTATCCCGTCGCGGCCCCGCAAGCCGCTCTATTAGCCATCCCCATACCGTCATAGGTACGTTTAGTCTTTCAATTGCTGCGCCGCGTCAAGCATGTGCCAAACACGAAATGGTGTAAACGGCATATCAACCTTGGAAACTCCCCGTTCCCAAAGCGCATCTTGAACCGCATTTGCTATTGCTGCCTTAGAGCCAACTGTTCCGGCCTCTCCGCATCCCTTCATCCCCATGATATTGGTGGTTGTCGGCACGGGTTGGGTTTCGAATGTCATCAACGGCATATCTTTGGCCCGCGGCATGGCGTAGTCCATAAACGTCGCGCTTAGCAATTGACCAGTTTCATCAAAGACAACCTGTTCTGAAATCGCCTGTCCCAACCCCTGTGCCACACCGCCATGTACCTGCCCTTCGACAAGCAACGGGTTGATCAGATTTCCAAAATCATCAACGATCGTATAGCGTTCGACAGATACGCGCCCTGTCTCTGGATCAATCTCTACCTCGGCCACATGTGCCCCATTGGGAAACGAGCGTTGTTCAAGGGTTATGCGCTCTTGCACGGCCAATAGGTCTTGGCGTCCATCTTGGCGGGCCATCTCGGCCACTTCCAATAGGGTTGGGGTCAAATTGGTTTGGCCCACGCGAAATGTCTCGTGATCAAACACGATATCACCTGCATCCACGCCAGATTTCTCCGACAGATAGGCAGTGAAACCCGCGACAATGCGGTCCACCGTTGCCAAAGTAGCCGCGTTTTGAACCGTGACAGATCGTGATCCCCCGGTCCCGCCACCTGTTTTGATAAGATCGCTGTCGCCTTGGATGACCGTTATTTTGTCTAATGGGATGCCAGTTTGGTCTGAAAGAAACACCGCATAGACCGTCTCGTGGCCCTGCCCGTTGGATTGCGTACCCACAAAAATTTCGGCCCGCCCATCCTCGGTAAAGACGATTTTTGCGGTTTCGCTTGGATCGCCAAGGATACTTTCGATGTAATAGCATATCCCAAGGCCACGCAGTTTCCCCGCACTGCGCGACCCCGCACGACGTTTTTCAAAATTGCCGGCATCACTGGCGCGCAGGGCATGATCCAACACAGAATGAAAATCACCCACATCGTAAAAATCACCCGCCACCGTTTTATACGGAAATTGATCTGGGCGAATAAAATTCCGCCGCCTGATCTCCCATGGATCCACGCCCAAGTCACGCGCGGCACGATCTAGGATGCGTTCAATCACATAAATCGCCTCAGGCCGCCCCGCACCGCGATAGGCATCCACGGGCTGGGTATTGGTGTAATAGCCATAAACGCGTTGATAGGCTGCTTGGATATCATACGGACCGGTCAGAACTTTGGAAAACAAATTGGTTTGGATCAACTGACCAAATTGCGAATTATAAGCACCAAGATTGGATTTCGTCGTCACACGATACCCTGTAATTCGGTAATCTTTGTCAAAGGCCATTTCGGCAAAGGTCGTCAAGTCCCGCCCGCCATTGTCCGACAACATTGCCTCGGTCCGCTCGGACACCCACCGCACAGGTTGCCCAAGTTGCATCGCGGCATAGGCAATAAGGTAATATTCGGGATAGGTCATGGCCTTCATCCCAAAACCGCCGCCGACATCTGGGTTGGTGACACGGACTTGGCTCTCGTCCAAGCGCAGCATCGAGATCAACCTGCGCTTTAGCTGCCAGACGCCTTGCCCACTGAACGACACATGTAGGCGATCATTCTCCCATTCCGCAAAGCAACCGCGTGGCTCCATCGAATTTGTATGAATGCGATTATTTTCAACCTCAAGCGAGACAACATGCGCCGCCGTCTCAAACGCGCTTTGTGTCTCCTCTTCTCGACCCAATCCGAAATCAAACGCTTGGTTGTTTGCAAGCGCCTGATGGACAAGAGGACCATCCGCATCAAGAGCAAGGTTGACGTCCAAATCGTCATAATCAAATGTCATCAGCTCGGCCGCGTCGCGTGCCTGATCCAGCGTATCTGCCACGATCATCACAATCGCCTCGCCCACATGACGCACTGTGTTTTGGGCCAACAAAGGACGCACCACTTGCGTCCCGTGTGAGCCATCACGATTGACAGCGAGTTCGCCTTTTAGATCAGTATCGACCCCCGCAGCGATCAAATCGTCAATCGTGACAACAAGATGCACGCCTTCGGCGGCCTGAGCCTCTTGGACATCTAAATCAGTAATATGCGCATGTGCCACCGGCGAGCGGAAAAAGAAGGCATGCTTTGCCTCAGACGGGGCGATATCATCAACATAGCGCCCATGCCCCGTTAAAAATCTGTGATCTTCTATACGTCTGACAGGTTGGCTTTTTCCAAACTTTTCCATGCAGCCTCCGTTGCGCATTTGTTGTTTGGAACCTAGCTTGTCTATGACCTCAGTCCAACATCATTTTCCGACGTTTTGGCATATAACTACGCGATGTGCCCCATATCCGTTGAATGCTGTGCACAAGACTTGGGCATAGGCCCCCATGCCGCGCGCAATGACATAATCGCCCACGTCCACAGAGCTGGGCACTTGGATCTGGACTGGCAGTTTGTCGAGGCTGTCACAGGTTGGTCCAAAAACGGTTCGGTCTGTGGTTGCTCCTACTCTCAGCTCACCTTGGGGCGAGAGAAACTCGAGGTCAGTTAAATTGGGCGAGGTCATATCCCGCCACTCGGCCAAACTGCCATAGATGCCATCGTTCCAGATCATGTCACCGGTTTCTCGGATTGCCTTGACTTGCAAAACGGCATCATAGGACTGTGACACCATCGCGCGCCCCGGCTCACATACCAAGTTTGGTGCGCCCTCTCCAAAAGATGCCTGAATTTGTGCCTTTATTACATTGATAAACTTAAGTAGTTCTGCGCCATCTCTTCCCACCTTTGCAGGAAATCCTCCGCCGATATTTAGGGTCTTCAAGCGCACATTTGCGTTTTTAGCGATCTTGGCAGCCGTTTTTATGTACCGGTCCCAAGCCTTGAAATCATGACATTCCGTCCCGGGGTGAAAGGTCAGGCTAGGAACAAACCCCGCCTCTGCGGCCTGCTTTAGCAACTCGGCGGCCCGTTCTGGGGTTGCGCCAAATTTCTCGCCAAAGTCATAGGCGCCGCCCACATGTGGAATACAAAATCGGACGGCTATCTCGGTACTTTTGGGTGCGGACATGATTTGCGCCAAACCTGTTGCATCATCGACCGACCATGATGCAACACCCGCGGCCAAACCCGCTTGGACTTCATGCGGGGCGCGCACCGGATTGTGATAATGAAGGCGCGCCGATGGACAAATTTCCCGCACCGTATCAATCTCATCTGGGCTTGCAACGTCAAAGGCATCTATTCCGCAGGCGACCAATGCCTGTAACACTTGAACACTGTCATTTGCTTTCACAGCATATGTAACAAGGCCGGGAAAGTTTTGCATGAACATCACCGCAGTATCCTGCAACACCAAAGGAGAAAAACAAAACAACGGCTCGATTGGCTTTAATCTTGTGATGACATCTTTGGGTGACACCCAAAATGCAGTGCGCTCATACGTCATAGAAACCTCCGTTTTTTTGAATTTTATCAAAAGGTGTTGACGAAACGCTTGGTTAAATGATCAAATATCACAACTTTAATCATCAAATCGTCGATATTATCATGCAAATAGACAAAATTGACAGATCACTCATTACCCTTTTGATGGAAAATGCGCGGCGTCCTGTTGCGGACCTTGCCCGTGATTTGGGTCTGGCACGATCAACCGTCCAAGCGCGGCTTGAGCGTCTGGAAACACAAGGCGTCATTCGCGGCTATTCGCTGAAACTTGGACAAAGCTTTCGTGCGCCTCTTCAGGCCACAGCCTTGTTATCGATTGAACCGCGCTCTGCGCCGAGTGTCCTTCAGGTTTTAAAAACCATGAATGAAGTTGATAGAGTTTGCACAACATCGGGGCGGTTCGACATGCAAATTGAATTGTCGGCGCAATCCACAGAAGTTTTGGACCAAGCCTTGGACAAGATTGGCGCTGTCCGTGGTGTCAAAAGCTCGGAAAGCCTGATACATCTCAGCACAAAAATCGATCGCCAAGCAGGCTAGCGCAGTGAAGATAGCTTTGAAGCTCCAAATGCACTTAACGCGATCATAATGGATGCGGTCCACAAACAAGCCGCAAGCCCACCAATTTGGAACATCACGCCAGACAATATGGTTCCAATCAAGCGACCTGCTGCGTTCGCCATATAATAGAACCCAACATCGCGTGTCACACGGTCGGCGTCACTAAAGGACACGATCAAATATGAGTGCAGCGACGAATTTATCGCAAAGACAGCGCCGAACCCAAAGAGACCAAGGCAAACAACCCCCACAAGGATAAGCGACATTGGCACAAAGCTTACGCATATCGCCAAAGAAATCGTTACGGCGAATAGAACCTTTGCCCACCAATTGGCCATCGGACTAACGTGACTTTGATCACTCTCGTTCATCCCCAAGAGGTGCGGCGTGCGCGCCTGAACCGCGCCATAGACCAATATCCAAACCGCCATGAACGTGCCAACAACGAAAAAGGGCGTTGCCTCGGTTTGCCCGAACTCTTCGAGGGATGTGTACAGAAACACAGGCAAGGCCACCACAAACCACACATCACGGGCGCCGAACAAGAAAACCCGCGCAAACGACAGCCAATTCACCCGAGCATCACGCGAGAAGACCTGCGAAAACTTCGCTGATTTAGAGCCAGTTGGTAACCCTTTGGGCAGTAGGACCGCTAAGGCCACCAAAATTGTCAGCAACACCGCAGCTAGGACATAGACCGTTGGCGCAAAATCGAACACAGCCAATAGCGCGGCACCAACAAAAAAGCCTAGTCCTTTGATTGCATTTTTCGATCCTGTCAAAAAGGAGACCCATCTAAATAATGTGCCCTCTGAATCCTTGGCGAAAAATTTAACCGCGGATTTCGAACTCATCTTTGTAAGGTCCTTGGCCACGCCAGATAGACCCTGGATCACAATAACGAAGACGACCATAGACATTGCCGCCTCTTGGCCCGCAAAAATTCCCAGACCGACAAGGGCCACAACCTGCAACCCAAGACCTGCAAACAAAGTTGAGGCAAGCCCAAATCGCGCCGCGATCCAACCCGCATATAGGTTCGTCACAACGCCTGCAATTTCATACAGAATAAAGAGGCTTGCCAATTCAATGGCCGAATACCCAAGCCTATGGAAATGCAACAGAACCAACATACGCAAAGCGCCATCAGTTAACATAAAGCTCCAATAGGCCAATGTGACCGCAGCAAAGGCCGCATTTGGTTTTGTTTCACTCTGTGTCATGCGATGTCCGTCACAAAGACCGCGCAACCATCTGAGCCACATCAACCAAACGGTGTGCGTACCCCCATTCGTTGTCGTACCAAGCATAGACCTTTAGCTGTGTACCGTTGATGACCATCGTGGACGGTGCATCTATGATGCTTGATCTTGGATCATTTGTAAAATCACACGACACCAACGGACG
>JALRHZ010000051.1 GCA_023259435.1 Paracoccaceae bacterium | reverse complement strand
CCCCAATTCCCCCAAAACCGTCACGGTGTCTTGGTCCTTGATCGAGATATAATGCAACCACGGATAAGCCTCGGACAGCTGGCCCATCCCATAGGGTCCGACCACAATTCCCGCCAAAAGATAGCCCAAGACCGGCGAGACCTTTGCGCGCTGTAATGCAGGGACAAGCACGCCAGAAATGGCAAAAAACAAAAGGATATTAAAAATAACGTCGATCACGTGCCCATGATCAGAGGCTGCATGTTCCATGGAACGCCTTTCACAACAAATCACTCATCCTAGGTTTACATAACTTTTAGCAAGATACGAGCCAAGCCAGCCACAACCGGCGGCCGAAAGCCAAAGATAGCTGCGGATCACAACACATTGGTTCACGCCTACAACATGCAGCCTATTATTCGGATAAAATTAAGATCGGATAACCTTGGTACCCACGGCCGGACTCGAACCGGCACGGCCTACTAAGCCCAGAGATTTTAAGTCTCTTGTGTCTACCATTCCACCACGTGGGCCAAGGTGCGGCGAACATATACAAAGGACAGGCGGTGTAAAGACCTATTTATATCGAGCTGCCCTTAAGTGACGAAAGTAATCCACGTTCAGGGATCCAAGGGTTTTTGGCTAAGGCAATTTTCAACGCATCATAGGCTTCTGCCATGCGGTTCAGGCCAATATACGTCAGGGCCAACCCAGACTGCGCCGCAACGTGATCCGGCGAAAGGGACAGTGTTTTTAACAGGTCGACTTCGGCGGCGGCAAAATCTTGTCTAAGATAGCTAATGAATGCCCGTTGGTTGTACCCTTCTGCATAGTTTGGGCAATAGGCCACCAATGCGTCAAAGGCTTTGTAAGCGCCGTCGAAATCATAGACCCCACGACGGCCCATGCCCTCATCCAACAATTCTTGCGCATAGGCGTCCGGTGCTTGGGTCCACAGTTCCCACATCTTGTCAGATAACCTTTGCCCCTCACGCACATCTTTGGCGGCAGAGGCCTGTTCAATCAACGCAGTTAGTGGCGCTGAGATATCGGGTCCACGAGGGCACTCCTCGGCAAGTACCGACGAAGCGAATACCGAAGACGCAAAGAATATAGACGTGATGCAAGCTCTTAACATACATAAAAAGTGACCTTAATCCGCGCAAGGTCAAGAAAAATCATCACTTCCGTTCTCTTTGATCGCCTGCATCGCAACATAGGTCGATGTATGGGAAACATGCGGAAGCGTTGAAATTTTCTCAGCTAAAACATGACGATATGCGGCCATATTCCGCGTGCGAATTTTTAGCAAATAGTCGAAATTTCCCGCGATCAAATGTACCTGTTCGATTTCGGCGATTTGCATGACAGCTTTGTTAAACGCCGCCAATGCCCCCTCTCTCGTATCGCTTAGCCGAACCTCGACAAAGGCCACATGATCAAGACCAAGAGGGATCGGATCAATCATCGCACGATACCCCGTAATAATGCCCCGTTCTTCCAAACGGCGCACCCGTGCTTGGACCGGCGTTTTGGATAGGCCCACACGCTGCGCGAGGTCTGTGATGCTGATGCGGCCGTCTTTGGACAGGACGTCAAGAATCTCTAAATCAAACCGATCTAGGCCCGAGCTGTCACTTTCACCAAATATATTTGAAATTTTAGGCAACTTTAACCTTTCTGACGCTTATATAAGTCATTTTACCCAAGTTTACCCTGATATTCTACCTTAAACTCTGAACAAGATAAAAGGGACGGCTATGAGCACTTTTCGCAAACTGATCGACACGGAAACATATCGCCCCGAGGAACAAGTCGTTGGGGATTTGATCACCGCGTCCACCCTGTCGCCACAGCAAAGGCAAGAAATCTCGGCCCAATGCGAGGACTTTGTCACAGAAATTCGCACCGCCTCACAGCCGGGATTGATGGAGGTCTTTTTGGCCGAATACGGTCTGTCAACCGAAGAGGGCGTCGCGCTGATGTGCTTGGCCGAAGCCTTGTTGCGTGTGCCAGATGCAGAAACGATTGATGCGCTGATCGAAGACAAAATTGCGCCCTCTGACTGGGGCAAGCATATGGGCCATTCCACCTCTCCTTTGGTGAATGCATCCACTTGGGGCTTGATGCTCACGGGTAAAATCTTACAAGACGACGCGCCCGGCGTTGTTGGGCACCTGCGCAACGCGGTCAAACGCTTGGGCGAGCCAGTCATTCGCACGGCTGTCTCACGCGCAATGAAAGAGATGGGGCGCCAATTCGTTTTGGGCGAAACCATTGATAAGGCAATGACACGTGCCGCACAGCGTGAAGCGCAAGGGTACACCTATTCCTATGACATGCTTGGCGAGGCGGCTAAAACAGATACGGACGCCAAACGCTATCACCTTGCCTATTCGCGCGCGATCCTCTCAATTGCCGAGCGCTGCACACAAACCGATATCCGCCGCAATCCTGGCATTTCGGTGAAACTCTCTGCGTTGCATCCCCGCTATGAAGTCGCCCAGCGCGCACGGGTTATGGATGAACTGGTCCCGCGCCTACGTTCTTTGGCCCTTTTGGCCAAATCTGCGGGGATGGGCCTGAATATTGATGCCGAAGAAGCAGACCGGCTTGCCCTGTCGATGGATGTGATAGAGACTGTTCTTTCTGAGCCTGCATTAAAGGGCTGGGACGGGTTTGGTGTCGTTGTCCAAGCCTATGGCAAACGCGCCAATCACGTGATCCGCCATCTCTATGAGTTGGCAGAGCGATTTGACCGCAAGATCATGGTGCGTTTGGTCAAAGGGGCCTATTGGGATACCGAGATCAAACTGGCACAGGTCGAGGGCTTGGATGAATTTCCTGTCTTTACCAACAAAGCCGCCACAGATGTGTCCTATATTTTGAACGCAGAAACCCTTATGGGCATGACAGATCGCATTTATCCGCAATTTGCCACACATAACGCGCATACGATGGCGGCGATTTTGTCGATTGCGAAATCCAAGGATATTGATACTGCTGCCTATGAATTTCAACGCCTACACGGCATGGGGGAAACCCTGCATGAGATTGTAAAGACCCAAGAAAAGACAGGCTGTCGAATTTATGCACCTGTTGGGCCGCATCGGGATTTGTTGGCATACCTTGTGCGCCGACTTTTGGAAAACGGCGCCAACAGCAGCTTTGTGAACCAAGTTGTGGATGAGACCGTCCCCGCAAGCGTTATCGCAAGAGATCCCTTTGAAGCGGATCTAAGCCCTGCGACATTGGCAAAGGGAACCCAACTGTTCGCACCGGAACGGATCAATTCCAAAGGGTTTGATCTATCTGATGAAAAAACCTTGGCCGAAATCGAAGACGCCCGCGCGCCGTTTCAACACCATTCATGGACCGCAGAACCTCAGATCCCCAACGCCAAGGGCACCGCACCTACAGAGGTCGTTAACCCCTCGGACCCGTCTGATGTTGTTGGCCACGTGCGCTGGGCCACACCCAAAGACGTGGAAACCGCATTCGCCACAGCAACGCCATGGACTGCGTCCCCACCCGAGCGCGCGCGAATTTTGAACAAGGCTGCCAATTTGTTTGAAGAACATTATGGCGAGCTGTTTGCGCTCTTGCACCGCGAAGCTGGTAAGACCTTAATGGACGCAGTTGCCGAGCTGCGCGAAGGGGTCGATTTTCTACGCTATTATGCAACTCAGGCAGATACCTCTGCCCCTTGCGGACGGTTCGTTTGTATCTCACCTTGGAATTTTCCTCTGGCCATTTTCACCGGACAAATCTCGGCGGCGTTGGCGGCAGGAAACGCAGTTCTGGCCAAACCCGCAGAGCAAACGCCCCTTATCGCCTATCGTCTCATCGACCTGATGCATCAGGCCGGTGTTCCAAAGGACGTTTTGTTTGGCTTACCCGGTGCGGGCGACATTGGGGCGGCTCTGACCTCAAATCCGATGGCGGATGGCGTGGCCTTTACGGGCTCGACCGATACCGCCAAATTGATCCGCGCGTCCATGGCGGCCAACCTAAAACCTGAGGCACCCTTGATTGCGGAAACTGGTGGCCTGAATGCGATGATTGTGGATAGCACCGCCCTGCCCGAGCAGGCTGTGACCTCAATCATTGAAAGCGCGTTTCAATCCGCTGGCCAACGCTGTAGCGCCCTGAGATGCCTCTATGTCCAAGAAGATGTGGTGGACACGGTGCAAACCATGTTGATTGGCGCTATGAACGAATTGACCCTAGGCAATCCATGGGACCTAAGCACCGACAGCGGGCCGGTTATTGATACAGAGGCTCAGGCTTCTATCTCGGCCTATATCGAAAACGCCCGCCTCGCGGGTCATATCATCCACGAACTGCCGCGGCCTCATGTGGGGCACTTTATCAGCCCTACGTTGATCAAGGTGACTGGTATTCAAGATCTCGAACGGGAAATCTTTGGCCCTGTTTTGCACATTGCCACGTTCAAGGCAGAAGACATTGACCAAGTGATCGAGGATATCAATGCCACAGGCTATGGTCTGACCTTTGGCTTGCACACGCGCATTGATGACCGTGTGGATGAGATCAGCACAAAGATCCAAGCCGGCAACATCTATGTCAATCGCAACCAAATTGGCGCAATTGTTGGAAGCCAACCTTTTGGTGGCGAAGGATTGTCGGGCACAGGACCCAAAGCAGGCGGGCCGCTTTACATCAGTCGGTTCCGTAAAAACGCGGCCAAAATTGTCGCGGCCAAGTGGGACACCGATAATTCCGTGGACGCGTTGCAATCGCAGCTGTCACAAACATCCCCAGATCAAACGCGTCTTACCGATAACCTTCCAGGGCCAACCGGTGAGGCCAACCAACTGTCGCATATGTCACGCGGCCCTGTTCTATGTCTTGGGCCTTCCCAAGATGTGGCCAATGAACAAGCACAAGCTGTGCGCGCATTGGGCGGAACTGCAGTAGCGGCGACAGGTCATGTTGCGCCGGACAAATTGACAACACTCAGCGGTTTTTCAGCGGTCGTGTGGTGGGGCGATCACACCAGCGCGCAAACCTATGCCAAAGCTTTGGCATCGCGCGATGGTCCTATTCTCCCCCTCATCGTAGGGCACCCTGATAAAGGATATGTCCTATCAGAACGCCATGTGTGTATCGACACCACGGCCTCGGGCGGAAACGCAGCCCTATTGGCAGGAAAAGCTTGACGCTTTGGGGCCAACGCCTAAGGTTGGCCCCATGTTTCCATTTCGCGACCATAACCCGTCGGGCCGCGTGCCCTATGTGACCTACGCGTTGATTATTATGAACTGTGGGATTTTTTTGTCCTATTGGGGCGACATGGATAATGCGCGTGTCATGTCGTATATTTACGGAACCTATGCGGTTATCCCTGCCTATGTGACGGATGGAAACGGGTACCTGAGCCTTGTAACCTCAATGTTCTTGCACGCAGGCTTTATGCACCTCGCAGGGAATATGCTATTTTTGCACATCTTTGGCGACAACCTAGAAGATGAAATGGGCCATGTTGGATTTCTTTTGTTCTACTTGGCCTCAGGGATCGCTGCGGCGCTTGTCCAAGTTGCCTTTGATCCAACATCACAAATCCCCATGGTGGGAGCCTCGGGCGCAATAGCGGGCGTCATGGGGGGATATCTCTTGTTGTACCCACGCGCCAAAGTAGATGTGATCCTCATTCTCATCATCTTTTTCAAAATCTTTAGCCTATCTGCATGGATCGTTTTGGGGGTCTGGTTCGCACTTCAAGTTTTCGGGGGTCTTGGAACCCCCTCAGCCAGTGGCGGCGTCGCCTATTGGGCACATATTGGCGGGTTTGTTGCCGGTTTTGCACTATGCTTGCCGGTCTGGTCAAAAAGAGGGGGCCGCGGGTATTGGGACCAAACCCATGGCCATCCGCCCCACCCCGAAGCACAGTATGCCTTTGAAAGAACCACCATTCCCAAGATAAGGAGGCCTCGGCAATGAAAGGCACCTGTCACTGTGGCGCAGTGGAATTATCGGTTGAGTTATCAGATGGCCTAAATACAGCCCGCCGGTGCGATTGCACCTTTTGCGCACGCCGTGGTGCCATTGCGGTCAGCGCGCCACTCTCTGGTGTTCAGATCACCAAAGGCGCAGAAAACTTGACGCTATACACATGGGGCACGGGCACGGCACAACACTATTTTTGCAAAACATGTGGCATCTACACACACCACCAACGCAGGTCCAACCCAAATGAATTTGGTATCAACGTTGCTATCCTAGAGGGGATTAACCCAAAGGATATCGAAAACGTTCCATGGACAAACGGGCGGCATGACCACCCGAGCGACCGGTAAATCGCCTATTCGTTGCGGATCAATTTCGCGAATTTTTCGAATTGAAGCTCGTTTGCACAGATGATTGTCCGGTCTTCCAAAGGAGACCGCTCTGTTGTGATCGCATCCACCATTGCGCCCGCCTCTTTTGCGATGATCATACCTGCGGCAATGTCCCATGCGTTCAAGCCACGCTCCCAAAAGCCTTCGTATCGACCAGCCGCCACATAGGCCAAATCCAACGCAGCCGCGCCCCAGCGTCGCACGCCCGCACATGCAGGCATCACACGCGCAAGATCTTGCAACGTGGCAGGTAGATCAGGCCGCCCGCCAAAGGGAATGCCGGTTGCATAAATGCTTTCAATCATACGCGCCCGATCCGAGACACGGATGCGGCGTTCGTTCATCCACGCGCCTTGGCCTTTTTCAGCGAAGAACATCTCGTCTTTGGTTGGATCAAACACAACGCCCGCGATAATTTGGCCTTTATGTTCAAGGGCTATGGAAATCGCCCAGTGCGGCAGGCCGTGAAGATAATTTGTGGTCCCATCAAGCGGATCGACAATCCAACGACGTGTTGGATCAGACCCTTCAACCTCGCCACCTTCTTCTCCAACGAAACCATATGTGGGACGCGCCTCCATCAAGGCCTCTTTGATGATTTTCTCAGCAGCCACATCCGCACGTGACACAAAATCCCCAGCACCCTTTGATGACACCTGTAGGTTTTCTACTTCGGCAAAGTCTTTGACCAAAGACCGCCCTGCTTTGCGTGCGGTTTTAAGCATAATATTAAGGTTTGCGCTGCCGACCATGTGCCAGATCCTTTTCATCAATCAAGGCGCGTCTATACGCAAACTCACCCCACTTGCCAAGAGGTAAAGCAAGACGAATTCCCAGTCCTCTCTGCCTCATTGTAGAATTCTCGTGACAGACTGGGTATTATTGCGCAAGCTTTGCCTATCAATGTCGAAACACAACGGCATATTCAACAGGAGAGAGAGACATGAGACATTTCTTGGCAACCGCCGCCACCTGCATCGCCCTCAGCGCCACATCCGTTTGGGCCGAGGTGCACAAACTGGCCATCCATGTGGATGAGAATGATCCCTTTACGATGAATTTGGCCCTGAATAATGCCAAAAATGTGGATGCCTACTATAGCGCCAAAGGTGATGAGGTCATTATTGAAATCGTTGCCTATGGTCCGGGGCTTAATATGTTTGTGGCGGATAAATCACCTGTGGCAGACCGTATTTCCACAATGTCTTTGGAAATGGACAATATCTCTTTTGCCGCTTGCGGAAACACCCATCGCAATATGAGCAAGAAAGCAGGCAAAGACGTGGCCCTTATGTCCGAAGCGACAATGGTCCCTTCTGGCGTGGTACGCTTGATGGAGCTTCAAGAGGACGGATACTCCTATTTACGCCCCTAATGGTCTGTGCCAACAGACCCGCAGTGTGGCCCCCTCGATGGGGGCCTAAGCTGCGATTTGTTCGAGATATGCAAAAAGCCCGGGCATAGCATCCTCTAGCATGTCCAACGTTGCATCAAAATTTCGCGTGTAATAGGGATCCGGCACGTCTTTATTGTCCGTTTGGGTCTTTGTTAAAAACGATCCCATGTGACGGATCTTGGCAACCGCATCGGTGGGGGCCAAACGCCCAAGATCCGACATATTGGACGCATCCATCCCAATAATCAGGTCAAATTCATAGAAATCTGATGTCCGAACTTGTCGCGCGCGCAAATCCGACATGTCAATTCCACGTGCCAAGGCTGCCTTTTGCATCGGCGCATAGGGTGCCTCACCAACGTGCCACGCCCCCGTGCCCGCGCTGTCATGCGCATAGGCCAATCCACGGCGTCGACATTCAGATCGAAACAACGCCTCAGCGCTGGGAGAGCGACAGATATTTCCCAAGCATACAAACAACACCCGTGTCATATCTTTCGCCCTCTTTGCGCACCGTGATTAATGGTTCATAGAATGCGTTGCTTTGCGCTCAAGATCCACTGGAATTTGCACCTCGATCTCTCCGGCCCGTTCAAAAACCAAGGTCACGTCCAACAATTTTCCTTGCTCAAACGGAGCAGTGAGCCCCATAAACATCACATGATCGCCGCCGCGCTTAAGCATATGCGCCTCCCCTGCTGGGATGGAAAAACCTTCGGGGACATGGGTCATTTTCATCACCCCATCGCCCATATCGATATGCGTATGCAATTCCACTTTTTTCGCCGCAGACGACTTTGCGTCAATCAATCTATCGTCTGATGTGCCCGTATTCATTATATGCATAAAGGCAGCACCCGCTTTGGCCATCGGCCCAGATGACCGCGCATAGGCATCCATAATTTGGATATCTTGCGCCATAGCAGATTGCATAAGAGCCACAGAAGAAACCGCAGCCAGTACAAGAGTTTTCATAGACATGTTATTTTCCTCGTTTGTCTAATTTTGTTAAAGCCAAAAAATTAAGACAAACGCGGCGGGCCTCGGGCATCTGCTTTGCGAACAAGGGGGACAGAGATTAGATCAGCAACAGCCCAATGCATCGTCGCCTTGGCGATTGTTTGCATCGGCATGGCGCACTGACCCAAATGCGCCAGGTCTGCAAAAGCGCCGATACATTCGGGACAAATGGGTTTTGGTGCAACAGGCTGACCGTCTTCATCAACAGACACGACAATAGACCCCGACCCCACACAAATCACAACCTGATCCACAGGGGATTTCATAACGTGTACCAGCGAGGCGCCAAAGGCCGCCGCGATAAGCACACAGCATGCAAAAAACGATATGAGGGGTTTCAAGTTCATAAATCGCGTTCCTGTCCTAGGCAGCTTTGCCCAGACACTAAAAAAGCCCTACCGAAAAACGATAGAGCTTTCAATCTGTGTTCAGAAAATCTGCGACAATCAGCCTTATGCAGCAGCTTGTGCTTTCGCGATTTCTTTTTTCACTTTTAGCGCGTTGTCAGACAACTCAGTGTCTTTCGCTTTTGCCAAGAACGCGTCCAAACCACCACGGTGGTCCACAGTGCGCAGAGCTGCCGCAGAAATGCGGAATTTGAACCCACGGCCCAAAGTCTCGGACTGTAGTGTGACGTCATTCAAGTTCGGCAAAAAGCGACGACGTGTTTTGTTGTTTGCGTGGCTGACATTATTGCCAGTCATCGGGCCTTTTCCGGTCAATTCGCAACGGCGAGCCATGTCAGTTACCTCTTTCAGTTTCGCGGCAGATTACAAAGTGCTGCCAAAGTAAAAAGGCGCCGCTCAGGCCGCGCCGAAATTTGTTTGCTGCTTCTAGGTCGGTTGGATCCAAAGGTCAAGCGCCGTCACATCAAAATTCCGTCGAAATTTACGACTTTTCACAAGATTGATTTGATTTTCGGGCATTCTAACATCGCAACCTGCGCCTTACCCTCGAATCGTCTTGTCTTGGCCCAAGCGATCTAAGAACAGGCGCACAGCAGTTCCAACTGGCCTTTTGCCTTGTGCCACCTCTTGGCCCAACGCCTCAAGGGTCGTGCGATGTTGCGGATCGTTCAACTGCGCCAAAAGCGCCTGTTTAATGTCTTCCTCAAACCAAAATTTTGCTTGGTCTGCGCGGGTGGTGTCAAAAATTCCTGCCTCTTTGCGCCAAGTCGTCAATTTGGTCATGCGCTCCCATGCTTCTTGCGTGCCACTTTCCTCTAACGCAGACACGGTCATGGCACAGGGATAGCCCTCGGGGTCTTGGGGACGCTTGCGCAATAGACGCAACGCCCCTGCGTAATCCGCACAGGTGCGCATGGCTGCAGACTTCAGGTCACCGTCTGCTTTGTTGACAAGGATCAAATCGGCCATCTCCATGATGCCGCGTTTGACACCCTGCAATTCATCCCCTCCTGCAGGCGCAAGAAGCAAGACGAACAAATCGGCCATTTGCGCAACGATGGTTTCCGATTGCCCCACGCCCACGGTTTCAATCAACACAACGTCAAATCCGGCCGCTTCACACAGAGCCACGGCTTCGCGACTGCGCTTTGCAACTCCGCCAAGGTGGGATTGGCTCGGTGATGGGCGAATGAACGCATTGGGGTCACGGGACAATCGATCCATACGTGTTTTGTCACCTAAAATCGACCCGCCTGATCGAGACGAGCTGGGATCCACAGCCAGAACCGCAACACGCAATCCCTTGGCCGTTAGAAACGTCCCAAAGGTTTCGATAAACGTGGATTTGCCTACACCTGGCGTTCCGGACAGGCCAATGCGCAATGCCTGTTTCACCGGCGTGGGCTGCGCATCTTGTCGTGCCTGTGACAGGGTCTCTAGTAGTAAATCTGCCTGAGCGCGATGATCTGCCCTTGCACTTTCAATAAGGGTGATCGCGCGCGATAACGTGCGCCTGTCGCCCGCTAGAATTTTCTCAGCCCATTTTTCTTGATCAAACATCGTCTCTCGGCAGGTTTTCGCAATTAAAAGTTTGGTCCGTTGACCTTCAGTGCTTTTTCTTGCCTTGTTCTGGGGTGCAAAGTCCACCCTTTGACGAAAACAAAAAGAAGTCGCGCCGAAATGCCCCATGTAAAACAGTCTTTCAAAACCGCCCTCTTAGGTATCCTGATGCTTTGTGGCTCTTTGGCGCAAGCAGAGACAGAGCGCGCAGCCTATGATGTTTATGTAAGTGGTATCAAAATTGGCGAATTGCAGTATGCGGTTGCTCAATCTGGCAACAGTTATTCGTCTTCTGGGGTATTGCAATCTACAGGAATCGTGGGCGCGATTGCCAAGTACCGGTACAAAGCCACCTCACAAGGCACCCTGCAAAACGGAACCTATCGACCACAACGCTATACCGAAAGCTCGGACACGGGACGCCGGAAAATGGAGCAATCCATAACCTATCGAAACGGCTTGCCTAGAGTGAACTCAAGTAAACTGGCCAAGCCATATTGGGCGGATCCCTCTGATCAAAAAGGAACAGTTGATCCGATGACTGGTATCATCGCCACCCTTGCAGATCAGCCCAAATCATCGCCCTGCACCAGCAAAATCGACATCTTTGACGGGGCACGACGGGTTCAGGTCACACTTAGCAATGCAAAGATTTCGGGACAGTCACTTAGCTGTCGCGGTCTATACAAGCGCGTGGATGGGTTCAACAAGTCTGAGCTGTCCGAGGGGGTTAGCTTTCCCTTTTCACTGACCTATGCCGCAAAAGGCAATGTTTTTAGATTGAATGAATTCACAATCCAAACATTGCGTGGACGCGCGCGGTTTGTTCGTCAATAAAGGCTGCGTGTTAGACCGATTACCGATTCTTGATGCTGTAGACGCGTTTTGTGCCGCCTTGGCACAGGACGGGCGTGTTGTGTTATGCGCACCGCCTGGGGCCGGAAAAACCACCCATATCCCGCTTGCATTGCACGCACGCAACCAAATCAAAGGTCGTATTTTGATGCTTGAACCGCGCCGCCTTGCGGCACGAGGCGCGGCCGAGCGGATGGCAGAGACATTGGGCGAAGAGGTAGGTCAGACCGTTGGATATCGTATGCGCGGCGAGACCAAAACCTCGAAAGCCACAAAGATTGAGGTGGTCACCGAAGGCATTTTGATCAGAATGCTACAAAACGATCCCGAACTGTCTGGGATAGGATGTGTGATTTTCGACGAATTCCACGAACGCGCGTTGACGACTGATTTAGGTCTTGCCCTATGTCTTGAGGTCCAAGAGGCCTTAAGAGAAGATCTGCAACTGGTCGTCATGTCGGCGACCTTGGATGCCGAGCCTATTGCGCGGCTGATGGGCGACGCACCGATTGTTCAATCCCAAGGGCAAAGCTATCCGGTCACTGACATCCACAGGCCAAGACCTCTCTCCAAAGACACCTCTCTTGAGAGCGCCATGGCCGAATTGACCCATCAAGCATGGACCGAAACGCAGGGCGATATTTTGGTTTTCCTTCCGGGGGAACAGGACATACGGCGCCTCGAAAGCCGGTTGACATCCAGCTTGCCACATGCCGAAATCGCCCCTTTGTATGGCGCTTTGAAATTAGCAGAGCAACGCAAAGCGATTGAGCCTCATGCCACCAAACGAAAGATTGTTTTGGCGACCTCGATTGCAGAGACGTCCCTTACAATCACAGGCATCACCACAGTGATTGACAGCGGATTGTCGCGGCGCGCGCGTTTTGATCCGGCGACAGGTATGACCCGTTTGGTCACCGAACGTGCAAGCCGCGCAGAGGCCCGCCAACGCATGGGCCGCGCGGGCCGTGTCCAAGAAGGGGTTTGTTACAAAAACTGGAGCAAAGCAGAAGAGGGCACCCTGCCGGCCTTTCCGCCCGCTGAAATCGAAGTGGCAGACCTATCGGGGCTTGTGCTTGAATTGGCGGCTTGGGGCGCGTTGCCGCAGGATTTAAAGTTCCTAACGCCACCGCCACAGGCTCAATATACAGAGGCCCAAGATCTATTAGCCACGCTTGGGGCTTTACAAGACGGGCGCATTACGCCGCATGGCGCCGCACTTGCTCAGCTTCCTTTGCATCCACGTCTGGCACATATGTTGATCACCTGCGGCAAACCTGCTGCCGCTTTTGCGGCCCTCTTGTCGGATCGTGACCCTCTGTCGCGCGGTGCGCCGATTGATCTCGACTTACGCGCCAAATTGATCCGCGCGCCAAAGACATT
>JALRHZ010000050.1 GCA_023259435.1 Paracoccaceae bacterium | reverse complement strand
GATCGCGCCGCGCTTTACATCATCAAAGATGCAATTGCGCGGGGTGATTTGAAACCGGGTGGGACTATTGTCGAAGGGACGGCCGGGAACACAGGGATCGGACTGGCCCTTGTTGGGGCGTCGATGGGATTTAAATCGGTCATTGTGATCCCTGAAACCCAAAGCCAAGAAAAGAAAGACATGCTGCGCTTGGCCGGTGCTGAATTGGTCCAAGTGCCCGCAGCGCCGTATCGCAACCCTAACAACTATGTGCGCTATTCCGAACGTCTCGCACACGAATTGGCCAAAACCGAACCCAATGGTGCAATTTGGGCCAATCAATTTGACAATACGGCAAACCGCCAAGCGCATATTGAGACAACGGGCCCAGAAATTTGGTCCCAAACGGACGGAAAAGTTGACGGTTTCATCTGTGCCTGCGGGTCCGGTGGGACGCTGGCAGGTGTTGCCCTTGCGCTTCAGGACAAGGGCGTGAAAATTGGTCTGGCTGATCCGATGGGGGCGGCACTTTATAGCTTTTACACCGATGGGGAATTGAAGTCAGAGGGCGGATCAATCACCGAAGGGATCGGGCAGGGCCGTATCACTGAAAACCTCAAAGACCTAAAACCAGATTTTGCGTATCAAATCTCGGATGAAGAAGCCCTTCCAATTGTGTTTGATCTATTAGAGCACGAAGGTTTGTGCCTTGGTGGATCAAGCGGTATCAACATCGCAGGGGCCATAAAAATGGCCAAGGATCTAGGGCCAGGCCATACGATCGTAACAATCTTATGCGATTATGGAACGCGGTATCAATCAAAGCTATATAACCCAGAGTTCTTGCGGTCAAAAAACCTTCCTGTGCCCCAGTGGCTTGATCGCGCACCGGCAAGCATCCCAGGTGTTTTTGAAGACGCCGAATAGGACACGATAATGATGAACTGGCTTCAACGTCTATTCGCGGCATGTGCGCTGATTATGCTGGCCTCGGTTGCCTTTGCGGAAAGTGATGGTCCGGATTATGTTTTATGGCAAAAAGAAGCAGCCAATATTGAAACTCTGATTGAAGCAGGGCGCGCCGCGGATCAAACTCTTGAAACCTTGCGTGAAAAGACGGTGTCATGGCGTGAGGTTTTCGTTGCCGCCCAAAGCACAAACAAAACGCGTATTACGTCTGTCCAAGAACAGATCGCAGCCCTAGGGCCAGTCCCAGAAGATGGAGCTGAGGATCCGGTCGCGGATCGACGTTCTGAGCTACAGGCTCAGCTGTTGGTACTAACAGCACCAGTGTTGCGTGCCGAAGAAGCCTTTACACGATCGGTCGCCATTATCTCGGGCATCGATGAATTACTGCGTAAACGCCAAGCAAGCGAGCTTTTTAAACAGGGCCCTTTGCCGATTTGACCAGCGACTTGGGCTTTGGCATATCAAGACATTACGCGATGGCTGGCGGATGGGGTGAACGGGATCGACGGTTTCGTTTATTGGGGCACTGATCGTGCTGATACCAATCTTGCTGGGAAAATTTTGGGTGCATTGGTTCTTGGGGTGCTTGGGGGATCTCTTCTTCTTCTGGGTCTTCGTGGGTTCAAAGCGCCGCAATTATCTGGTGAAAGCTATGGCCGAGGGTATCGTGCCATCCGAAACGGTATCGGAGAGGTGATCCCATATTTTATGAGTCTCATTGGGATCAGCTTGCTAAGTATTGCCTTGGTGAACACAGGTGTTCTTGGCACTCGCGGGGCGGCTATTGTTCAAAACGTTCCTCTTTGGGGGGCATGGATCCTTGGCGCACGTTGGTTGGGCGTTCAAAGCGCCCATCTTGGTAAAGCCCGGACCACAAATTTTTTGAACCTGATCACTTGGCTTGGGGTGAGTTTGGTGGTTTGGAAAATCGTCGGTTTCTTAGACGAAACTGAATTCTTTACTGCAGCAACAAAAGCGGTGCTAACCCTCCCAACCATCATCTTTGCATCAATATTACTGATCCGCATATCACAGCTTATTCGTGCGGCAGTCGCAAAAGAAGTTGAAGCCAAACAAACTGATGTCTCGCCCCTTAGCTTGCGGATTGCCTCCCAAGTTGGACAAGTGACGCGTTTTATCGGGTATGTGGCGCCGGTTATGGCCGCAATTGGATACACAAATGCAGCTGAATTCCTAACATTTGCCTTTGTCCAATCTTTATTTATCCTTATCTTGATCGTCGTGTTGCAGCGTCTGTTGACCACAACCTATTGCATCCTACTCAACCGCGAAAACGCATCTGAAACGCTATTTTCCGTCTTAATTGGTTTTGCTCTCACGGTACTCGCTTTGCCGGTTTTTGCCCTCGTATGGGGCACACGCGTGACCAGTTTGACCGAACTCTGGACACGGTTCCAAGATGGGTTTGAGGTAGGCAATAGCCGCATTTCACCGACCGATTTCTTAACGTTCGTTGTGATCTTTGTGATTGGATATACAGCAACACGGTTAGTGCAAACGGCCTTGCGTAGCTCTGTTTTGCCCAAGACCCAAATCGACGTGGGCGCGCAGAATGCGATCGTGTCGGGCCTTGGCTATGTTGGTATATTCCTCGCCGCCCTTATCGCCATTTCTAGTGCTGGCTTGGATCTGTCGTCGCTTGCGATTGTTGCCGGTGCCTTGTCTGTTGGGATCGGTTTTGGTCTGCAAAATATTGTTTCCAATTTTGTGTCTGGGATCATCTTGCTGATCGAACGTCCCGTCACCGAGGGGGATTGGATCGAGGTCGGGGGACAGATGGGATATGTCCGAAATATCTCGGTCAGATCAACGAGGATCGAAACCTTTGATCGAACAGATGTGATCATTCCAAACTCTGACCTTGTAAGTGGAGTTGTGACCAACTGGACCCGCGGGAACACGGTTGGGCGTCTGATTGTGCCTGTTGGTGTCGCCTATGGCAACGATACCCGTAAAGTCCAAAGCATCCTGCTTCAGATTGCCCAAAACCATCCCATGGTTCTATTGGATCCGGCGCCCTCGGTCGCGTTCCAAGGGTTTGGTGCAGACAGTATGGATTTCGAAATTCGCGTGATCCTGCGCGATATCAACTGGATGCTCTCGGTCAAAACCGACATCAACCATTCCATTGCTGAACGCTTTGCCGAAGAGGGCATTGAAATCCCATTCGCACAGCGAGATATTTGGATCCGCAACCCAGAAGCGTTGAATGGAGGCAAGAATGACACCGCCTAAGTTCATCACCGATAGCTATGCCACTCAATTCACAACACCTGTCGTTGGCCTGACCCAAGACGGTGGCATTCTACCCGACGATAGCATTTTCTATGCGTTCTCTGGTGGACAGCCTGGTGATACGGGGCATCTGACTTGGGGGACACATCGCATTGAGATTGTCGAGACCCGTAAATCCGATACCGGTGGCTGTGTGCTTGTTCCAAGCGAAGGTGACCAAATTCGCCCGACCATCGGGGATGAAATAACGATGCATCTGAATTGGGAAAGGCGCCACACATTGATGCGGATGCACACAGCACTTCATCTTTTGTCGGTCGTCGTGCCTTTGCCTGTAACAGGTGGTGCAATCGGTGAAGTCAAAAGCCGTCTGGATTTTGATATGGTCACACCGCCCGACGATAAAGATGCACTAAGTGCACAGTTAAACGCTCTGATAGCCGAAGATTACCAGGTTTCAGATCAATGGATTACGGACGCAGAACTGGATGCTAATCCGTCATTGGTGAAAACTATGTCCGTGAAACCGCCGCGAGGCACAGGGCAGGTGCGTCTTGTTCGTATAGGCAATGACGAACGCCAAGTTGACCTTCAGCCCTGCGGCGGAACGCATGTCAAAAGAACGTCGGAAATTGGCAAGGTGCGCATTTCAAAGATCGAAAAGAAGGGCAAACAAAACAGGCGCATCCATTTGGTTTTTGACTGAAAATTATAAAACTGTTCTCTTTTGCTATTGCATTGGGGAACCTCAATCCGTAAAGAGACCCGCAACGGAGAGGTGGCCGAGTGGTCGAAGGCGCACGCCTGGAAAGTGTGTAGGCGGGAGACCGTCTCCAGGGTTCGAATCCCTGTCTGTCCGCCAATATCTCCTAAAATACTTTATACTTACAAACACTTGTGTTGTTAGTTATATTTTAGCCCCCACATTCGCCCCCACAAATAGCGTGGAATTCAGTGGAATGATATGGTATCTGCAAGAACATTAACAAGCGTATTTTCAATTAAAAAAACACATTAATTAGTATTTATTCTGCTGTGTGGGAATAATAATTATACGGACTTCGTCTCCGCCACGAATATTGGTAAAATATTTATTATTACTTTACTTGGATATTTACGCCATGCTCACAAAATGATCTTCCTTATGATTGCGCGATGCGTTCAAATTTCTAATTATTAGAAATGTGGATTGCCGCAAGAAATAATACACTATGTTTCTTAAAAAGGGAGGCGCGTATGCGGTATTCAATTTGGGCTTTGGTGTCGGTTATCTGTCTGGGTTTTCATGGTAACATGTTGGCCGCCCAAGAGCTTCCTTCTGTCGTTGTTAAAAATATCGCAGGCCAAGAAATCACATGGCCGCAAGAGCTTCCGGCGCAAAAGACTGTTGTGATACTGGCCTACAAACGTGCACAGCAAGAGGATGTTGAGGGCTGGATTGAGAGGCTAGGGTTTGGGTCTGATGGGCCTTATGTTCAGGTTCTTATGCTTGGGCGTGGTGCGCGTCTTGCGCGTGGGTTCATTGACGGCGGGTTACGATCGGCGTTTGATGCCCAACAACAACAGCGCACCTTTACCGTTTACGTTGATGCCAAAGTCCTGAACGCCCCGTTACAGGTTGCAGATACAAACAGCGTGTCGGTGTTTGTTATTGACCGAAAGGGGCGGGTTCTTGCGCGCGAAGCAGGGGCGCCAAATGCGGCGCGTGTTGCCAAGATCAAAAAGGCGATGTGAGATCTGTATTAGTCGCGCAACTCGGTGTCATAGACACCCCAGATGTCTGCTTTGGCGATCCAGCCGCTGTACCCAGCTGTTTTGACCTTGCACCATTCGGGCGTACACGCGTCCAGTTTGGCCAAGACGTTTAATTCTAGCCGTGCCACGATTTGCGCATCTTGCTCGGCGCGCGCGTGCAAAGCGGCCAGATCTTTTGTCACCATGACATAGCGGACCCCTGACAAAAGTGAAAAGTGGATCCAACCACCAACCCCATCTAAATCTCGGACCCGACGCCAGTTTTCATATTCGCCATAGACCTCAAGTGGCATGTTCCGACGTTTGAACACCCAATCGATGCGATGCGACAAAGACGGTCCCCGTCGCGCGTTCGCTTCAGAGGCTTTGAGCGTGACAAACCGGGGTATCGGAAGGTTTGTGACCGGACCTCGATCCTGTGCAGATGCAAGGGGCGCACCTAGGGCAAGCAAGATGCAAATTACAAGGCTTAGTGTCACTAGATTTTCAAAAAAGGGGCGCGGGGTGTCGCGGGCCATTTGTCTGCTCCGTTTATCACGAATTTTTTGCGGGTTTGGGTTCTTGTGCCCAGTGAATTCTTGCGTCACTGTGCCATTAAACGATGTCGATGAAAAGCACGGAGACAAGGACATGGCACAGGAACGCCCAACTGTTGTGGTCACGCGACGCTTGCCCGAGGTGGTCGAAACCCGCATGGCAGAACTTTTCGACGTTCGATTGCGTGATACGGACACACCTATGAGCCGTGATGAGATCGCACAGGCCGTAAAACAGGCAGATATTCTGGTTCCAACGGTCACTGATCGCATTGATGCCGGTGTGTTGGGGCAGGCCGGTTCACAGCTGAAAATGATTGCAAATTATGGGGCCGGCTTTGACCATATCGACGTGGACACTGCGCGGCAACGCGGCATTATCGTCACGAATACGCCCGGTGTTGTTACCGAAGATACCGCTGATATGACGATGGCCTTGATGATGGCCGTCACCCGCCGCATTCCCGAAGGGTTGGCGCAAATGCAGCGCGGTGATTGGGAGGGCTGGGCGCCGACCAAATTCTTGGGCGGCCGTCTAGGCGGGCGCCGTTTGGGCATTTTGGGTATGGGGCGTATTGGACAGGCTGTCGCGCGGCGCGCACAGGCCTTTGGAATGCAGGTACATTATCACAACCGCCGTCGGTTGCGACCGGAAATTGAGGAATCTCTCGAGGCAACCTATTGGGAAAGCCTTGATCAAATGTTGGCGCGCATGGATATTATTTCTGTAAATTGTCCGGCAAGCCCATCGACCTTTCACCTGTTAAATGCACGGACTTTGCGTCTTATGAAGCCCAGTGCCGTGATCGTGAATACGTCACGTGGTGAGGTGATTGATGAAAACGCACTAACCCGCATGCTGCGCAATGGAGAGCTTGCTGGGGCCGGTCTTGATGTGTTTGAACACGGGGCGCAGATCAATCCCCGCCTGCGCGAACAGCCAAATGTTGTTTTGCTTCCACATATGGGATCTGCAACCGTTGAGGGACGGATCGAAATGGGAGAAAAGGTGATCATCAACATCAAAACCTATGTCGATGGACACCGTCCCCCGGATCAGGTCTTTGCCTCGGCCTAGAACGATACGCCGTCCAATGGCGTTAGTTTTGTGGCCAAGTCTTTTCGCAAATGCTCGTGTTGTGGTGGCAACTTTAAAGCCGAGCCCAAATGTGCGCGATCCTCATCGAAATCAAACCCGGGTTCATGCGTTGCAACCTCAAACAGAATGCCTTGTGGGCTTTTGAAGTAAATTGCGTAAAAATAATTGCGATCCCGAACACCCGTCACGGCATATCCGGTGTCCAATAGGGCACGCCTGACCTCTGCCTGTGCTGCGCGATCTTTAACGGAAAAGGCGATGTGATGTACCGAACCCGCCCCTTGTACTGCGGCGTCCGCCGTGGGGTTGGTGCGCAGGTCGATGATATTTGCGGGTCCACCATTTGGCAAAATGAACCGTTGGATCTCGTCTTGGGTGTCAAACTTCTCATACCCCATAAAGTTCAAGAGTTCCGCCGTTGCAGCGACTTCGTTTAGACGCATCTCGGCCGAGTGAAACCCGCGAATAGCCACGTCTTTGGGGATTGTCGTGGTGGTCCAAGGGATGCGGTTATCCTCGCATTCGACCAAGGCGAATTCGTCCCCGTCTGGTCCTGTGAATTCGAGGCGCGCTTGACCGAAACTTGTGGACATCTTTGGTGCGCTCACGGCGAAATTGGCAAGGCGGTCTGTCCAAAAACCAAGGGCATCTTTTGGCACAGAAAACACAGTCACGCCGACTTCGCCGGCCCCCTTTGTGCGCCGTTTCCGGTTTTCGAATGGAAAATAGGTCATCACACTACCCGCCGACCCAATTTCGTCGCCGTAATACAGGTGATACACCTCTGGAAAATCAAAGTTCACGGTCGCTTTGATACGGCGCAGTCCCAAAACGTTGGTGAAAAACGCATTGTTTTGCAACGAACTGCTGGCGATAGATGTAACGTGATGGAGGCCTTCGATTTCTGTAAGCATCTTTTGAATTCCTTCTTTGCAGAGAAAGATAATTCACCAAGGCCAAGATGCCACCCTGTAAAAACGCGCGGAGCCTGTGCGGCTCCGCACATATATATTATACGAAGAACTGAGCGCCGTTCGCAGAAATTGTCGAACCGTTGATAAAGCCCGCATCGTCCGAGGCAAGGAAAACGACACAACGTGCGATTTCTTCTGGCTCACCTAGACGGCCTGTTGGGATTTGTCCGATGATGCTTTCGCGGACTTTTTCTGGAACCGCCATAACCATCTCGGTCGCGATGTAGCCTGGGCAAATTGCATTGGCTGTGATGCCAGCGCGCGCACCCTCTTGGGCAAGGGATTTCACAATGCCTAGATCGCCCGCTTTGGTGGCGGCATAGTTGACCTGTGCGAACTGACCTTTTTGACCATTGATGGATGAGATAACGATCACGCGTCCGAATTTGCGTTCCCGCATGCCTGGCCAAATTGGGTGCACCGTGTTGAACACACCTGTTAAATTGGTGTCTACCACTTGGTGCCATTGTTCAGGCGTCATTTTGTGGAAGGGGGCGTCGCGCGTGATGCCCGCATTGGCGACAACCACATCAATTGGGCCTAAGTCGGCTTCGACTTGGGCAATGCCCGCGGCGCTTTCTTCATAGTTTGCCACGTTCCATTTGTAGGTTTTGATGCCTGTTTCTTCGGTGAATTTCGCAGCCGCCTCATCGTTGCCTGCGTATGTTGCAGCTACAGTATAGCCCTCTGCTTTAAGTGCTATAGAGATCGCTGCGCCAATGCCGCGTGATCCGCCAGTTACAAGTGCCGTTCGAGTCATTTCCCTCTCCTCAGACCGGTTTCAATTGGTAATCTAATTACAAGTCAGATTATTTATTTGCAATATTATTTCGTGACGAAATTGCCGCACTGCGGCTATTCGATTGGGGGCAGGGGGCCAAACGGCACCCCTAAGCGCATATTATGGGCGCTCTAGGCACATGGCGACGCCCATGCCTCCGCCGATACACAAAGTTGCAAGTCCGCGTTTCGCATCGCGTCGTTTCATCTCGAACAGCAATGTGTTCAAAACGCGTGCGCCAGATGCGCCGATTGGGTGACCAATCGCAATTGCGCCGCCGTTTACGTTCACAATCGCAGGGTCCCACCCCATGTCTTTGTTCACGGCGCAAGCTTGGGCCGCAAAGGCTTCGTTTGCTTCGACAAGATCCAGATCATCAACGGTCCAGCCCGCCTTTTCCAATGCTTTGCGGCTTGCGTAAACGGGACCAACGCCCATGATTGACGGATCAAGGCCGGCCGTTGCATAGGATGCAATGCGGGCCAGAGGCTCGATGCCGCGCTTTTCTGCGTTTTCAGCGGTCATCAAAAGAGCGCCCGCCGCGCCATCGTTTAGGCCAGATGCGTTCGCTGCAGTCACAGAGCCGTCTTTTGTAAAGGCCGGACGCAATTTCTGCATCGCGTCCATTGTGGCGCCATGACGAATGTATTCATCACTGTCTACAATGATGTCGCCTTTGCGTGTTTTCACAGTAAAGGGCACGATCTCATCCGCAAATTTGCCTGCTTTTTGCGCGGCTTCTGCGCGGTTTTGCGAGGTTACGGCAAATTCATCTTGCATATCGCGGCTGATCTGCCATTGCTCGGCCACGTTTTCGGCCGTTTGTCCCATGTGATAGCCGTTGAATGCATCCCATAGGCCGTCACGGATCATGCTATCGATGTATTTTACGTCACCCATTTTATGGCCGGCACGCAGATGGGCCACATGTGGGCTTAGGGTCATGTTCTCTTGTCCGCCGGCGCAGACGATATCCGCATCACCCAGCTGAATATGTTGTGCCGCAAGGGCCACCGCACGCAAACCAGAGCCACACACTTGGTTGATGCCCCAAGCCGATCCTTCTTTTGGGAGACCTGCGTTGATATGTGCCTGACGCGCGGGGTTTTGACCTTGGCCACCGGTTAGGACTTGGCCCAAGATTGTTTCAGAAACCTCTGATGCATCGACGCCTGCGCGCTTTACCAATTCTTGCAAAACAGCCGAGCCCAAATCATGGGCGGGGGTGTTTGCGAATGATCCTCCAAAGCTGCCAACTGCAGTGCGCGCTGCAGACGCAATTACGATATTTGTCATCAGGTCTCTCCTATCTGCTAAGCCTTCCCTCAGGCTTTCTGGCGAGACCATAGCGATTTTGCTGCGTTGCGGCAATAGGGGCAAAGTCGTATACGAATTTAAAGTGCCGCATTCGTTGCACTCTGCACGCTCCACGGTGGAGAGATACTTGGCGCTGCGAAATAATAGCCTTGTTGAAAACTTACGCCTGCTGCACTTAGCCAATCAGAAGCTTGTTTTGTTTCAACGGCTTCGGCAACCGTGTACATCTCGAAATGTTCAGCGATCGAGATCAAAGCCTGTGTTAAAACTTGATTGTCTGTATCTGTTGCGACGTTCCGAATGAACTGTGCATCTATTTTTAAGATGTCGAATTGGAACTCTTTTAGATATCGAAATGATGTATGACCTGCGCCAAAATCATCCAAGGCGAAATTGATTCCGCGTTTGTGCAAATCGCGCATAAAGTTTACAACCAACTCCGGAACCGTCATGGCCGAACTTTCGGTAATTTCAAGAATAAGCCGTTCTCCGATGTGCGGCGATTGTTTCAACGCGCGCCCCAAGATATCAAGCCATTTGCCATATCCGATTGATCGTGCCGACATATTTATCGAGAGTCTAATGTCTGGTACCCGCATCAACGTGCGCAACCCCATTTCAAGTGCAAGGCAATCAATCTGTCGCCCTAACTCTCGCTCTTCAACCTGGGTAATAAAATCCTTGGCTGGAATAATGCGGCCTGTGTCATTTTGGATCCTGATGAGACCCTCATAAAACGCAACATTTTGCGGAGATGGGCTTTGAACGATGGGTTGGAACGCCAATAACGCTTGATTGTTATCGACGGCATGTTGCACCATTCCCAAGGTGGTCTGTGTGCTGATAGCTTGCGCTTGAGCAAAGGGAGAGGTCTCTTCCCGTGAAAGATCAAATGTATTGCGGTGGGCCATCTGTCACTCCAAACTGTTCAGACCAATTTGGGGCACAGTGGCTAAGATAAATTTAACGGATGGATCAAATTTTATGGAAAGATGCGGATGGGCTGGGACTTCGGAGATTTATCAGGCGTACCACGATACCGAGTGGGGCGTCCCCGAATACGATAGCCGCGCGTTGTGGGAAAAGCTGATCCTAGATGGATTTCAGGCTGGTCTGAGTTGGATTACAATCTTGAAAAAGCGTGACAACTTTCGCGCGGCCTTTCACGGGTTTGAGCCAGAAGTTATTGCGAATTGGGGGGCTGAAGAGGTGGATATCCTGTTGCAGGATCAAGGTATTATCCGCCACCGCGGCAAGATCGAAGCCACGATCACAAACGCCCAAGCCTATTTACGCCTGCAAGAAGAGCATAGCTTTTCGGACTATTGTTGGTCGTTTGTCGATGGGGCGCCCATTGTGAACGAATTTGCCGCGCTGTCTGAGGTGCCTGCGCAAACGGCAATTTCGCAAAAGTTTAGTAAAGATCTAAAGAAAAGAGGGTTTAAATTTTGCGGGCCGACGATCGTATACGCATGGATGCAGGCCTGTGGCTTGGTGAATGATCATCTTTTGACCTGTCCTGCGCGCAGGATGAAATAGCGCCGGTTACGGGTAGGGATTTGTTTCTTGCGCCATAGGAAGGTTAACGACAAGTGATTGAAAATCACAGCAATGCCTCGCACGTAATGCCATCATTATCTCGGTCAAGGTCGTGGGGATCGTTTTGGCCTGCGTTTTCAAAAAATGCTTGTGCGTCTCGCCATGATCTAAAGTCAGAACAATTTTTGTCTTTTACACTGCGGCCAGACGGCGAAGTTATCATTTTTGGACCGCCGTGGCAGTGATAAGGCTCCCTGCCAGCGTGGCAGCCGTCCGAATTCGTGCCGCCGGAATGGGTAACCCCACTCGTCGGTAGAATGATAAATACAGATAGGAATACTCGAAGAGACATAGTAAAGAATGCAAAAGTTAATATTCTGTTAAAATTACAGATCTAGTTGTCCTCATACGAGTATGCTTTTCCTCACCTGCGTGCATTGACACCATCTCGAATCTGGATATAAGCCTCTCGCATTGGTGTTGGTGGCCCCCGCAAGGGGATTCCTGTCGTGCGTACGTGCAAGAGGACAACGCCCTTCATAGTTGCCCATTTGGGCATCGTTTCAAAAGAAGGAGATCAGCAGATGACAAAAAGAACTGCTGCCAAATACAAAATTGACCGCCGTATGGGTGAAAACATCTGGGGTCGTCCCAAATCCCCGGTGAACAAGCGCGAATGGCCCCGGCCAGCATGGCCAGCGCCGCAAGGGCAAGGTTTCGGATTTCGGCCTGCAGCTGCGCGCCAAGCAAAAGCTAAAAGGTTACTACGGTGACCTGACGGAAAAACAGTTCCGTCGCATCTTTGCAGACGCGGACCGTATGAAAGGTGATACAGGCGAAAACCTAATCGGTATGCTAGAGCGTCGCTTGGACGCGGTTGTGTACCGTGCGAAATTCGTTGCAACTGTTTTCGCGGCACGTCAATTCGTAAACCACGGCCACGTATTGGTGAACGGCAAACGCGTGAACATTCCGTCATACCGCGTAAAAGAGGGTGACGTGATTGAGGTTCGCGAAAAGTCAAAACAAATGGCAGCGATCCTAGAAGCTGTTCAATTGACCGAACGTGACGTTCCTGATTACCTTGAGGTTGACCATTCCAAATTGGTCGCAAAATTCGTTCGCACCCCAGGTCTGAGCGATGTTCCATATCCAGTCATCATGGAACCAAACCTCGTTATCGAATTCTACGCACAGAACTAAGATACACAGTTTTATGCAAAGGGCCGCGACGGGGAACCGCCGCGGCCTTTTTCTTTGCTCTGGTCATAGTCGTCACAGCCGAGTATGAACATATCGAACAGGGAGTCATGCATGGCAAAGATTAATCCAAGGCCCTCAATCATGGAGATTGCGCTGTATCAAGGTGGCGCAAGCACGGTCGAGGGCGTGAAAAATGTTGTAAAACTAAGTTCGAACGAAAACCCGTTTGGACCATCCCCCAAAGCGATCGAAGCCGTGCGCAAAGTCGCACATGAATTGCATCGCTATCCGACGACGGATCATGGGCCACTGCGCCGCGCGATTGCGGAAACATTTAATCTGTGGTCTGACAACATCATCTGCGGCGTGGGCAGCGATGAAATATTGTCGTTCTTGAGTTATGCTTACGCGGGTGATAGTGGGGAAGTGCTCTATACTGAACATGGGTTTAGTATGTATCGCATTTCTGCCTTGGCCGCTGGCGCTGTGCCCGTGTCTGTCCCCGAAAAAAACCGTGTTGTGGATGTCGATGCCATTTTGGCGGCAGCGGGTGACAAGACCAGATTGGTTTTTGTCACCAATCCTGGCAATCCAACCGGCACCATGATCGGTGAAGGGGATATTCGACGATTGG
>JALRHZ010000004.1 GCA_023259435.1 Paracoccaceae bacterium | reverse complement strand
TTTGACTTATCGATAAAGGGTAGGTTCTCCATCAAGTCTGATAGGCTTTGCGCGTGCTCATTCAATTGGGCCTCTCTGACGCCTCGCGCCGCTCCCAATCTGGCGTCATCGGGCTTATTTTGCCCAAGTTTCCATGTGCTTTGAAACTCTGAAATATCAAACCGCACCGGCACAATTTGCCTCATTAACCGCACTTTGGTTTCCTCATGCAGTTTATCCATCGTCCAAGCGGGCTTAGGTGCCAATCGATCTTCAAAATAGCCAGACTGACGATCTAGCACTTCAAAAAGTTTGTCTTGGGGAAGCCGTGACAAACGACCCTTTGCATGGACCGCCACGTAATTCCAAGTTGGCACCTGATCGTCAATTCCGTACCAATCCGGCGAAATATAGGACTGGGGGCCCTGAACCACCAAAACCGCAGACACCTCTTCTTCAGCGAGTTTGCGCGCGATGGGATTAGACCGCACCAAATGTGTCTCACAATACGAGGTCTTCGGATCAAAAATAAACGGAACATGTGAAATTAAAGGTATGCTTGATTGAACAATGAACATCCCAAAACTCTGCTCAGCCATAAATTCTTTTGACCGCGTTTCATCCGTTTCACGAAATATTTTGTTGGGGTGCATCGCCTTGGCCTAATCAAATGTCGTAAATCAGCTTGTTTCACATTCCAAAATTTGACAAGTAGCTTTCGTTCTCAGGGCGGGGTGAAATTCCCCACCGGCGGTATAGCCCGCGAGCGGCCCACACGGGTGACAGCAGATTTGGTGAAATTCCAAAGCCGACGGTGAAAGTCCGGATGGAAGAGACAATGGGATAGGATGAAGTCATTCTACGCCCATTCGCCTTGGGTGACGTGTTGTTAGAAGGAGATGACAAATGACACACACCCGCTTTGCCTTTGTAAAGGCGCAATGGCATTCCGAAATTGTTGATCAAGCATTGGTCGGATTTTCAGACGTCATTGAAAAGGATCGAATTGATGTATTCGATGTCCCCGGCGCTTTTGAGATGCCTCTCTTGGCCAAACGCCTTGCACAAACCGGAAACTATAGTGCAATCGCGTGCGCGGCCTTGGTCGTTGACGGTGGGATATATCGCCACGATTTTGTAGCCTCTGCTGTTGTCGACGGGTTGATGCAGGTGGGGCTAGAGACAGATGTTCCCATCTTATCGGTTTCATTGACCCCGCACCAGTTCCAAGAAACTGCGCATCATATTGGAATTTATAAAGCACACTTTGTTGAGAAAGGTCGTGAAGCTGCGCGTGCGGCACTTTCAATTTCTGAGACTTTTGAAAAATTGTAGTCCAGCTGGGGGGCTTTGTGCCCCCCAGACCCCCCGCAAGATATTTTTAGACAAAAAATGAATTTGCTTCGTTATGGAAAGTGCACCACAGGGGCTTCTGGCTCCCATTTTTTATATTTGTTCATGACCCGGGCAAATATTGTTGACGCCTTGAAGCGCTCAAGCCAGTCGACAACATTGGGGACGTCGGACTGCAAAAACACATCGTAATCAATATGTGCGAATTGGCGGACAAAGGGTAGGATCGCCATATCAGCCAAGCGTGGCGACGCGCCGAACAGGTAGGGCCTTGACAGTTGGCTATTGAGCTTGAACAAGAATTCGTTCGCCTTGCTCCGGTTGAGACCCACATCTTGATCTGGATACCGAGACGCATATTTTGTCCGATCCAATGCATGTTTGAACGGACCGTCACATTCAGCGATCAGCTGATAACCTTCGGGCGGCATCTGTAGCCAGTTTTCTGGATCATTTCGCGCCAAAGCCCAAGCCATAATGTCAAGGGATTCGTCCAGAACCCTATCAGGCAGTTTCAAGCAAGGCACCGTGCCGCTTGGCGATGTTTTAAGAAATTCTTCTGCTTTGTCACGAAGAACAATTTCTCGCAAGTTCACAGTTTGATCCGCTACCAAAATAGCCAACCTTGCACGGATCGCGTAGGGGCATCTTCGGAAAGAGTAGAGTATAGGATGATCCATTACTGTGCACCCGAAACCATAAGCTGTGTTCCTGTGTTGCCGGAAATGCGAGCTGATACAATTGAACCTTCTAGTTGCTCTTGATCAAAAAGAACTTCGGTAAATTGTTCCGTTCGCCCCATCCGATCATTCTCCATCAGAATTTTATGTGTCACGCCGACTTGCTGTGCAAGATGGTGTTTGATCTGATGGTCACCCTTAGCCCGCAAACGGGCTGCACGATCTTTGATTGCCCGCGCATTGACTTGGGGCATGCGTGCAGCAGGTGTACCCTCTCTTGGGGAGTATGGAAATACATGCAGCCAAGTTAGGTTGCATTCGTTGACTAAGCGTAATGAGTTTTCAAAATGCGCCTCGGTTTCCGTTGGAAACCCCGCGATGATATCTGCACCAAATGTCATGTCTGGACGCAATGAACGTGCTTGCTCACAAAATGCAATTGCATCGTCACGCAAATGTCGCCGCTTCATCCGCTTTAGGATAAGATCATCGCCATGTTGCAAAGACAGGTGGAGGTGCGGCATCAAACGCGGCTCTGTCGCAATCGCAAGCATCAAGTTGTCGTCCACTTCGATGCTGTCGATGCTGCTAATTCTGAGGCGCGGCAAATCGGGAACCAAGCGCAAAATACGCATGACCAAATCCCCCAAACGGGGCTGGCTGGGCAAGTCTGCTCCCCAACTTGTTAAATCCACGCCCGTCAGGACAACTTCGTTGTACCCTTTGTCGACTAGTCGCTTAATTTGCTCGACAACAACACCCGCAGGTACGGATCTTGAATTCCCCCGTCCATAGGGAATGATGCAAAAGGTGCACCGATGATCGCACCCATTTTGCACCTGAACATAGGCCCGACTGCGGGTGCCAAATCCATCAATCAAGTGACCGGCTGTATCTGTCACTGACATAATATCATTCACACGCGTCACTTCGGTGTCGCCAATAAACCCACCCGCAAGATCAGTCCAAGTCGAGGGCTGCATTTTTTCAGTATTGCCGACCACAAGATCAACTTCATCCATCTGAGCAAAACTATCTGGGTCAATTTGTGCCGCACATCCCGTCACGACAACTTTGGCATCTGGATTTTCACGCCGCAATTTGCGCACTTCTTGCCGTGATTTACGTACAGCCTCGGAGGTGACCGCACAGGTGTTTACGATCACAACATCGTTCAAACCAGCCTCGCGGGCCAGTTCCTTCATCGCCTCAGATTCATAGGCATTGAGACGACATCCCAGTGTTGTGAATTTTGGCGCTTCAGTCATAAAAAGCCCCAAGAAATTCAGAGGTGAATTCGCCGGAAAACACATGTGCCGTCGGACCCGTCATCCAAACACCGTCATCTTGCCAGTCTATTGAAATCTGTCCACCATCCAGATCAATAGTTACCGACCTTCCGGTTAGACCCCGCCGTGCCGCAGCAACCGCTGTGGCGCATGACGAGCTACCAGAGGCCAATGTCACCCCCACGCCGCGTTCCCAGACACGCATACGCAAATGATTGTCAGAAATAATCGAGGCAAATTGGACATTCGTTTTTTGCGGGAACAGTGGATGGACTTCGATTTCGGCACCGCGTTTGGACAGATCTATGTTTTCGGCGTTTTCAACAAAAAACGTACAATGTGGATTTCCCATCCCAGTCGCCGTCGGTTGGCCCTCAATCGGGAGATATAAGGTGTCCATTTCAGATGCCAACGGAATGTCACGCCACATAAGTTGCGGCGCCCCCATATTTACAGAAGTTAACCCGTTCCCAAGGTCTTTGGCGAATAGGGTACCGCGCTCTGTTGTCAGGCTTAGCTCACTTTTTCCGAGCTCCACCATTAAAAATCGCGCGATGCACCGCGTAGCATTCCCACAAGCCGCGGACATTGAGCCATCGGCGTTGTAAAAGACCAAATGCGCATCAGCCGTACCGGATTCGATAACGGCAAGCTGGTCAAAGCCAACACCAAAGTGGCGATGCCCGATGCGCTTGATCAAAGCCTCTGGCAAGGGAATCGGGTGATCGCGTGCATCCAGCACAACAAAGTCATTTCCCAACCCATGCATCTTCATAAATGGTAAGTTTTTTAACATCATACGCGCCATATACGCCTTGAAATTCACTTTATCCAGAGATTGTCGCATTTTCTTCGTTTTCGGGGTTGACCCTTGAGGCGGCTCTTCATAATAAGCGCGGCAGTGGGCCGTTAGCTCAGTTGGTAGAGCAACTGACTTTTAATCAGTGGGTCGCAGGTTCGAATCCTGCACGGCTCACCACTGAACCTCCGACAGTGTTCGATTCCTTTGCTTTCTCCTTATGGTAATTTCCGCTTTTGGGCGGTATGGCTAACTTGGGTCGAAAATTGAGAAAAGAATGTCAAGCAAACTTAAAAAAATTGCCGTGCTCACCTCTGTCCGCAACGACAGGATGTTTACCAAACGTTGGATTGAATATTATTCACGCGAATTTGGCGCAAATTCCCTTTACATGGTAATCGATGGCTTTGACCAAGAGCGCCCAGATTCTGCCACTGGCATCAACGTAATTTCAGTGCCATTCAAAGCTCGGCAAGTCGTGCAAGGGGAGAAATCCAGAGCAGCCAGAACGACGCAAATCGCTTGGGGCCTCTATGAGAACTATGACATAGTGATCGCGGTGGACATTGACGAATTTGTAGTTTTAGATCCCAAACTTGGACTGTCTCTTGCTGAATATCTCTCTGGGAAAAATAATGTCTCCTCCCTATCTGGACTTGGTTTAGACGTGGTTCAAAAACCTTCCGAAGAGGCCGCGATTTCACCGGATGCGCCTTTGCTTAACCAGCGGAATTACGCGATTATCTCCCACCGTTATACGAAACCCGCGGTCACATTTAAAAGACTGCGTTGGGGCTCGGGGCAGCACCGCATCAAAGGACGGAACTTTCGAATAGATCCAAATCTCTTTGTTTTCCACTTCGGAAATGTTGATCAAGACTTGTCCGCGGCTCGTCTGGACGATCCAGACCGACAGAAAATGGGTTGGACTAAGCATCAAGAAAAGCGTGAGGAGCTATATTGTCAGGTTGAAGAGGCACACCCGAAAGACGGTGATAAAACTTTCCCGTGGGCGCGGCGACACATGTCTTTGTTCCGGCCATGGTATGCATGGAACAAACCAGGCCATCTAAAGAAAGATGATGTCGTGACGATCCCTGATCGGTTCAGAGATATCGTCTAGATCAACTCATCCAGCCATTTGATGGCCGCAGCTTGTGCTGCTGGGCTTGCTGTTACAAGCTCTTGAATACACAAGAACTTTGGGTTCCTTGCTAACAGTTCTTTTTGTTTGCGCTCAACATATTCAAGCTGTTTTTGTTTTGCTGATATTTTCAAATAAACGAGTGAAATCGGGAATGTTTCAACTTTCCCTTTCAGCACCTCAAGGCCGTTGGAAATTGCCATAAGGTAAAATTGTTTTTCACTTCTGGTTTTGTAAATGATGTTTTTCTCGAGTAAATCCGCATTCTCTACAAAAAAATCACCTACTGTCTCACGGCAAAATGGATGTGGACAATGGTCAAACTGTAGATACTGCGACTTTATCCCAAGAGTTGTAAAAGAAAAACACTGCGTTTCCTTATAACTTAGTTTTCGAAGTTTTATGCCAAGTCTTTGCAGATAGTTGGTTTGTCTTATTTTTTTCGTCAGTCTTGGAAGGAAAGAGCTTTTCCAACTTGCGTAAATTACGGGTCGGTTATTTTGAAAAAAGTCCTCGGGCGTTAGCGGCCGCGCTATAAACATATCATCATTGAAATACACACAGTTCTTTGCCGCGCCAGGAACTCGGAACAACATGGTTTCAATACTACGGCTATTAAATGTCGGCAGGTGATTTTCATACCCACGGAAAATTTCGCGATGATCAACAATCTTGATCTGTTCCATAACCTCCTCACCAAATCGATTTTTGATCCGCGCTAAATGCGCATGAGGGTACTGATCATCTGTGACAATGAAGATATTCCGGATGAACGGAGCGAATTTCAAAATTGAGGAAATACAGTAATACAATTCACCCGTGTCAACAAAACGAGACGAGGACTGTGTGTCGTCATTTTTTGCGGGTGTAAAATACTGCGCCTGTTTTGCTTTCAGTTTTGGGTCGTTTCCATCCACCCAAGTAATGATTGCATCAATCGGTTCATTTGACATCTTCAAGTCCACACATCGTCACTAAATATCCGTCTGCCGCGCGGTACACCGTACGAGGAGCAACACAGGGATACCTTCCGCAGAATGCCCGATCGATGTCTAGTATTTCGATATCCCAAACGTAGGATGCCGTCAGTGTGTGTGCGCATGACATGTCCTGTTTTATGATCTGTCGGAACAGATCCCACCAGATCACAAAGACATACCGCACCATTGCCAAGTTTCAACCGCTTTCAACCACGTCATGTTATTCCGCAACGTGATAAACTGTACCCGGCTCTATCCGATTAGAGGTTGATCTGACATAATATGTTCTTGCACCAAACGTTTTTGTGCCCGCCCATCGGCGATCATACAATCAAGTGCACGCAGATCTTGATCAAGGTTTGGGAACAGTTTTTTGATTTCCTCAATCGCTTCTTGTGACAAGGATTGCAATGCTTGATCCCCTAGATACAAACTTTCAGCAGCGGCCCCATGCGCTGTGACAATTTCATGTTCATCACACAAAAAGTGCACATAAGACACGCTATCGACGCTGTCATCGATAAATATGCCAGGTAATTCTGTCAGATGGATTGCCGCAACCAAAACGTCCCCGTTAAAAAGACGATGTGCTATTGCTGAGGACACAAGGAACCGATGCTGACGCGATACAAGCAAGTCTTGCGAAGGTATCCCGTGTCCCAAAGCATCTTTAGTAATGCGAATAGGTCGCAGTTTTGGAAACTGCGCCAACATAGATCCGTCAACATGACGCGTGCCTATCCACCGAAGCTCAACCGCTTCGCCCGCAGCATTCAAAACACGATCCCCAACCTTCAGATTTTCGATCGCAATCTCGCCATCTGGTGTTGCGATCAGGGTGCCAGTTGTAAAGCAAATCGGAGGCGGCGGAGCAACCGTGACAATATCTGTATAGGGCATATCCTTTGAAACAATTGAATAGGATGTAATACCCGACGAATAGATATCCCCTGTGATTACAGAAGACGGTGACTGAAACGCTAACATTGTTTGCACATTTGGGTCAGCTCGCGTTGTAAGTTCAACAAAATAAACATTTGTTAATGTTGCACCGTTTGCGAAAGTAAGTGTGCCGTAATTTACGTTTCCAGTAAGATCATATGACACCCCATCAACATCCATGGAAGACGTCCCCATAAAGGACCCACCTGACAAAGTTTCCCACTCGGACGTCGAGGTGTCGTAAATACCCCCGTCACCATTGTCGTTAATGGTGGCCGATTGAACGGATAATGTTTTGCCCGCGACATCGGCGTCCCCGCCCGTCATATTTGTTGCGTTATCAATGCGCCATGCGTCAAGGGTGTAGGTCACCATCGGAATCTCCAAGTAATACAAGTTGCAACGGTTAAATCGCAGGAAATCTTAGCTGTTCGTATGCCCAACTAGAGATAGCAACAGCCGCATTGAGACACGCGGCTGTTGCTGGTTTTCATCAGCACCCGTTGCTTGGTACGGGTGCTTTTCTTTTACTGCGTCAGATGTTTTCTGTTTTGTTTGTGACGTTGGGCCAGTTTGCGTCCTTTTCGGCCTGACAGGATGGGTCGTGCCGAGGGGAGTTTTCTGTGGTCCATGTCTGTGAGCTCTGGGAAGAGTGTTAGGATTTCTTCCCGCGCTTCGGGTGTCACGGTTTTCAACGCTTCTGGTCCGGTGAACAGGCTTTCTGTTTCCGCTCCTTCGGCCTCGACGATCTGATGGCGATCAAAGAGGAAGTGCACATAGGTCACGCCCTCGGACGCCCGATCCACATCGATCCCGTTGACCTGCAACAGATGTTTGGCCGCAACCAAAACCTCATCCTCATCGGTCATCCGCTGAGTGATGCGCGAGTTGACCAACATGCGGTGCTGTTGGCTCACCAACAGATCGCGCTGGGGCAAACCACGGCCAAGGCTGTGTGCTTTGATCCGGATTGGACGCAGGTTGTCATACGCCTCCAGCATCTCGGAGCCAAAGCGGCGTGTGCCACTCCAACGCACCGGCTGGAAGCCATCGTCTTTGGTCCAGACCAGATCACCTTGACGGATCTCTTCCGCAGCTTTTGGTCCTTCGATCGTTTTGATCAACGTTCCTGCGGTAAAGCACATGACGTTTGTAGTGTCATAAGTCAGATCACCGGCTGTGGCCCCTGTGAGGGTCAAGCTGCCTGTCATCGCCGTGTTATCCGAATAATCCACGGTACCGCCGTTGGCGGTGCTGTTGGATTGGTTCAGGATACCGTCGTCGGCAAGGTCAGCGCGGACCTCGCTGATGCCATCGTAATAGGCCGATAGATCAACAAAATCGTTGTCGGTCTGGTCGGTGCCATCATTGGCATCCCCTGTGATCCCCGCGCCAAAGTCGGTGATCGTGTCATCGCCATCGTTGTCAAAGGTAAAGACATCGTTGCCTTGGCCACCGGTGAGGACATCGTCCCCTGCGCCACCTGTAAGAACGTCATCATCGATGCCGCCATCCAGCGTGTCGTTGCCAGTGCCACCTTCCAACGTATCGCTGTCGTCTTGGCCATAGATCCGGTCATTGCCCGCGCCACCGATCAAATAATCGCTATTGTGGGATGTATCCGTATCGCCGTTGACGTCCTCAATCTCATAGTTGAGGCTTTCGGTATAGGTTGGATCCAAAAGCGAGACACCACCATAGATGACGTCGTCATCGTCGCCGCCGTCAATGGTATCCGCACCTTCGCCACCTTGGATGCTATCGGCACCGGCACCGCCAAGAACTTGGTCAGCATCAAAGCCCGCATCGATTTGGTCCGCTCCGGTGCCACCGTCAATGGTATCCGCATCGTCACCGGTCAGGATCGTATCGTTGCCATCACCACCAAGAACGCTGTCGCGGTCATTGTTTGGATCGAGGTCTGATGGGTAGCTATAGCTGCCATCTGTCGGATGCACATAGCCGATATCAGGAACACCTGTGCCTGGGCTGGTGCGGGTGTTGATATAATCATCCCCGTCCCCACCGTCGACAGTGTCAGAGCCTTCAAAGCCAAAGATGCTATCGTTGCCTGCACCACCTTCGACGCTGTCATCCCCTTCGCCAGCTTGGACTGTATCATCGCCCGCGCCTGCAATAACGGTATCGTCACCCGCACCCGCTTCGATGCTGTCGTCATTGGTGCCCGTCTGGTTGTCATTGGCATCGACCATGTCACCTTCTGGGTCACCTGTGTATGATCCATTAATCAGATCACCACCAGCAGTCCCCTCAACGATATAGTTCGGCTGAACAGATGGACTTGGAATACCAATCGCATTCAACCAACTCTCCGTCGCAGGATCCGTAGGATCCGTCGATGGTGACGTAACACCCAACAATTCAACCGAAGTCCCATCAGGGAATGTCAAGGTTGTGTTGCCATTGCCATCCGGCGTAATTGTCACATCAGTTGTCACAACCGGGTCGCCCGTTGTGGGATCAGTCAGACCTGTGACATCTAGTTGATCTTGAGGACCATAGGTTCCATCCCCATTATCAGTCGGAGCCTCAAACCCTTTGATCGTGTCATTACCATCGCCATTTTCCAAAACAGCTACATCTTCGACGCCATCGCCGACACCGAAATCGATAAAGTCATCGCCTTCGCCGCCATCAATGGTGTCTTTCCCGGCTCCGCCATCGAGGACGTCATCACCAGTGCCGCCTGAAACGCTATCATCACCTGCGCCTGCATCGATATTCAACGGACCGGTTGCCGCAGAACCGTCAATCGTGTCGTTGTTAGATGTCGCAATAACATTCTCGATTTCAGAGAAACTAATGTCTGGTAGGATGTCCCCATCCAAACCATTCACAGTTCCCGCTTCTGGATCGGCGGTGAAAGTGATTTCGACTCCGTTTGTCGCACCGTCCAGATTCAACGTATCGCCGCTATTGCCGTTCGCGTTGTCATCTGGATTACCATCTGTTGCGTCACTGCCACCGTCAATAACGGTCATTCCACCTGCAACATCACCCGGATCGACATAGAACTCATCGTCACCAGAACCACCGGATACTTGATCACTTGCCGTAAAGTAGATGTCATCATCACCAGCACCGCCGTCAATGACATCCGCATTACCACTTTCAAGACCATCGCTACCATAAATAGTGTCCGATCCCGTACCGCCAAGCATCGTATCTGTGCCTTCGGCTCCGATAATCAAGTCGTTATCCGCACCACCATCGATAAGGTCGTCACCACCATTGCCGTCGATGATGTCATTGCCACCGTTACCCATGATGGTATCGTCACCACCTGTGATCTGGTCACCACCACCGTCGGTTGGACCATTTTGGTCGTTGTAGCCGATGAACATGTTTTCACCGAAGTCTTCACCGTCGACAATGCCGTCTGGACCAACACCAACAATATTCTCAATTTCTGAGAAGTTGACCGTAACGGTTTGACCATCATCATTCGTAAAGGTCACGGTACCGCTTTCGGATTTGGTTCCATCCCAAGTTGGGTCGGTTTGATCGTATGTCACAACCACATCCTGAAGCCCGGTCAGATCAAGCGTATCGCCATCGCCACCGTTCGTTGGATCAGTTAGATCTTCGCCAGTTTCACCACCGACAATCGTGATCGGACCTGTGTCAGGAACAGATGCATCAATTGTGAACTCATCGTCACCAGACCCACCAAGCGCCGTGTCACCGCCACCTGCAACGATATCATCGTCACCTGCTCCACCATCCAGGGTATCAGCGCCCGCACCACCGTCAATCGTATCGGTGCCCTCGCCGCCTGTGATACTGTCGGATCCTCCGCCGCCGATGAGGCTATCGTTGCCCGTGCCGCCGTCGATTGTGTCGTCACCTTCGCCGCCGTCGATTGTGTCATCGCCACCACCTGCAGTGACGCTATCATTGCCACCGCCCGCGGTGATGTTGTCATCCCCTTCAGATCCGACAACGGTGTCGTCAAATTCGGTCAGAACAATGTTTTCGATTTCTTCAAACGTGTTGCATTCGTCTGGCATTGTACCGCCTGCAACAAAGCCACCTGTCGCAGATGTCAGCGAAGAAGCCGACGTCGTAATCCATGGCACCCAAGAACTTGGGCCATCGATTGCGCCATGCGCATTGGCTTGGACAAGGAAGCTATTGCCATCAACCGTCGTGACCAAGATGTTGTCATGCGCACCATAGTACTGGCCATCGGCCGATGTGGTCGTTCCGATAAACCCGCCGTCTTGGTCGAAACCAGATGCCAACAGTGCATAATCACCACCGCTTATAACAGTCGTATGTGGCGATGTATCACTTACCCCACTACGCGCGGTAGTAGTGATGTAAATGTTACCATTATCATCGACAGAATATGTGGGGCCACTGCCCATGTTCGAGATATGGTGCTGAGCAAGGATCGAATTATCCGTTGGATCGATCACAAGTACGGTGCCACCGTCTCCGACGCCGTTGCCACCGGTATAACCAGAACCCATAATCAGGTTACCGTTCGCATCCATGAAAACATCGTTTTGCAACATTTCATACGCATCTGCGACGTTGCCAGTGGTGGTAAGGTCAATCACTGTACGACCTGGCAAGATATTTCCTGCACTGTCCATTTCAAAGACAGAGATTTTATCAGGACCATCTGTGGTAAGGTATTTGTAACCTGCATCTGTTTCAACGATTTGTGTCCCGCTTGAAACTTGGCCGATAGACAAGCCGCCGTTGGACGTCGCATTGAAGATTTCCTGCGATGATAGGACGACTTCACCAGTATTGGCGTCCAGCTCAAAACGGCTAATGTAATTGTCTGGGCTGTTGAGATAGGCTGATGTGGTGTAGAGGTAGGTCGTACCGTCTGCAACCGTTAGCACCTCGGAATATCCTGAAAGTCCAGTATTTTCATTGCCGCCAGAGCTTGGCATATCGCCATAGTTATACCCTGTGACGGTGCTCCATTGACCTGTGGCGCTATCAAGCGAAAAGACATTCACAAAGTTCAAGCTTTGAACATACATGAACGTATTCGTTTCGCCCGCGTCATTGGTCATATTCACCAAATCAATGCCACTGCGGCCTTGGTCGGACGTCTCAGGCAATGCTAGGCTTTGGCTCTTTGTCAGTTCGCCAGTTGTCGCGTCCATAGCCCAAATTTCAACGCCTGTCGCGCCAGACATGATGATGTAATCTTGGCCGTCGACCACGATATGTTCAAGGTCATCATTATCAGTATGCCCAACCACCACATCAGTGCTAATAAAGCCGTAACCTTCATAGACATTGGTTGGATCAAGATAGGGGTCTGTCCCCGTTGAAGAAACCGATCCAGTCGCCTCAGACATACCTTCGCCTGCGAAACCAAACGTTCCTGCTTCGGCACCTGTATAAGTCACAGACACACCGGCCGCTGCACCACTTAGGTCAAGCGTGTCACCCGTTGTTTCTTCTGTCTCACCGCCAACAATGCTATCACAGCCATCGCCATCTACGTTCAGGAAGGTATCATCGCCACCTTCACCCAACATAGTATCATTGCCTGCCTGACCGTCGATCAAGTCATTACCAGACCCCGCAACGATGCTGTCATCATCACCGACATTTGGGCTATTCGGGTTACCATCGTTGTTGTCAACGATATCGCCATCGTTATCACCCAGGTACGACCCATTGATTGTGTCATCACCAGACGTCCCTGTGACAATGTAATCGCTAGTTGGATCCGTCAGAACATTTTCAATTTCCGAGAAATTGATTGTTACGACTTGGCCGTCATCATTTGTATATGTGGCTGTACCTGCCTCAGGGTTGTTTGGATCATAAACAACTTGAACATTCTGCAAACCGCGCAAATCAAGCGTGTCGCCTGCGCCCCCATTGGTTGGGTCGGTCAGGTCTTCACCTGTTTCGCCACCGACAACGGTGATCGGACCTGTATCTGGCAAAGATGGGTCAACAACAAATAGATCATCGCCTGATCCACCAGAGGCAACATCACCACCACCGATGCCGATGTTGTCGTCTCCGTCGCCACCGTCGATCGTATCCGATCCTTCACCACCGATAAGCGTGTCAGACCCTGCACCGCCAGCCAAACTGTCATTGCCTGCGCCACCATCAACGCTGTCGTCGCCTTCGGCACCCACAAATGTGTCATCAAACTCTGTAAGCGTCAGGTTTTCAATTTCTTCGAATGTGGCACATTGATCGCCACCGCCCAAGGCTGTCGGTGTGGTCGCTTCTGCCAAGGCAGAGGAGGTTTTCGCGATCCATTGTGATGAATCTGAACCGGCTGTATCCGCTTCGGTTCCGCCATATTCGTAATAAAAGCTTTGACCAGATGTCGTTGTGACAAAAATCGCCTCATGACCCTGACCAGTATGGTTGATCTGCGAATAATTAAGCTGTGCACCGGTTGCAGCGCCTTCCGCGACCATACTGTAATCATCCAGATCAAGAACCATGGTCCATGGATCCTGCTGGTAACTGCCCGACGCGGTCGCGCGCCCAGAGACATAAAGGTTTCCTTGGTCATCAAGTGAATAATCAACACCGTGCCAAATGCGATCTTGTTCGTAGGTCGCAACCAAAGAATTTGTAGTCGGATCAATAATCGAAATACGACCACCACCTGCAATCACGATATTGCCATTCGGATCGACAAAGTTGTCTTCGCGCAGCATGCGATAGGCAAGCTCGGCCGTATCCAATTCACCCTGATCAAGCAGCGTAGAATTGGATGGGTTTGTGACATTTCCGTCTACGTCAATATCATAGATGACGAGATTGTCTTCTTGGAAAGTCCCAGTTGTCCAGATATTGGATGCCGCCGAAATGATTTTGGATGTGCCATCCTCAAGATTGATGACCCGCATACCGGATTCATGGAACCCGCTTGGCGTTGCGTAGAATGTGGAATTGGCCACATCAACGGTGCCAGAATCTCCATCCACCTCAAAGCGCGTGATACCCTGGTGGCCGCCTGCGCGCGTGCCGTAGTACAGATAAGTTGTGCCATCAGCCGCAGTATGAATTCCCATGTTGGAAACCATGTTGGTGGTTTCGGTCCACCCCGTCACACCCAAATCGGATGGGTCAACTTGTTCAGTTTGTGACCATTCGCCTGTTGCATTGTCATAAGAATACAAGAACGCGCTGTTTTTGGCTTGCGCCATCATCATCAAGCGCTCTGATCCATCAGATGCAGTCACATTAAAAACGGTCAGTTGGTGGCCGTAGGTTTGCGACGTTTCATCGGTAGCGACCCATGGATCGATGTGAACCAAGGTTTGCCCTTTGATTAGATCGCCTGTGTCGGGATCAACCTCGAAAATTTGCAGACCGTTTGTGGCCGAGGCAACAAGATAATCTTGGCCGTCAATAACCATATGCTCTAGATCACCCAGATCTGTGCGCCGAATACTGATGTTATCAGCAGGCGCATCTGGTGATCCGTTTGGATAACTAAATTCAGTGATTTCCGGTGTTCCAGAAATCCAGTTTGTCGGGTCAATATAGGCCGCACCATCGGTTGAGCTGATGCCAGTAGCACCAGCAGCGCCACCGACGCTTAAATTACCAGATTCTGCACCTGTCATAGTGACGTTGACGCCTGAGGTCAGCGCGCTTGCATCCAGTGTATCGCCGCCTGTTTCGCCGGTCTCGCCACCAACAATGCTGTCACAACCATCGCCATCGGTTAGGACAAAGGTGTCATCGCCACCCTCACCCAACATCGTGTCGCTGCCAAGGCCGCCATTGATGGTGTCGTTGCCATCACCCGCAACAATGCTATCGTCATCGCCTACGCCTGGGCTGTTGGGATTGCCGTCATTGTTGTCAACAAAATCCCCATCGGGATCCTGGTCGTAGGTCCCATCAATCAGGTCATTCCCTGAGGTTCCAGTTACGATGTAATCACCCGCAGAAAGCGATTTTACATCTGTTACACCCGCGTCTGCCAACCAAACACCTTGGTCATTCAACGCAAGGACTTGACCATCTGGTAGAACTTCATAGCCATTCAGCTGTGACGTATTGCTGTTAGGATCGGTCCAACCCAGATAATTCACACCATCAGTGTCATAGTTTGCAATGCTTGTCGCGGTTTTTTCATCCCCTTCCGTTCCGATCCACGTCAACGCGCCTGTGCTGTTTGGATCCGTAGACGAATGCCCTCCATTTGGATCAAAACCAAAGTGGATTGCCGAAGATTGACCAAGAACAGTAATAACGTATTCACCCGAGGCATCAACGCGTTGAACCGTAATGTCGTTCCATTCTTCGCCTGTCGAAAACCAATCATCATCGTCATCGGATGTGGACGATGTTGCACTTTCAACATGGTCGATAAAGGTTGAGGGCATACCTGTGACTGGATCGATTTCATAGATCGATGCACCGCCTGAAACATAGCCCCCGACAAACAGATATTGCTTGCCGTCTACAGTGAACGCCTCAGCGTTCATGATATTGCGAAGCTGACCTTCGTCGACATCGCCTGCAGTCGTGCTCGACGTATTTTGCGCCACAAGACCAGAAACATCATAGAGATAATCCCAATCCAATGGACCCGATGTGCCGTCAAACGGTGATACGTCAGGGTAAGGATGGGTTGTATAGCCCGCATCGTTCAGGTCTTGGTATGTTGTACCATCGGAATACAGTACTTGTGATCCAGAAAGTTGACCGGTTGTTTCATCAACTTGCCATTTCACAATCTTGATGGCGCTCGACCGCGTTGCACCTGTGGCCGCAACATATTCGTACACCGTATTGTCATCAATCTGCACGAAAGACGCACCATTTAGCCCAGAGGTGTGAATGGCATCGGCGGCATAAATGGTGGAATGGGTTTCTTGGAACAGCGCATTATGCAGCACGTTGTCGGCATCACGACCAGACACAACATGAGCATCCCATGTCAGGTTGCCACTGGCGTCAGTTGTGACCTGACCACCGTCATAAGATCCGTTGCCCTGTTGAAACAGCAAATATGTTTCGCCATTCCCAGCTTGAAACTGGAAGGATTCATCACGGCCTCTTCCAAAGATCGACGTTTCGAATGACAACTCTTCAACCAAACGGTTGTCGTTATCGACCGTGCTATCGCCCAGCGCAGGATCGTAGGTATAGGCCATTAAGTTGCCATTTTCATCCCCACCGACGATTGCAATTTTCCCATCGACCGACAAAAGTTGTGGGTCGTTCATGTCGCGCAGCGTCAAATCCGAAGTCGTGTTCGATCCCTGATGGGTGGCCAACATTTTCAATGAGCTGGTGGTTAGATCATACCGGTACAGCTCAACATCACCATCAGTCGATGTCAGCACCACATATGTTACGCCGTCTATCGTTTCGACGGTCAAATCTGTATAATAATCTGATCCGGTAACTTGGATGTCGCCGAATTGATCTGATACCTGTGTCCAGACCAATGTGTCCATTTCGTTTGCTGAGTTAATTGCCATTTTAATGTCCCTACCTTTTACTAATACAAGGTTGATTGCGTATGCGGCTTTGTTGCCTGATCTTCAGGTCAACAAGTTCGGTAGCCATTTTCCTTAAATTGAAAAACCTGAGTTGGTTTCCACGAGACTGTCAAAAAACAGTGGTCCAAATCTGTTGGATACAGTTCGGAAATTCGCGTTTCACTCCGCATATCAAACCTTTCACGCGCCAAACGGCGTCGGATGAGCAGGCAAACACCTACTCAGTTGCTACCAAGTACCCAGACAAGGCACCGACAAAAATCGCTGGTTGAAGATAATGACACCGCCGTTAAACAAACGACCGGTTCAAGTTTCTTGGCTTAACGAGCCAAACCCACCTTACTCATACTTTCACTCCAGCACACAAGCCCGTAAGGACTTTATGGACCGAGGAGAGAGCGCCGCCCCTCCCCGAAGAGTTCCGCACCTTTCGCAACAAAAATTACGCATAAGTACAAATTTCGTATACCAATGGACTACAATCTTTCGTGAAATGCAAATCAAATGTCATACAAGACCCTACCGAAAGTGAGTTTTTCAGTTCAGGTATGAAAAAGAGTCACCAAATTATCACTCAGATTGGCAAAAAAGAGGCATTTTACCCCAAATTGGGCGAAAATATGTCAAAAACCCCCGTTTTTCACTGATGTAGAATCAGTTCGGAAAGGGATGATTTAGCCGTTCGCCAAGGTCTCCATATGCCAAGCGAGGCATGAGTTGCTTGAAAAAACAGGCTTACCTAAGGCATCTTGTAGTTCATCCAACACCGCACGCGTGCGCAGGTTTGTACAACTGATGAATACCGCATCGGTTTGTGTATTCTGACCAATTTTCAGGGCTGCTTCATAAATTGAGCGCTCTGAAATTCGCGCGACCTTGGCCTCTTGTGCTTCGTTGAAGGAACCAAAAACTTGTGTCGAAAGCCCAGACGTATGAAAGGCATCTCGTAAAGACCGGCTTACGCTCTCAACATAGGGTGACAACAGACCAAGGCGCGAGACGCCTTTATGTTTTGCATAGGCCAGCGTCGCGGCAAGAGGGTTGGTTACATGCGCGACATTGCACGCGGATTTTACATGCATCGCGACGGCATCTGATCCGATGATTGAGCTTGCCGACGTGCACCCATAGCCCACAACATCGAACTTTCGTCCGCGGGGAAAAAGACGCGCGGCCTCTGACAGATGTCCTTCCATTTGCATCAGCGACTCTCGCGATACATCCAAACCGCTTGGCACGCGGCTTGTGTAAAGGTTTATCGGTTTGTCTTTGAAATAGTCTTTGAACTCGGGCTCAAGCGTTTCGTCAGATTGCAAAACGATAAGCCCCATTGTGGCGCCCAACTGCTTGTCTTGTAACAGGTCGTATTCGAAATCGGTCATAACTCGATCACCTCTGCGGATTTTCTAGGGCTTAGATACTCGGCACCTGTGGCTGTTATGACGATATTTTCCTCATGCACCAACAAACCAGAGGATACCGGAACGCCCGGTTCTAGCGTTAGAACCATACCTTCTTGCAAAACAGTATGATCCGCCGCAATCAACGAAGGCCATTCTGTTAATGACATTCCCAATCCATGGCCAAGCCGACCGGGATCGGTTCCGCTTGGTCCTGTCCCGACGATGTCACGCATAACAGTGAACAAATCACTTGCCCGAATACCAGGCCGTGCGCATTCAAAAGCTGCATCAGACGCTTCAACTAGACGGGCATGTGCCTCACGCACCTCTGCGGACGCCGGACCGACCGACCAATTCCGATCAAAATCGCAAAAATAGCCATCCCAGACCAGACCCGTATCCAACATCAACACGTCGCCTTGCTGTAAGGGCGCACTCTTTGCAGGGGATATGACATCGGGATACCCATTTGGCTCTGCGGCACCCGCAACATAGGGAACCCAATCAGCGCCCTCTTCGAGGCAAAGGATTTGGAACTTCCGAAATACTTCCTCTAAGGGGACGCCAGCCTGTGCAATTTCCGGCACTCGTTGCATAGCCCGCCCGCCAATTTCACAAGCCCTACGAATTTTCGAAATTTCGTTTTCGGATTTAATCATGCGCAAACTCCGCATGATGTCACAGTCAGAAACGAGGGTCACATGATCGGATAATTTGACCACGTCCGCATACGGCATTCTAATATGCGTTTCATGCCCATCTGGCACGCCAACCCGTGCATTAGGTGCAACTTGCTGTAATGTCTCAACGACAAGTCCAATGCCATCGTCCACCAAATTCGGCGAAGTCCAAGTACGCACGTCATCAATCCACGTATTGCCCATGAGCGCCGCCCCTATCGAAGGAATTACCGCAATCGGTTTGCCCTGCGCGGGTACGATCAGGAACCAAGGACGTGACGGACTTTCCCAAAACCGTGTCAAATATCCGGTGAAGTATCGCACATGTTCTTCGGTGGTTAACAGTAGTGCGCCAAGATCATGTTTGGCCATCAATGCTTGCGCACGAGCGGTCCGCGCTTGGAACTCTTCTACGGGAAACCCTCTCATGCGGGGCCCTCTGATAGAATGCACATAACCTTTGAGCGCGCATCAATCCCTAACTGAGAGCAAATTTCAGGCTCAAGTGCCGCAGCAAGACCCGCTGCGCCTGACGGGGATGTGTTTAGATCATGTTCAGCCAATAGCGGCAAGACCGCCTCGACGCGCGCATCCTCTAGTGTCACAAAGACATCGGCATCTCGGGCCAACCCATTTAACGCAATCAAAGAAGGTTCCTTGCAATCAAGTCGGCCCATACTGCTATCTGGACCATCGGCAAAGACACAGGCGCCAGCTTCAATACTGTTCATCAACGCCGGCGCTGCTGTTGGCTCAACGACTGTGATCACTGGCTGATTGCCCCAAGCCTCTCGGCAATAGGCTGCCACCGCACCCGCCAGCCCACCGACACCTGCCTGTAGAAATATATGTGTGGGAACATCTGGGGCTTGCGCGACCATCTCTGCCGCCATTTGTGTATACCCTTCCATCAAAGTATGCGGCAGGTCCATGTATCCTTCCCACGAACTGTCAGATAACAAAGTCCAAGCGTTTTCCACAGCCGCAGTTTGTGCCGCCTCCATAGACGCGGCATAATCCGATCCCGCGCGTACCACTTGCGCGCCTTGAGACGCCAGTCTCTCGGCAAAGGCGTCTGGAACGGTTTGGCTAAGATAGATAACAGCCTTTGCGCCAAAGATGCGCGCGCCCGCAGCCACACTTAGACCATGATTGCCTGCGCTTGCTGTTACGTATGTTCGTCCAGACAGAGGGTTTTTGTCTAGATCCTGACCGGTTTCCGTGGCATGGCACGCGATCACATATGCGGCTCCCAATGCTTTGAACGAACCAAGGTTCATCCGGCTGCGTTCATCTTTGACCCACATTTCACCCGTACCCAGCGCACCAGTGATATCACGCAAAGGCGTCTGCGATGCCGCAGGACAAAGAGATAACAGCTGGGTCACGCGATGTGCCGCGATAGATGGCATTGGAACATTGTCCATCAAGGGTGCATGACCCCGATGCGGGTTTTTCACTATGCGCATGTCGTGTGTCCTTTGCTTGTTCTTTTGAAGGTTGAATTAAATGTGAGCCATAAATTACGTACGAACTGTGCGACAAACGTCATAGATCGCTCAACTCCGACCATGCGTGCCTGAATATTCGTTTGGTTGTGATGGGGTGAACTCTTGTCTAACATCTGCACCTGGATCCCAGACCTCGATGACGAGAGGATAACAATTCGCAGTGTCGGAGGAATGTTCGCTTGAGCAATCTCCACCCGGGCAGGCCGACAATCCAACCAAAAGGTCAATATCGGCCACGAATTCCAGATAGTCCCCAGGCCGGACAGGACTGGCCTTCATAAAGTACTGCCCCGTATCACGGGTAAATCCTGTGCACATAAAGACGTTGAGAACGTCATGCACGACGGCCTCGGCCGCCTCAAGAGTAAGGCCGCGATATTCGGCAAGTCCACGCGTCAAATTCGAGTGGCAACAATAATGATAGTCGTCTCCCGACAAAAGCCGGCCCGTATAAGGATCGCACCGTGTTCCGATAACATCATGGACCGATCCACCAAACGCATCAAAACCGTACCAATCCAGTGTGTCGTCGATGATAGTGGCCATCGGACGCATATGAGGAAAACTGGACCATAACCTGTCACCCGTACTTAGGTGCGTGCCATAAAGCGCCCTTGTTTTTCCAGAGTAGAACCGTTCATCCAAATTATGTGCGTTCCACACATTCAAATCACCAACTTGTGGCCCTTCAGTTGACAAAATTCTGAAATAGGCACCTGCAGGCACTTCGATAAAACCTGCACTGCGCGGCGCAATGCAAATTTCATTCACCTTTTGCGCGGTTTGCCGCCATTGTTTATGCGCGGCTACATCTACTGTGGGCAATGTCGAAGGGTTGTAGCAAATAACAGGCTTTACCGCTTTGCGGTTTTCGGCATCTTGTGGCGCTATATGCTGGGGCGATGAGAGTTTCATATTGCATCCTTGATTGCTTTTGTGAACCAAAGCACTGTCGTTCAAGTAATGCCAGAACTTTCAGTAACGTGATGACATATTCTTATGGGATGAAAAGTCAGACTTGAATTGTTTATAGGCCCTGTCAAATTCTACAACCAAATCTGCAACGGGCTCGAAAATTTCAACGCTTGTGGGTGGTCGCATAACGGTCTCTGGCGCGACCCCAAGAGCGGCAACCATACCCAAGCGAGCCGCTCCAAGCGCTGCGCCAAATTCTCCTCCAACAGGTCGCTCCAGAGGTATGTTCAATACCGTTGCAAGTAACTTGACCCAATAATCGGAAGCCGCGCCGCCGCCAATGACATATAACCTCTCAAACTGTGCGCCCGTATTCATAAGCGCCTCGGCACAATCGCGCAAACCAAAGGCGACCCCCTCTAAGACAGCTTGTGTCATATCACGCACGTCCGAGCGCTGATCTATTCCATAGAACCCAGCGCGAACCATAGGATCATTATGTGGCGTTCTTTCTCCGGAAAGATAGGGAAAGTAGCGCAGCGATGACGGCGGTTTCAGATCTTGGGACAACGCAGATGTTAAATCCTTTGGAGACTTATCAACCAATCTAGACAGCCAATTTAAACTGTCAGTTGCCGATAACATCACACCCATCTGATACCAGCGGTCTGGCACAGCGTGACAAAACGTATGAACCGCAGTTTCAGGAGATGGCTCACAGTCTGTTCGTCCAGCCAAGACAACGCCCGACGTCCCCAAAGAAACAAAGCCCTGACCGTCCGTCAGAACCCCAATTCCACAGGCAGCAGCAGCGTTATCGCCTGCGCCACCGGCAACGACAACATTGTTGTTTACTCCCCATCTTTTTGCCAACTCGGACTTTAAAACGCCCGCAGCGCAACAGCCTTCAACCAACTCGGGCATCATGTCGGCAGATAGGCCACAGACCTCTAATAGGTTTGATGCAAGCTTCCGGTTTCGAACGTCCAGCCAAGATGTGCCAGAGCTATCTGAAAGATCACTGACATAGGTTCCCGTGAGAACAAAATTCAAATACGCAGCAGGCAACAATACCGTTTTCGTCTGCTCATAAATGTGTGGCTCGTTCTCTTTGAGCCATAGCAATTTTGGCGCGGTGAACCCCGCAAAAACGATATTACCCGATATGCTCCTGAACTCTGGCATCGCATCAAGCATCTTGGCTTGCGCATCACTGCGCGTGTCATTCCACAGAATGCATGGACGCAGAACGTTCCCGCCTTTGTCCAAGAGAGTCGCGCCGTGCATATGCCCCGATACGCCAATGGCACGCAAATCAGCAAAGCGGGGAAACCGCGTCTTCAAATCCGAAATCACATGATCCAACGCAGTGACCCAGTTCGCGGGGTCCTGCTCTGCCCAACCAGAATGCGGGCAATTCACCGTATAATGATATTCACTTGATCCAATGGCGTTACCATCTTGATCTATCAATATACCGCGCAGACCAGATGTCCCCAAGTCAAGACCGAGATAGCACATCTTAGGCCTCGACGTACCTGCGCAAGGCGTCTTCGACTCCATGATCGAAAATAACCCTTAGCCACTTGTCGAAGGCATCAGCAAAGCGAGCATCGTCTCCGATCGCGCCATAAAATACGCGCTGCTCTAGCCAAAGTCGCGGATTGTCTCGTGCCGATTGCGCAACAGCCGTCAAGTCATCCCAAACCGGATCATTAGGTTCAATATGCGTTCCATTTTCTCGTTCGCCATAACACATACGCGCCCACAATGCTTGGGACAGGGCCAAACCATCCAAGGGCAAGTTGCCACTAATTGCGTCGCGGATAACAGGAAAGACCGTACCCGTATGACGCGACGAGCCGTCAAAAGCGACCCTGCGCACCGTGTCGTGAATGGATGGATTAGAAAACCGCAGATCAATTAGGTCAACGTATTCTTCTGGGGTCATGCCCGGAACATGTTCCACCAATGAGCAGATTTCTTGTTTTGCAACTTTTCGCAACATGCCGTTGATCAAGGGATGAGCCATCGCATCGGCAATAGTCTCAAGGCCCAAAATTTCCGCTGGGGCCGCTATGATTTGATGGCCCCCATTCAATATCCGAAGCTTTTGCGTCTCAAAAGCATGCACATTGTCAGAGAACTGAACACCCAGCTTTTCGAGCGGAGGACGCCCGGCACAGAAATTGTCTTCGATTACCCATTGGCGAAAATTTTCGTGAGTAACAGGAACCTGATCATCGACCCCAAGACTTTTTACCAATTGAAGCTCGCGTGCGCCTGTCGCTGGAACAATACAGTCAACCATAGAATTCGGGAATGTCACGTTGCTTTCGATCCACTGACCAAGGTCTGTATCAACCAAATGCGCGAACTCGATCACAACCGATTTCAGAATGTCCCCGTTACCAGGCAAATTATCACAGCTTAAGGCGGTGAATGGACCTGCATTGGCCTCTCTTCGGCGCAAAAGCGCGGCGATAATTGCACCAAACGCAGTTCGAGGTGTCGTAATGTTTGCAATATCATACTGCACATCAGGATGAGACGGATCGAATTTCTTAGTGGCGGGATCCAAGAAATACCCGCCCTCAGTCACAGTTAAGGATACGATACGAATGTCTGGCTGTGCCATACGCTCTACCAAAGACTGCAACCCTGCATCGATAGGAACATAATCAATGATCGAGCCGACAATTTCGGCAGAGGCACCAGCGGGATCCAACTCGACCAAAGTCGTCAAAAAGTCCTGCTCGGCAAGTTTTTGTCGTTGATGTTCGTCAAACGATCTGACCCCCGCACCAACGATTGCCCAATCATGGGCAAGCCCCATGTCCATCAAACGATGCAGATACCAAGCCTGATGCGCACGATGGAAATTTCCAAGACCAATATGCACTATCCCAGCCGTAAGACGTGACCGGTCATAACTCGGACGCCGGACCAATGGCGGTAAAGAAGATAATGAGTCTGTACAAAGCTTCATATCTGTTAATCCTTGTGACAAATCGTGACCTATGTCTTCCATCAACTCATCCAATTCCCGCCGTCGACATTATAAGTTTGCGCAACGACATAGTCGGACTCAGAGGACGCAAGGAATATCGCCATGCCTGTCAGATCGGCCGGTGTTCCCATGCGCCCAAACGGGACTGCTTTTCCTACTTCTATTTTCTTTTGTCCGGCTGGCTTATTTTCTAGCTTTGCGAAATAAGCATCCACGCCATCCCAATGATCCCCATCCACAACTCCGGGTGCGATTGCGTTGACGTTGATCCCATGTTTTATGAGATCAAGCCCTGCGGACTGGGTCAAACTGATGACCGCGGCCTTTGTCGCACAATATACGGCAACAAGAGCTTCACCACGACGACCGGCTTGGCTGGCCATATTGATGATTTTCCCACCCTGTTTGCGTTCAATCATATGTTTCGCAACCGCCTGCAGAGTAAACAAGGTACCTGCAACATTGATATCAAAGACGCGTGTGTATTCCGCGCGATCAATTTCGACAATCGGAGCAGCCGAAAACAAAGCGGCGTTGTTCACCAGAATGTCGATTTTCCCAAAACTGGCTATCGCTTTGGCAACGGCTGCGTCGATACTGCTTTGATTTGTAACATCCAATTCAATCGCAATAGTCGATGGACCGATCTCTTGGGCGGTCGTTTGTGCTGCGGCAAAGTTGATGTCCGCAATAACAACTTGCGCCCCCTCATCGACATACGCTTGGGCAAAGGCACGCCCAATTCCACGGGCAGCGCCCGTAATAAACGCAACTTTCCCTCGCAACCGTGTCATCCTAGTCTTAGCCCCCGATCATCAAAACGATGCAAATGTGTCAAATCCGGTGCGACATGTATTTCTGTGCCGTATCGAATGTCCACCTCGCCAGTAGCCCGAACAGTGATAGGATCTGGGAAAGCCTCACATTTTACATGGATGAACGTATCCGACCCTAAGTGTTCAGAAACACCAACCGTGCCACGCCATCCCTCACCCGCGCTTACAATCTTCAGATGCTCGGGGCGGATACCAATGGTATGCGCATTATGCTTTTGAGCCTCAGATCCGGTCAACAAGTTCATTTTGGGGCTGCCTATAAAACCCGCGACAAAGGTATTCTTTGGAGTCTTATACAGCTCTAGAGGTGATCCAACCTGTTCGATCACTCCGGCCTGTAGCACCACAATTTTATCTGCCATTGTCATAGCTTCAACTTGGTCGTGCGTAACGTAAATCATAGTTGTGGCCAGACGCTTATGCAGCTCTCCGATCTCAAGACGCATCCCAACGCGCAAGGCAGCATCAAGGTTTGACAACGGCTCATCAAACAAAAACGCAGAGGGTTCGCGCACAATGGCCCGACCAATCGCCACACGCTGACGTTGACCACCTGACAGTTGGCCTGGCTTGCGGTCCAGATAGTCAGTTAAGTTTAAAACAGATGCAGCCGCTTCAACACGTTTTGTGATCTCGTCTTTGTCCAGTTTGGCCATCCGCAAAGGGAAGGCAATGTTTTTACGGACCGACATGTGTGGATAAAGCGCATAGGATTGGAACACCATGGCTAAACCACGTTTTGCTGGAGGCAATGGTGTGGCATCAGTATCATCGATTTGGATTTGGCCGCTTGATACATCTTCCAATCCCGCGATCAACCGCAACAGCGTCGACTTACCACAGCCGGAGGGGCCTACAAAAACTGTGAACTCTCCGTCTTCAATCGTTAGGTCTAGCGGTGGAATGACTTCCACATCGCCGAATTTCTTTGTGACTTTGTTAAGTACAATACGTCCCATGTGTGTCGTCCCTATTTCACCGCGCCAAAGGTTAGGCCACGTACAAGTTGTTTCTGGCTGAACCAGCCTAGGATAAGAATTGGCGCAATCGCCATTGTTGATGCCGCCGAGAGTTTTGCGTAGAACAGCCCTTCTGGCGAGGAGTAGCTAGCAATAAAGGCCGTCAAAGGCGCTGCTTTTGCTGCTGTAAGATTGAGCGTCCAAAAGGCCTCGTTCCAAGCTAGGATCACATTCAGCAACAAAGTTGATGCAATGCCTGGGATGGCCATAGGCGTCAGGATAAAGAGCACTTCTTCACGTAGAGTTGCCCCATCCATCCGCGCCGCCTCTAAGATTTCACCCGGAATTTCACGGAAATATGTATATAGCATCCAAACAATGATCGGTAGGTTGATCAACATTAGGACAAGAACCAATCCCATGCGGCTATCCAAGAGGCCAAGCTGAATGAACAGCAAATAGATCGGATATAACACACCTACCGCCGGCAACATCTTTGTGGATAACATCCACAACAGAATGTCTTTGGTTCTCTTCGATGGTACAAATGCCATTGACCATGCCGCGGGAATTGCGATCAACAAGCCCAAAACGGTCGAGCCAAACGCGATTATGACGGAATTGGAAAAATGCTTACCATAGTCAGACCGTTCCTGAACGATGCCATAGTTTTCAAACGTCCATGTGGCTCTTAAAACCTCGATCGGGGTTTTGATGGCATCTGCCTCGGTTTTGAATGACAAAACAAGGATCCAAAGAATTGGGAAACAGATCAAAAATCCAACAAACCAAGCGATCACGGTATTGGTAATTTTTCGTTGAGTGGTAACAGAGCGTGCCATTATTGCGTCTCCTTAGGCGTCCAAGTTCTTGCCAACAATGCGCATCAAAAAGATCGCTACGATATTGGCTAGAATGATTGCATAGACACCTCCCGCCGAGCCCAAGCCAACATTTTGGCTTTCAAGTACGCGTTGAAAGATGAGGTATGTGAGTGTCTTGGTTCCAAATGCGCCACCGGTTGTGACAAAAATTTCGGCGAAGATGGAAAGTAAAAAGATTGTTTGAATGAGGATCACGATTGTAATTGCGCGCCCCAAATGCGGAAGCATTATAAAGAAGAAGCGTGACAACACAGGTGCGCCATCCATTTCAGCCGCTTCTAATTGTTCGCTATCCAAGGACTGCATCGCGGTCAAAAGGATCAGCGTCGCAAACGGAAGCCACTGCCAACTGATAATAACGATAAGAGATGGCATACTGGCCTGACTTAACCATTCGACAGGCATTGCACCAAAGCCACGCCAAACATGTGCGAAAAACCCATTAACAGAGTCCATAAACAGGTTTTTCCAAACAAGTGCGGAAACAGTCGGCATTACAAAGAACGGCGCAATGACCATAATACGTACAACACCCTGTCCCCACATGGGCTGATCCAACAGGATCGCAAGCAAAATTCCAAGGATAACAGTAATCACCAAAACGCCGGCAACGATGGTTAATGTGGCGGTAACACTTGGCCAAAATGAACTTGACCCGACAAACCGCGTGTAATTGGCAAACCCAACCCATTCGAGCCCATTTTCAAGAGAGTCACCACGCAAGGGTAGGAATTTTTTAAATGAGAAAAATAAAGTCATCGAAAGAGGAATAAGCATCCACCCCAAGAACAACACGACAGCGGGGGCCATCATAAGGCGGGCTGCGGATCTAGAATTTTGTGTTGCCATGATGCACGTCCTCTCTTCGCAGAACTCTGGTCCACGCAAGATGATACAAAATTTGGGAAAGAAACAAGAGGATGAAGAGGGCAACCGCCCCCTTCATCCTTGGGGAGGAAACTTAACGGTAACCCGCAGCTTCCATAGCATCGTTGGTCAGCGCTTGTGCTTTGGCAAGTGCTTCGTCAACTGTTTGTTGGCCAGCGTAAGCCGCTGCAAACTCTTGGCTCACTTCTGTCGCAATACCCGCAAATTCTGGGATCGCTGCGAACTGAATACCAACATATGGAACTGGGTCTACTGTTGGGTTCAGTGGGTCCGCTGCCAAGATCGCATCAAGTGTCGCTTGAGCGAATGGAACATCTTGGTAGATTTCGTTGTCATAGAGTGACTGACGTGTTCCTGGAGGGATTGACGCGTGGCCATTTTCAAACGCAACGAGACGCATGTAATCTGGACCAGTTGCCCATGACATGAATTCTTTGGCCGCGTCTACTTTTTGCGAACCTGCTGGGATCGCAAGCGCCCATGCCCAGAGCCAACCAGCATTTTTGCCTTTGCCTGTGTTTGGCGCCACGGCCCAACCAATGTTGCCTGCAACTTCAGATGCGCCGCCTTTGCCGTCTTCGGCAAGCCAACCAGCTGCAACAGTCGCGTCCATCCACATTCCGCACTTACCTTGGCGGAACAGAGATAGGTTCTCGTTAAAGCCGTTCGTCGCGTAACCCGCAGGACCGGATTCTGCCATCATTTCTGTGTAGAATGTGAGGGCTTCTTTCCACTCTGGTGAATCGAACTGAGCGTTCCAGTCTTCATCGAACCAGCGTGCACCGAATGAGTTGCCAAGAACAGTCGCAATCGCGCCGCCTTCGCCCCAGCCTGCTTTACCGCGCATACAGATACCGTTGATGTCGTTATCACGATCTGTCATCGCTGCAGCTGCTTCACGAATAAACGCCCATGTTGGCTCTGCTGGCATTGTCAGACCTGCTTTTTCCATAAGGTCTGTGCGGTAGTGAACCATCGAGCTTTCGGCATAGAATGGCGCCGCGTACAATGTGCCGTCATAGGACAAACCACCACGAACCGCAGGAAGGATATCTTCCACGTCGTAATGTGCAGGCATATCGTCAAGTGGAACAAGCCAGCCGTTTTTGCCCCAGATCGGTGTCTCATACATACCGATCATCATCACGTCAAAAGCACCGCCTTTGGTTGTGATGTCTGTTGTCACGCGCTGACGCAGCACGTTTTCTTCAAGTGTGACCCACTCGACCTTGTGACCTGTGCGGGCTTCAAAGTCAGAAGTCAGCCCTTGCATCTTGATCATGTCGTCGTTGTTAACGGTCGCAATGGTGATTGTTTCAGCTGCGACAGCGCTTGCCATAATGGCAACTGCACTCGCCGCACCTAGTACGGTTTTAAAAGACATCCTGATCCTCCCTTGATTGGATGATGTGAGAATATCTAATCAGGGATACGGACAGGCGTCAACAATATTTTTTACGCGCGTAAATTTTTTTCTTCACTCATGCGGACTCTCGCATGACCAAGCGACCATCAAAAATGGTATAAGTCTCTGAAATATCGCGGCCCTCTATCGCGTCCAACAATAGATCAACCGTTCCTTTTGAGACTGAATTAAAGTCTTGGGCCACCGTGGTCAGCGGAGGGCATGTATAACGAGAAAAGGGATGATCATCCATTCCCGCCACGCGGATATCACAATCCGATTCGCGCCCGACGCGAATCTTTTGCTCGAAACAAGCGGTCAAAAACCCAATGGCTAGGCGATCGTTGCTGCACAACACCGTGTTGGAGGAAAATGATTTTTCAATCAACGCACGCGCCCCACCGCTGCGCCCGATTTCCTCAAATGCCCAACCCGTGCCGTCAATCCCTACCACACATGGATCAAACCCCAAGGCATCCATTGCTTCTAAATAGGCAATTCGTCTTCGATTGGCATTCGGGTTCGCGGGCGTTTTCATCTCAAGAAAACAAGGCGGCTCTCCGGTCCGGCACAGATAATCAATCATGAGTTTCGCGAATTGTGAATTGTTAGAACCCACAAACCCCAAACCAGTGTCAGGAAGATAACTATCAAACAACACCGTTGGCACATCAGAACAAAATTTCTCAATAACAGCTTTGTTGGGCGTTCGGCCTAATGGCGCAAGCATTACTCCAGCTGGTTTCAAGGATCGCAAGAGATCCAAGATCTCAACCTCTAATTCCGGAGCGCCATGCGAGCTAAACAAAGTGGGGCGGAACCCCGCTTCGATACACTTCTCTTCCAAAGCACGTGCATGCTCTGCAAAAACCGGATCCGAAATGTAAGGAACAACAATTCCAACATTATTGGTCAATTTCCGATTTTGGTTCATCGCATAAATATTCGGGTGATAGTCGTATTCCGCAATCGCGGCCTCAATACGTGCACGCGTGGACGAGCGCACACTTTTAGGATCATTAAAATACTTTGAGATTGTTGGCCGAGATAGGCCACTGACCGTGGCAAACTCTTCCATTGTATTTATCTTGACCCCAGACATATGCACACCTTTTTTACATTATCTTTACATGAATTGCCGCGCGCAAACAACACACATTTGGAATTTGAAAAGATGTGGTAAACCTAAATCTGAAACCAGCAGCCAATTTTTGCATAGCGGGTATGTCACATTAGTCCCTAGTGAACAGGCACAGCTTTGAGTACCTCTGCTTGAAACACAAAGGGCTATGCTATGAAAACGCTATTCGCAAAATTTACAAACTGGCTTATTCTGTCGAGTGAACGTTCGGCAGAGTGCTACAGCACAAAACGTCGAGCCTATTACATCTGATCCGGCGACGGCCCAAGGGTACCGCGCCATTCAATATGAGCAGGAAGTTCACGGCTTTTCGGCCGTGTTCCGTCCCGAGACATTTCAATCAACATTGACGCTGCACCGCGCCCCATATTCCTGTGCGGTACGTGAATGGTTGTTAGGGCGGGCGAAACAATCTCGGCAATGTCGATATCATCAAACCCAGTGATCGATACATCTTTTGGCACCTGCAGCCCAAGTGACCGCGCCTTTTGTAGCGCCCCAGCCGCCAATACATCGTTACCGCACATGACAACAGTTGTATCTGGCTGACGTTTTAAGATACGATCAAAGGCATCTGCGCCACTTTTGATCGAATAATCCGTTTCTTCCAAAGCAACATCATCAATAGACAGTCCGCTCTCTGATAGCGCATCAGACAATCCGCCATAGCGCGCCTGTGCTCTGTCGTTCCCAATTCTTTGCGCAGTGATATATCCCAGCCGTCGATGCCCTAGATCCAAAACCGCGCGGGTTAAAGATTGCATAGCCAACTTATTATCAAACCCGATTGAAACATGCGATTGTCCATCGTCATGCACCCAAGCCACAACATACGGAATGCCGCGCCGCTCTAGGAATTTGTAGATATCATCAGAGCGATCATGCCCTATCAGCAACAAAGCATCCGCACCGCGCGCAACAAGCGCACGGATTTGCTCCTCTTCCAATTCCGGTCGATATGACGAACTTGCAACCAACATTGTTATGTTACTCTTCTGCAGCTCTTCTTGGAAGGCCTGTAACCCCCGTGCAAAAATTGCGTTGGCCATCGTGGGTACGATTGCGCCAAATGTGTTCGTTCGCTTGGCTGCCAACGCCTGAGCGCTAAAGTTAGGAGCGTAGCCCAAAGTCTTAACAGCCTCCATAACCCGCACGCGGGTTTTCTCAGACACCACACTGGGCGCATTAAGACACCGCGACACCGTAGCCGTTGATACCCCTGCTGCCTTTGCAACATCTTGCAGTGTCGGCACACCTGGAATCTGTTCATCCTGTTTTCGCATAACGATGAGTACCAGCCTAAATCAGTTTCAATGCTTTTAACGACTATTACGTCGAAAAACTAGGTTTCAGTTTACAGTGAATGTAAGCGCTTGCAATAATTTTTGTAAACGCTTACATTTCCCTCGAATCGAACTCTAGATCAGGAGGAGTTTTCCATGTTCATATTAAGCTTCGTACTTTTTTCAGTATTCGTGTTTGATGTTGTTCTTGGGGCGTTTTTTGGATTTTCGGTTCTTGGCGACACTCAGGAGATGTTTGTATTGCTGTGTGCGTCGATCGTGTTTTCAGTGGTGATTTTGCGCCGTGAGCGGGATGAAGCACTAGAGAAACAAGCTTCTTCCAGAGAAGCAAATAAATAAAACTAGGGAGAGTAAAATGTCATATGAACGTGACGGACTAAAGTCGGCGGAGCGCCGTAATTTTTTGAAACTGACGGCGACGGGTGGCTTTACGGCTGCGATGGTTGCTGGGGCGGCGGGGATGCTTTGGTCGTCTGAGGCGGTTGCCCAGACGCAGCAAGAAGAGCGTGAGCGTGAGAAGGCTGCGGATCATATTATGACGGTTGCCACGGCTTATGTACTTGGTGCGTCTCGCAGCTATCCGATCATGCAGTTGGACTTTAAGGAAAACGTTCAGAACGCGACGAATGGTAAGGTCTATGTCAAATTGGCCCCAGGTGGTCAGTTGGGTGCAGGCGGTGCATTGGCGCAGGCGGTGCAGACCGGTACGATCCAATGTGCGCAGCACTCTTTGTCAAACTTTGCACCTTTTGCCCCTGCGGTTGATTTGATCAACATGCCGTATTTGTGTGGTTCGAACCAGCGTTTTACAAACATGGTGTCATCTGACACATGGAACACTGAGGTGCACCCAAAGGTTGAGGCTGCGGGCTTTAAGGCGCTATATTATGTGAACATCGATCCACGCGTTGTTGCGGTTCGCAAGGGGGGCAATAAGGTGATCACCCCGGGCGATCTTGCGGGTGTAAAGTTCCGTGTTCCTGGTTCGAAAATGTTGCAGCAATACTACCGTATGGTTGGCGCGAACCCAACACCTGTCGCATGGGGCGAGACGCCGTCTGCGATTAAGCAAGGCGTTGCTGATGCGTTGGATCCATCCGTAGGCGCGTTGTATGTGTTTGGCTTTAAAGACATTCTAAGCCATGTGACATTCACCCAAGCGGTTCCAGATGCGCAGGTCTTTTCTTGTAATCTAGAGTGGTTCAATTCATTGCCTGCAGATGTCCAAGAGGGTGTGATGTGGGCTGGTGAAATGACACGTCACCAAAACTTGGCAAAGGTTCCATCTGCGCGTGCATTTGCGATGTCGGAATTGGTCAAAGCGGGCGTTGAGTTCCACACATTGTCCGAGGACCAACTGGCGGAATGGCAAGCGGCTGGTGGATATCAGCGGTCTGAATGGGACGGGTTCAAAGTCGAATTGGCGGGCTCTATGGATGTCTTTGCCAAGCTTGAAGAAGCCGCGGGCGAGCAAGGCCGTCACTACGTACACGACGCGTAATGCATTATATGTCGGCGCAGTGTTCTGCGCCGACACTCTTTTTCCTGACACCTTAGATTTTTATGGTCCTCCCCTGTGCGAGGATCCCTGCGGGAGCTTTGCATGTCAAAGACATTAAAACACATAAATGAAAATGCCGAGCGGTGGGCGCTTTTGGTGTTTTATATCATGCTCGTTGCCACGATGTTCATTGAAGTGATGCGACGCGAGCTTTTGTCATACTCTTCGATCTGGGGTGAAGAGATTGTCCGATATTCGTTTATTTATTTGGCTTGGATTGGCGCGGCCGCAGCGGTACGCGAGCGGGCGCATATCCGTATTGATGTGATTTTGCACTATCTCAGCCCACGGGTAAAAGCCCTCTTCTACATGATGGGGGATGTGGTGATGATGATTGTGGCTTTGATTGCCCTGTATTGGTCGTTTGAGACGGTGCTGGTCTCTGCCAAGTTTGGCTCGGTGACCCATGGGTTGCGGATCAGCCAAGTGTGGTTCTTGTCGGCCGTCCCCATCGGGTTTGCATTGGTTGTTCTGCGATTGGTGCAATCCTTCCTGCGTGACCTCAAAGATCTTCGTGCCGGCACCCCGGTTTACGAAGGCGACACATTGTTCGACTAGGGAGACGGGACATGCTTTGGAATCAAATGCAACAGCAGACGATTGAGCTTGGTTGGGATTTTTATGTTCCTGTGATCCTCTTTGCGGTCTTGGTGGCCCTTGCGATCCCTGTCTGGGCTGCGATTGGCGCCGCCGCGATCACCATGTTGTTGATGTCAGGGGCATTGCCGCTGTCGTTGGTGGGCGAAAGCCTGTTCCACGGGATTGACCATTTTGCGCTGACAGCGGTGCCGTTGTTTATCCTCACCGGTGACGTGTTGGTCCGCACAGGATTATCGCGCAAATTTTTGGACGTGGCCGAGGCCTTGACGCAGTTTGCAAAGGGCGGATTTGGCTCGGCGACGGTTTTGGTCTGTGGGATGTTTGCAGCGATCTCGGGATCGGATGCTGCCGGCGCGGCCGCTGTGGGCCGGATGACCATCGCGCGCCTTGTCGAAAGCGGATATCCGCGGCCCTATGCCTGTGCGCTTGTTGCCGCAGGCGCCTGTACAGGGATCCTGATCCCGCCCTCGATTGCCTATATCATTATTGGTTTGGTCTTGGGCATATCGGCATCTACGTTATTTTTGGCCGCCGTTATTCCGGGATTGGCCATCTTGGTGTCGATCCTTGTGACCAATATCATCATGAACCGCCTGTATGGCTGGGAAGGTGGCGGCAACATCACATTCCAAGAGTGGTACTTGCGCCTTGGCCAAGCTCTTAAATCCGGATGGTACGCCTTTATCGTCCCTGGCATCATCTTTTACGGCATCTTCTCGGGTCGTTTGACCCCAACCGAAGCCGGTGCCACAGCGGTGGTCGTGACCATTGCAATGGGATTTATTTTGGGCACGCTGAAATTGTCGGACTTTCCAGCAATGTTGGTTAGCTCGGCCAAAGTGAACGGTGTCATCCTGCCCATTATCGCCTTCTCATTGCCACTGGCTCAGGCCCTCGCGATCCTCGGTGTGCCCCAAGGGTTCGTGGGCGCAGCAACCGCGTTAACCGACGATCCTCGTCTTCTGATCCTCCTGATGATCGGAATTCTCATCGCGGCAGGCTGCGTGATGGAAACAACGCCAAACATCGTTATCCTGGCCCCCATCCTGAAACCCTTGGCCGACAATATCGGAATGAACGAAATCCAGTTCTGTATCATGATGATCACAGCACTCGGCGTCGGATTCATTACGCCACCTCTTGGCCTCAACCTCTTTGTCGTCGCAGGACTAACAGGTGAATCAATCCTAAAAATCGCATATCGAGCAATTCCATTCGTCTTCTTTATGCTCATCGTAACACTCTTGATCGCTTACTTCCCTGCAATCTCAACAACGCTACTACCTGATATCTATAAGTAGGACTTAAAAATGCCGATAGAATACCTAAAGAAAGCACCCCTGCACTCACGTAGTGATGACACAAAAACACAGGAAATTGTGCGCACTATCTTGAACGAAATCGAAGAGGGCGGCGATGCCAAAGCGCTAGAATATGCTGCTAAGTTTGATAATTATGACGGTGAAACGATCATGTCAGACGAAGCGATCGAGGCAGCCTGCGCTTTGGTTCCAGAAAAAATGAAACGTGACATCGAATTTGCCCATGCAAATGTGAAAAAGTTCGCCGAAGCCCAAAAAGCAACCGTTGCGAATTTTGAGACCGAAGTTGTGCCGGGTCTGATTGCTGGTCAAAAAGCAATCCCCGTGAATGCCGCCGGTTGTTATGTACCTGGTGGCCGCTATAGCCATATCGCCTCTGCGATTATGACAGTCACAACTGCCAAAGTTGCAGGATGCGAAAACATCGTCGCATGTTCCCCACCGCGCCCTGGTGTCGGCATTGCCCCCGCTATTGTTTACGCTGCAAAAGTCTGTGGCGCGGATAAAATTCTTGCGATGGGTGGGGTTCAAGGTGTGGCCGCGATGACATTTGGCCTATTTGGCTTGCCAAAAGCAAATATCCTCGTCGGACCGGGCAACCAGTTCGTGGCCGAAGCGAAACGGATGTTGTTTGGCCGCGTGGGCATCGACATGATCGCAGGCCCAACAGATAGCTTGATTTTAGCAGACAAAACAGCAGACGCTGAAATTGTAGCTGTGGACCTCGTTGGTCAGGCAGAACATGGGTACAACTCTCCAGTTTGGTTGGTCACAGATGACAAAGCTCTAGCGGAGACGGTCATGAACCGCGTCCCCGAACTCATCGAAGAATTGCCAGAACTAAACCGCGACAATGCGCGTGCGGCATGGCGCGATTATGCCGAAGTTATTCTGTGCGACACCCGTGAAGAGATGGCGGCAACGTCAGATGAATATGCGCCCGAACACCTGACAGTTCAGGCGGATGACCTTGATTGGTGGTTAGAGCGTCTCAGCTGCTATGGATCTTTGTTCCTTGGCGAAGAAACCACAGTTGCATTTGGTGACAAAGCCTCTGGCACAAACCACGTTTTGCCGACCTCTGGCGCTGCAAATTATACTGGCGGTCTGAGTGTTCATAAGTACATGAAAATCGTGACATGGCAGCGTGCCACCCGTGAAGGTGCAAAACCCATCGCAGAGGCAACGGCACGCATTTCCCGCCTTGAAGGTATGGAAGGTCATGCACGTACGGCTGACATTCGGCTGAAAAAGTATTTTCCCAACGAAAACTTTGACCTGACTGCAGCGGCGGATTTTTAAACATGTCTGTAGGCTCTCCACTTTTTGATGTCCAAGGCAAGATTGCTTGCGTTACAGGCGCAAGCTCTGGCCTTGGGCGTCAAGCCGCCCTTGCATTGGCTGCCGCCGGTGCAAAGGTCGTAGGTGTGGCACGTCGCCAAGACGCTTTGGATAGTCTTTGCCAAGAGGCAGGACCGAACTGTGCAGCTGTCGCAGCTGATATTGCGGACCGAGAACATTTATCCCAGGTTGTTTCTGAGATATCCGGCGTATTTGGTGCGCCGGATATTTTAATTAATGCTGCTGGTTTAAACACGCGTGAAGTTGCAGATGATGTGACGGATCAGGGGTGGGATGCAACCTTGGCCATTAATCTAAGTGCGCCCTTCTTTTTGGCACAGGCGATGGTTCCTGCCATGAAAGACAAAGGATGGGGGCGGATCGTGAACTTTGCATCGCTGCAATCGTTTCGCGCCTTTCCCGGTGGAATTGCATATGGCGCATCAAAGGGCGCAGTGACCCAGCTTACCCGTGCAATGGCCGAGGCGTGGTCAAAGGATGGAATTACCGCAAATGCAATTGGTCCGGGGTTCTTTCCAACAGAGTTGACCGCACCCGTATTTGGGGACCCTGAAAGAGCCGCACGAAATGCAGCGCAAACCTGCATCGGGCGAAATGGCGAACCCAAAGATTTGGACGGCCCTTTGCTGTTCTTTTGCTCAGATGCATCAAGCTATGTGACAGGTCAAATTCTTATGCTCGACGGAGGGTTTACTGCGAAATGAAAGCTCTAGTTTACACCGGTAAGAATTCATTGGCCTATCAAGATATGGCTGATCCAGTTTTGGCTGAGGGTGATGCCCTTGTTAGGATCGAAAGCGCGGGGATTTGCGGATCTGACATGCACGCGTATCACGGCACAGATGAACGGCGACCTGCGCCTCTTATCCTTGGCCATGAAGCTGCCGGCGTTGTCGTACAAGGCCCCCTTTCCGGAAAGCGTGTAACGATCAATCCATTGGTCACCTGCGGCGCATGCGCATACTGTAAATCGGGCAAAGACAACCTGTGTCCTAAGCGTCAGATTATCTCAATGCCTCCGCGTCAGGGGTCTTTTGCAGACTTGGTTGCAATGCCTGTACATAACCTTGTCGAAGTGCCAGACCACGTTACAAGTGACCAAGCGGCACTGGCCGAACCCATTGCCTGTGGATGGCATACAGTGCGCCTATGCCGAGATGTTTTGGGCGCGCAAGCGGATGGTGCATCGGCGCTTATCCTTGGGGGCGGTGCGATAGGTGTCGGCGCAGCGTTGTCATGTTTTGCGCAAGGCATTACAAATGTGACCCTCATTGAGCCAAACGATATGCGCCGCGACTTTATCAACGCACATTGCAATATCACTGCACTTGCCTCTGCCGAAGGCCTGTCGCCCGAGTTTGACCTTTGCGTTGACGGCGTTGGCTATCCTGCGACACGGGCAACGGCTTCGGCCATGGTGCGCCCCGGTGGTGTGATAGGTCACATCGGACTTGGCGCATCTGAAGGTGGCCTAGATATCCGCCGCATGACCTTACAAGAAATAACGTTCATCGGTACTTATACTTATACCGCCGAGGACTTTAGACAGACCGCGCAAGCCATCTTTGAGGGACGGCTCGGCGCGCTGGATTGGATGGACGTCCGTCCACTCGAAACCGGAGCAGAGGCTTTTGCTGATATTGACGCAGCACGGGTCTCTAGCCCCAAAATTATATTGAAACCAAACGTTTGAGGAGACCTCATATGACTGAAATTCCACACCTCCTTGTCCATGAACACGAAGACAACGTTGGGGTTGTCGTCGTCGAAGGGCTAACCGCAGGCACAGACATGCTTGTATGTGTAACGCACGACAATTCAACATTCCGCCTTACTTCTGGCGCAGATGTTCCAATCGGTCACAAGATCGCGTTGAAAGACCTGAAAGACGGCGACACAGCCATCAAATACGGTGAAGACATCGGGAAAATCATCGCGGACATCCCAAAAGGTGCCCACGTTCACACACACAACTGCAAAACTAAGCGCTGGTAAGGAGAACATATCATGGCTTCTAAATACTCAAACATGACCGTCAAAGCGTATCGCCGTGAGAACGGCCGCGTTGGCGTGCGCAACCACGTTGTTATCCTTCCTGTCGACGACATTTCAAACGCCGCATGTGAAGCAGTTGCAAACAACGTCAAAGGCACATTGGCGATCCCACACGCCTATGGACGTCTTCAATTCGGCGAAGACCTAGAATTACACTTCCGCACAATGATCGGCACAGGTGCAAACCCGAACGTCGCGGCCGTTGTTGTGATCGGCATCGAACCAGGTTGGACCAAGCGCATCGCCGACGGCATCCGCGCCACAGGCAAACCTGTTGCGGAATTCTCGATCGAACAGAACGGTGATTTCGAAACAATCCGCCGCGCCAGCTGGGCCGCGAAAGATTTTGTTCACATGACATCTGAATACCAGCGCGAAGAGTGTTCTATCTCTGAGCTTTGGGTCTCAACAAAATGTGGCGAGTCGGACACAACAACAGGCTTGGGATCCTGCCCAACCGTTGGCAACATGTATGACAAATTGCTTCCTGAAGGGATCACAGGTTTCTTTGGTGAAACATCCGAGATCACAGGTGCAGAACACATCTGTCAAAAGCGTGCCATCAACGAAGAAGTTGGCGAGCGTTGGTACAAGATGTGGAAAGCATATCAAGACGACGTTATCTTTGCACACCAAACAGATGACCTATCAGACTCTCAGCCAACCAAAGGTAACATCGAAGGCGGCCTAACCACCATCGAAGAAAAAGCCTTGGGCAACCTTGAGAAAATCGGTCGGACATCGCAGTTTATCGACATTCTTGAACCAGCAGAGGCGCCAAATTCTGGCAATGGTCTGTATTTCATGGACAGCTCATCAGCGGCGGCGGAATGTGTGACGTTGATGGCCGCGGGTGGTGCTGTGATCCACACCTTCCCTACAGGTCAAGGGAACGTTGTTGGTAACCCAATCGTTCCAGTGATTAAGATCACCGCGAACCCACGCACCGTACGCACCATGAGCGAGCACGTGGATGTAGACGTTTCAGGCATCTTGCGCCGTGAAATGACAATCGACGAAGCCGGTGATGAATTGATCGATATGATCTGCCGCACAGCAAACGGCCGTAACACCGCAGCCGAAGCATTGGGACACCGCGAATTCTCGATGACAAAACTATACCGTTCTGCTTAAAGAACACTTGGGCGGCCCCAATGGCCGCCCATCCAATCATATGACAGTTCAAAAATCTAATATATCCATTCCCGACGCCATTGATCTACTGACCCGTGCTTTTGCAGCGAATGACGTCAGTCAAGACAATGCTGTCTCTGTGGCGACCGCCCTAGTTTTGGCAGAGGCCGAGGGCCAAGTTGGTCACGGCTTTTCGCGCGTGTCTGACTATATCGCTCAGGCCAAGACAGGAAAAATCCAAGGCTTTGCCATCCCAAAAATCGCGCATGATGCGCCCAGCGCGATCACCATCGATGCAGGCTGTGGTTTTGCGTATCCCGCTTTGGACCTTGCGATCCAAGAAGGCACCGAACGTGCAGCGGATACCGGTATTGCAAGCATGTCGATTATGAATTCGCACCATTGCGGCGCGCTGTCGCTGCAAGTGGAAAAAATTGCACAGGCGGGGATGATTGGCATCATGATGGCTAATGCGCCTGCTGCGATTGCGCCATGGGGATCAAAACGTGCGATGTTTGGCACCAACCCGATTGCATTTTCCGCACCACGCCCGAATGAAGCCCCTTTGGTGATAGACCTATCGCTTTCTGTGGTTGCGCGCGGTAAAGTTATGAATGCCAAAAAGACCGGTCAACCCATCCCAGAAGGTTGGGCCTTGGACAAAGATGGTAATCCAACGACAGACCCTGTTGCCGCACTTGAGGGAACGATGAATCCCATAGGCGGTGCAAAAGGAACGGCTTTGGCATTGATGGTCGAGATTTTGTCGGCCACTTTGTCGGGTGCCAACTATAGCACCGAAATGTCATCTTATTTCACGGCAGACGGCCCGTCGCCTGCGTCAGGTCAATTCTTTTTGGCCCTAAAGCCGCAGAACTCCGCACATTTTGCAGATCGTTTAGAGGTTCTCTTGAATGATATTGCGGACACACCGGGTGCGCGCCTTCCAGGAACGCGCCGGATCACCGCACGCGAGGCGGCACATAAAAACGGGTTACTTGTCCCCACAGATTATATCACCCAAGCGCAAGAGCTTGCACAGGGCTAAGAGCTGTTTTGAGCAGCGGGTGGATTAAAAATCCACCCAAACAGGTTCAACCCCAATCTGTTCAAAGAACATCATCAAAGTATCCATGGTCATCTCGATGGTACGATCATTGACCAAAGGATGCATATAAATCACCTCGGCCTTGCGTAATTCAGCATCCATAAAAAACAAGACGTTATGCGCACGACCATTTATCATGGAGAGAGGCGTAACCGCACCTGGACGGACGCCAAGCACCTCAAGCAAACGATCCGCTGAACCAAACGATAGACGACCCGTTCCCAGCTGGTCTTTCAGTGCTTTTAAATCCACAGGGCTATCTTGTTCAGCAACGAGTAAGACATTGCGTTTTTTGTGATCCCTCAAGAACAAATTCTTGATATGTGCGCCACCATCTTGGGGCGCGCGAAATTGGGACTGCACCTTTTTTGAGTCCTCAACTGTGCGCAGGGGCACATGCTCAAAATACTCAAATGGCAAACCCCATTCGGTTAGCTGCGCAATAAATGCGTCAGAGCTAAGCGGCAGGCTATCTTGAAACCGCGATGAGGCGTCTATTTCTGTATCTGTCATAAAAGGAGGCTTTCCGATATTTTGAATTTTGACACTAGAATTGCTAGCGCGCATGCACAGGATGAGATTAGATCACTGGAACAAACAGGCCAAGGGCATCGCGTAATTCTGTCTCTTCATAACCAAAGTGAGAGACAACAACGCGAAACAATTGATCAAAGATCGCCTGTGTTTTTTGCCCTTGCTCAATCGACGGCGAGTTTACCAAAACCTGCGCACTTTCTTCGAGGCGATCAAGCAACTCATGAACGATAAGATGCTCTTGTTTTAATCGCACAACGACTTTAGTCAAAATCGTAATATTTTGCTGCTCTAACTGCGGGAAAATCATATTTTCCTCTGCATCATGATGAAACGTCAAAACCTGACATTCGCGACCACACAAAGTACCAACCAAACGCATGTTTTTTCCGAATTCAGCCTGTTGAATAGCGGTCAATAACTCTGCTGACTTAGAGTGATCCACCATCACCTCTTGGATCAAGCCGCCAATCTGCTTCATGTCCCGTAAATGCATCCGGTGGATTGCGGCCAAATGCATGCCTTGACGGCGGTGGTGGTCTTTTACTCCTGACAGGGGCTCCATTTTGGGTCGCGTGCCAAAGTCGACGTTCAAGTCCGCTAGATCGAATTCGGTCAATTTCTCTTTTCTGGGATCCATTGTAACCCTTTCCTGTTCGGCCTTAGTTGTTCCCAAACCATCACAGGTTGCGATGGAAACGTGTCGCTATGTCACCCAAATAGCAGCAGGTCTGGATATGTCCAACCCGCTGAACGCAGAGTTGGATGGGGAGAACGAGGGCAGGTACAGTTGAGCCACTTTAAGACGAGGAAAACCCCTCACGGCTGGGCAATACGCCATAATGTTTTTTGTAACATTTCGAGAAATGAGACGGTGATTGAAAACCGCTGGCAACAGCGATGTCTATGATTGACATGCTCGTTTGCCGCAATAGATTGCGCGCTTTTTCTAGTCTTAGTTCTAGGTAATATTTCTTTGGAGAGGTCTCTAAATACCGCCGAAATAGGCGTTCGAGTTGCCGTGTCGAAATCCCAATAACATCTGCCAATTCAGACGGCGGAATTGGCTCTTCGAGATTTGCCCACATCAGATCAACCGCTTGCGCGAGCTTTATGTGGCGGACGCCTGTTTTGTTCAAAACAGACATTCGTTGCGCGTTTGTCGAGGTCCGTGGCGCCGAATAGATCATCTGGTCTGCGACCCAAAACGCAAGTTCCTCGCCATAGTCTTTGGTAATGCGATGCAGCATCAAATCCATACAAGATGCCCCACCAGCACAGGTAAAGATTTTACCATCATCATCAAAAATATTATCCAAGATCTGGACGTCCAATAGCGTCTCAGACATGGTTGCATGGTATTCCCAATGGGTTGTTGCATGCCGTTTATGCAAAAGCCCTGCCTTTGCCAACGGATAGACCGCAGAAGAGATTGCGCCAATATCAATGCCTTTGCGGGCTTCTCGGCGCAGCCAATTCAGAAGTGGTTTGGTCGTGGCCTCAAGGATATTCTCTCCGCCAACAACCACCAATGTCTCATTAGGTTCCAAAGGAACAAGCCCCTCATCACAAGCGATTTGAATGCCGTTCCACCCCTCGGCATAGGTGCCTCTTTCGCTTAAAATTCGCCATGTATAATAGGTTTTATTCGATTTATGCCGATTAACATGCGCCAAGGTTTCCAAGGCGCAATTAAACCCCATAGGCGAAAAGCCATCCAACAGAAGAAAAACATAACGCTTAGGCCCGTCGACGGCATATTTCATTGTCATATTCCAAATGCTTTGGGGGACCCCATGTCCAATGGAATATCATGTAACCACAGTGCGTTTTTCGTCAACTGTGAATTTGATGGCCAAAACCAGCGAGAAAGGCGAATAAGTTCGCCTTGGATGCGATACGATAATGGCCATGGTCTGCCAGCAAAGACAGGAATTTTGGAGTGATTTCAATTGTCAGATAAAAAAGGGCCTCCGAAGAGGCCCTTAGAAGATCTAAAAATGGCTGCTAAAATTACTTGGCTGGATCCATAGTGAACATAAAGATCTGTCCACCTGCATCAGCCCCGTTTGCTTCGACAGCGCCAGAGGATTCTGGACGCGCCTGCACGACACCGATGAATGTCTGGTCCGCAGTTGCAATCTGTCCGCGGATGTCCTGACGTGCAGTTCCTTTCAGCTCTTCTGCCGAGTAGAACGATCCATCGTCTTTCTTGGCGATCAATGCAGTCACAGGCCATGTTCCAGAAAATTCTGTTGTGCCAGGTTTGGTGAATGCGCCACCGAGTGCAGATACGCCCGCTTGGTAACGGGGACTATGCTTGCCACCGGCAATCGCCAACAAGTGACCCGCTGCGACGTCCAAGTTTTCATCCAAGGATAGGACATATTTGCGCTCGCCAAAGTCATTGCCTGAATCTTCGTCAACGATCAGGTAATCACCATCTGAGGTTTTCGCCCAGTATAGGCCATCTGGCGCAACCATTTTGGCCTGACCCGCTTCCATATGGATTGACGCATCGCCATCGACAGTCTTGAATTCGTCACCGATTTCCAGGGTCAATGCACCGTCAACCGCGGCAACGGACCGTGTCACGTTTGCAGGCAATAGCGCTGGCAATGTTTCCCCATCGAATTCGAATGCACCGAAATCAACCATCATCAACGCACCTTTGTTGGTCAGGTTCGCAAAATAGCGCGGTGCGCCCGATGGATCAGCTGCGACGTGTTCAACCTTGCTGTCACCGTTAAAGTAAATATGACCCTCTGGCTGTTCGTCTTCTTTTTCCCACAGCATCATTTCTGTATCTTGGACTGCTACTGGTTTATCCCAGCCGCCCCACTGATACGATGTTGGAACAAAGTTTGCGGCGAATGACTTTGGCGCATCTGCGTTTTGCACATATTCGTCAATCATCTTCGCTGCTGGATTTGGCTCTGCGACCAATGTCGCGGCTGTGTCGTTGGAAACGGCCATGCCATACAACTTACCAAACAACAGGCCATTGCGCGCCAAGAATGCATCGCGATCGTTTGCGGTTGTGTAGTCAATTACAGATCCGTCTGCATTGCGATCCTTCATTCCGACATATACCTTAAGCGGTGACGGTTCTTGGCTGTGGTTATAGCCTGACGTGACAATCACAACATAATCTTTGTGACCCGAATTGATCGGCATCATTTTTTCATAGCCTGTTTGCCCCAAGGCTGGCGCTGTGTAAGCCACGCCATTCGCGATATCGACAGCAACAGAGGCGAGGCCCATGGTGGCATTTGCGTCGGCATCGCCTGCAGGGAACATACGACCAATTGACCATTCTTCTGCTGCAAGCCAGATGTCATCGGCAAAGCCCATGCCCGCACCGTATTTATTGGCCTGCTCGTACCAACCGCCACAGAAGCTTTGGAAGAAGAAATCTGCCTGAGTGAGGCGGAACTTGGACGTGAATGGCACCAGTGTTCCGTCTGGACGTGTTTGGTTGCCCCATTTTGCGCCCAAGTTTGTTGGGTCAAACGATGGCTTTGTCACTTTTTCACCGAAAGCGTTGTAGACGGTGTGGAACAATTTTCCCGATCCTTTTACCATATCAGCCGCAGCAGAATCATTGTTCATGAAGTCTGCGAATGCGGCACGGTCAAAATCGATGGTGTGCATATGTGATCCGGTAAAGGATACACCGTTTTCCATGACCCATGGGTATGTTTCTGGGTTCGGGGCGCTGCCCATCGTGGCATAAGATTCGGATTGATACATGACACGAACAGTTGAGTCGTTCACTAACCATGCCGCATTTCCATCGGGATAGCCTGTAAGCGCCAAACCAGTTTCGGCATCTACTTCACCGACTGTTGCGAGCGCTTTGAATTTTGCAAACGGGAAGTGCGTATTGCCGCTTTTGCCATCTGTCAGCTCGATGTCGGCAAGGCCAGCTTCTGCGATCAATGCAGTTGTTTGGCCGAGTGTCTTTTGACCATGGCCGCCTGCTGCTGCAGACAATGCAGTTGAAAACAACAAGGTTGTTCCCAGTAAAATGTGTTTTGTAATCTTCACGGTAGTCTCCATTGCGGGTCAGTGTGCGCGCCCTGCCTAGGCTGACTGTGTGAATGTTTTGTGGAGGTTTTATAAATAGATTGTAAAACAAACAGATCGCACCAAGGCTGTTTAAAGGCTCAGAAAAATTTGACGATTGATCAGGAAAATGGACTAAAAAAGCTGGGACGTGTTGCGGCACAGGTTGTTTTCGTTGTGTGCTATTATCGAAAACCGCGCGTTTTGAGACGCAGTATGCCTCCGGCGGAGATATTTTTGGACAAAAAATGACAGGTATGATGCGCGCAATTTGATCGGAATTTTTTGACAAGACGTCGCAGAAACATCAGGCCGCGCCGAATATTTGCTTTTCTTGATTTACACGTCGTGCAATGGTTGTCTTGTATGAAGGCGAAACAGGTGTTGCAAAGCAAGTGTTTCTCTAGGGAATCTGGTGCGGAGACATCCAATGCCAGAGCCGCCCCCGCGACTGTGAGCGGAGAGCAATGGGCCATTCAGCCACTGGGAAACTGGGAAGGCGGCCTATAGCATCGACCCGTGAGCCAGGAGACCTGCCTTGATCATCACGCTCCGTCGGGGTCGGCGGATAACAAGGAGACTAAAAATGCATATCGAACCTGGTGTCGTAAACGGCGCCAAACTACTATTAAGCTATGGCACAGCGGCGGGCGCTGCAGGCTACACAGCGAAACTTGCTCTTGAGACATTGCGCACTTCTTCTGGTGCTGCTTTTGTTGCGCGCGCGGTAATCGCGACTGTTTTGACATTCGTGTTTTTCACGGTTTTCCCAAAATTTGCGGTTGGCGTGTCTGAGGTTCACTTTATCCTCGGTTCAACTTTGTTCTTATTGTTTGGCGCAGCGCCTGCGGCTCTTGGTCTTGCGGCCGGTCTGCTGTTCCAAGGCGTACTGTTTGCGCCCCTTGATTTGCCTCAGTACTTTATGAACACAACCACGTTGCTGGTGCCGTTGTTTGCGGTTTCCGCTTTGGCAAAACGGATCATTGCACCCAATACAGCCTATGTTGATTTGACATACGCTCAAGCTTTGAAGCTTTCGACAGCGTATCAAGGTGGCGTTGTCGCTTGGGTTGCGTTCTGGGCCGTTTACGGTCAGGGCTTTGGTGCAGAAACATTGGCAAGCGTACTGGCGTTTGGGTCAGCCTATATGTTGGTGATCATTGTTGAACCTGTTGCGGATTTGGCTGTTTTGGCGGCTGCAAAACGGTTGAATGGTGTATCCGCGTCACCACTCTTTACGGCGCGTCTAACACGCGCTGCGTAATCAAAGCTGAACACGATTCTAAGAAGGCCCGCCCTTAGTGGTGGGCCTTTTGCTATGAACGCTTGTTCAAAGCCCTTGCAGCGCAGCTCTGAGACAGGTAATTAGAGCGCATCCTAGGAACGGAGAATAGTTATGTCCAAGCTCGTCACTCTTATCGGCGGTTCAGGTTTTGTCGGTCGCTACATCGCGCGCCGGATGGCCAAACAGGGCTGGCGTGTCCGCGTGGCGGTTCGTCGACCGAACGAAGCACTCTTTGTGCGGCCATATGGTGCTGTAGGACAGGTCGAACCAGTTGGTTGCAATATCCGCGATGACGCCTCTGTTGCGGCGGCTTTTGCTGGTGCTGATGTAGTAGTGAATTGCGTTGGAATACTGGCAGAAAGTGGCAAAAATAAATTTGATGATGTTCAAGCAGAAGGTGCAGCACGCGTTGCGCGTCTTGCGGCAGAGGCAGGCGTTGAACGCCTTGTCCATATCTCGGCCATTGGAGCCGATGCCGCATCGCCAAGCGAATACGCCCGAACCAAAGCCGAAGGAGAAGCCGCCGTTTTCGCGCATTTCCCAAGCGCAACAATTTTGCGTCCTTCTGTGATTTTTGGGACAGAGGATGAATTCTTTAACCGCTTTGGATCCATGGCGGCAAAGTCACCGATCTTGCCTTTGGTCGGTGCCAATACAAAGTTCCAGCCAGTTTATGTCGAGGATGTTGCTGTCGCTGCGGAACAAGCAATTTTGGGGAATGCTGAAGCTGGTGTATATGAATTGGGCGGCCCTACAGCGGCAACATTCAAAGAACATATGCAAACCATGCTTTCGGTTATCCAACGCCGCCGGATGATTGTGAATGTTCCGTTTTTTGCGGCGGGACTGATGGCGTTTGGTTTGGATCTTATGAAAACACTCACCTTTGGTCTGTTTAGCAACCCGATTTTGACACGCGATCAGGTGCGCAACCTGCGTAACGATAATGTGGTATCAACAGATGCCAAAGGCTTTGCAGATTTGGGTATCACACCTAAGTCGCTCGAAGCGGTCTTGCCCTCATATATGTGGTGCTATCGCCCGTCGGGTCAGTATGCAGCGATCAAGAACTCTGCAAAAAACCTCCGCACGGATACGTAGTCGGAATTTCAATCTACGCACAGACGGCGTAGGCTTCTACGCCGTTTTTTTATGCCCAGTCTAAAAGGAGACAGTTATGGGATATAATGTTGTTGTTGTCGGTGCGACCGGTAATGTTGGACGTGAAATGCTTAATATCTTGGCTGAGCGGGAATTTCCAATCGCTGAGATTGCAGCGCTAGCAAGCCGTCGATCCTTGGGATCTGAGGTCAGCTTTGGAGAAAAGACGCTTGTCACCAAGGATCTGGATACGTTTGATTTCAAAGGTTGGGACATTGCGTTGTTTGCAATTGGATCAGATGCAACGAAAACCTATGCGCCAAAAGCTGCTGCCGCAGGCTGTGTTGTGATCGATAACAGTTCTTTGTATCGCTATGACCCTGACGTGCCGTTGATTGTACCAGAGGTAAATGCCGATGCGGTCACAGGATACGCAAAGAAAAACATCATCGCAAATCCGAATTGTTCCACGGCGCAGATGGTCGTGGCACTTAAGCCATTGCACGATAGAGCACGGATCAAACGCGTTGTCGTGAGCACGTATCAATCTGTCTCAGGCGCTGGCAAAGAGGGCATGGATGAGCTGTGGGATCAAACAAAATCCATCTACAATCCTGTGAATGAAGTGCCTGCGTCCAAATTCCCCAAACAAATTGCGTTTAATGTCATCCCTCATATCGACAGCTTTATGGAAGACGGCACCACCAAAGAAGAGTGGAAAATGGTGGCTGAAACCAAAAAGATCATGGATCCAAAGATTAAGGTCACCGCGACTTGTGTTCGGGTTCCAGTCTTCGTTGGTCACTCTGAGGCGATCAACATAGAATTTGAGGATTTCTTGGACGAAGATGAGGCCCGCGATATCCTGCGTGAAGCGCCCGGTATAATGGTCATCGATAAACGCGAAGACGGCGGCTATGTCACGCCGATCGAATGCGTGGGCGACTTTGCCACCTTTATCAGCCGCATTCGCCAGGACGGGACAGTAGAAAACGGTTTGAACCTGTGGTGCGTCTCAGACAACCTGCGCAAAGGGGCTGCGTTGAATGCGGTACAGATCGCAGAGGTTCTAGGCCAAAGATGCCTGCAAAAGGGATAACACTTACCTAACGCTACATAGCTCTGCAGAATATCCTTTGGGATATTCTGCAAAACTTTTGCAGCTCGTCTCGATACGTTGTGGTGCGTGTGTCCGAGAAAACTATTTGCTAGAACTAGTTTAACGAATGCAGGAGGGCACACACCCTCAGCCGCGCACAGCGCGAAAGGTTGGATTGGCCTGGCACCTCTGACACCGCATCCCTTACCTTGGGTGCTAGGCCGGTCCGACAAGTTAAAGGAAAGCCAAATGCGACCTTTTTCAAAAGCCATCGACCGTCTCATACAGAAACGCAAAACACAACAATCTGAAACACAGACGGTTATGGCGCCTGTCACGCGTGCAGAATTGGAACGTGTATTTGCCTATGAGCTACACAAGGCAACATCAACGCTTTCGAAATACAAATTATATGGGATCATACCAAAATCCCACGCAAACCAAAACATGCGCATGGAAGCAGGCGAATGAAAAAAACAGCGTATGGCTTGGCTGGGCAGATGATTCTAAAGGCGCGAATGAATAGAATTCTGGCCCATCACACAAACGCACACGTTTGCTTTACTGGGCCTTCGATCACAGCTCTACTAAACTATCGAAAATCCGACTATACGGAAACAAAAGCATCCTGAGCGGGATCATAGTTTTCTAAACTACCAGTTCCAATATTCGTCCACAAACCATGCAGTGAAAGAACGCCGTCTTTTACAGCGCTCTCGACAAACGGAAATGTCATTAGGTTTTCAAGCGATACAACCACAGCCTGCTTTTCTAGGGCACGAGATTGGTCTGGAGCCGGCACATCTTTGATCTTTTCGTACCCAGGGCGCAAAATATCCATCCAGCGTCCAACAAAACTGCTTTCTTCTTCAAGCGCCGGTGCATTTCCCGAACACATATCTAAACATCCCTGAACACCACCACAGCTTGAATGACCCAAAACAATGATATGGGACACTTGCAACGCTGTTACGGCATATTCGACCGCTGCGCTGGTGCCATGTTGCGATCCATCAGGCGAATAGGGTGGCACAAGGTTTGCAATATTTCTGTGAATGAAAAACTCGCCTTGATCGGCCCCAAAAATGGAAGTGACATGGACACGGCTATCACAACACGAAATAACCATCGCACGCGGCCGCTGTCCTTCGGTAGCAAGGCGATGGTACCAAGCTTTATTTTCAGCAAAGACTGTCGCAAACCATCCCTCGTAGCGTTTCTTAAAATAGGCGGGAAGGAGTTTGGCAAATTTCATTTTCGCAGACCTTTTAATATATTGCCCACTTTGTTTAAGGCAAATTCAAATAGATTTCGAGGCATTATTTTTTTTCTGTTCAAACATTTAGGAAGATCTTTTTGGGAAAACAGGTCTGCGGTTCCAAGGAATGGGGGAGTAGACGCATGCAAATCCTAAAATATAACGCAATCCGAGAGAAAATTACGATCGATAGACAACAACTTTCAACTCTGTTGTCCGATGATGGATCAGATCAATCCGAAGAATTGTTCTTTGATACGGTCGAAGCAATCGCACAGACTATTTCACGGCTAGAAACACAGTTTTCGCTGCAAAATCTTGATGGCATGTGCAAATCCTTGTCACGTATTCGTGCCTTGTCTTTGCGGTCTGGCTTTAATCAATTATCCCAAGTTGCCACAGACGCAGAACATGCCATCATGAGAAATGATAGGGTTGCGCTTTCTGCGATTGTACAGCGCATCATTCGGGTTAGCGAAGGATCGTTAATGGCTGTGTGGGACGTGCCGCTCGACGCATAGCCCTTGCACCCACACAGAGCAAACGATAGCGTCAGAGATACAGTATTCATCTCCGAGAGCCCTATGACCTATAAATTTGCGGACCAACGCGACACTGCTTTAGACCTTTTTTGCGCCACACCAGAAACACTTGATGCAATTTTATCGTCGCTGTCGCCAATGGCGCAGAGATGGATTGCGGCACAAGAGTTTAACGGGAATTTGGGCCAAGCTGCCTGTTTTCCCGATGAAACCGGAAAAAATGTTGGCGCCGTCATTGGACTTGGAACAGAGGTGACGCGGCGGCGGTCGCGTTTTCATCTTGCCGCGGCTCTTTCAAAACTTCCAAAAGGCACATATTCCTTTGCCAATGACATCCCACTCGAGGCCATGGAGGCCGAAATGTTGGGCTGTCTTATGCTGGGCTATTCCTTTGACATGTACAAATCCAAGCCTTCTAAACCGGTCTCGGTTTGCGTGCCAGATGGTGTTGACGCGGATAAGGTTGAGGTGCTGGCCACATCAGAAAAGATGATCCGCGACTTGGTAAATACACCGACCGCGGATATGTCCCCGATCGAGCTTGAGGCCACAGTGCAAACCCTTGCCCAAGAATTCGGTGCAAGTTTTGATGTCGTCCGTGGCGAGGCCTTGCTTGAACAGAATTTTCCGATGATCCACGCAGTTGGCCGTGCCTCTGATACCGCACCGCGCCTTTTGGATCTGCGTTGGGGCGATACAGGCCCCAAGGTGACATTGGTTGGTAAGGGCATCTGTTTCGACACAGGCGGCCTAAACCTAAAACCAGGTGGCAGCATGGGGTTGATGAAAAAAGATATGGGCGGGGCCGCCAATACAATTGGTCTGGCACATGCGATTATGGCGCTGAATTTGCCTGTGCAACTGCGTCTACTGGTGCCAGCTGCGCAAAATTCTGTTTCTGGTAATTCGTTCAGACCTGGCGATGTTTTGACCTCTCGCAAAGGCCTAACTGTCGAGATCAACAACACAGATGCCGAAGGTCGCTTGGTCTTGGCGGATGCGTTGGCCTATGCCTGCGAAGACGCACCTGATCTTGTTGTTTCTATGGCCACTCTAACTGGCGCTGCACGAGTCGCGGTCGGACCGGACATCGCGCCGTTTTATGCGACGGACGATTCACTGGCTCTTGCACTAAGTGCAGCCGCATCTCACGTCCAAGATCCCGTATGGCGTATGCCCTTCCACGATCCTTATGAGACCATGATTGAACCGGACATTGCGGATTTGGACAATGCCCCGTCTGGCGGATTTGCTGGGTCGATCACGGCTGCGTTGTTCCTGCGTCGCTTTGTGACTGAAACCCCGACCTACGTGCATTTCGATATCTACTCTTGGGCGCCAACTGCGGCTGCGGGCCGGTCAAAAGGTGGGTTTGGACAAGGGTACCGCTCTTTGCTCGAAGTAATTGCCGATCTCGCGAAATCCTAATGCAATGCGTAAAGCCCCTGATCCCTTTGTACGACGCACCCTACGGCGCGCGGCAACGACAATTGATTTATGGCGCGAACGTAACTGTCTTGGGTCAAGATGGGGCTTTTTCACGGATAAAACAGGATAGAGACGGATATTCCGGCTATGTCTTGTCGACAGATCTAGGGCCACGTGTAACAGCAACGCATTGTGTCAACATAGGCATGACGCAGTGTTATACACAGCCGTCGATCAAAGCAGAGATCACACAGTCTTTGCCATTCTTATCCGAATGTAATGTGCAAAGTGAACAAGACGGGTTTGCGAAAACCGAATTGGGATGGATCCACTTGGCGCACTTGCGCCTAAAAGATCAGAAAACGCTGGATCCAGTAGCCTTCGCAGAAACCTTTGTAGGATCCTCGTATCTTTGGGGCGGAAATTCTATCGATGGCGTGGATTGCTCAGGCTTGGTGCAACTGTCGTGTTGGGCTTGCGGTATTCCCTGCCCTGCCGACAGCCATGACCAAGCAGCTTTCTTTCGCCCTCTTGATATGCAAGCCCCTTTTCAACGGGGTCAGTTAATTTTCTGGACAGGCCATGTGGCTTGGATATCTGATCCTGAAACCCTTTTACATGCGACCGCGGCCACGATGTCGGTTGTTTATGAGCCCATTGAGAAAGCGCTTGACCGTATCGCCACTCAAGGAGAAGGTAGGCCTATCCTGCGTACAAGCCTTAATCCGAAAGAGGTGCGTTATGACTGATCCGTTTTTTCAACCCGTCTCGGGGTTCGAACTGCCCCGGTTTGCCGGTATCCCAACATTCATGCGCCTGCCCCATGT
>JALRHZ010000049.1:5378-13229 GCA_023259435.1 Paracoccaceae bacterium | reverse complement strand
TTGCCGGCAACCGGCGTGTGTTTGGCCAATGGCAATCCTCGATGCCTTCGCGGTTTATCGATGAACTGCCAGATCAGCACGTCGAAGTATTAACGCCGCCGGGTTTGTATGGCGGCGGATTTGGCGCGGCGGGGATGCCCGCCTCAACCTTGCATGATGCTGCAGCTGCTGGTGATGGATATGACAGCCCCGGTTGGCGGCGCATGCAATCACGCGTGTCCGAGCGCCCCATGAGTCAACCCCGTGAGACGCGGCATGCAGTGATCGACGTGACAGCGGTGTCCGTTTTTGAGGTTGGAGATCGGGTGTTTCATCAAAAATTTGGGTACGGATTTGTGATTGAAATCGAGGGCGACAAAATAGGTGTCGACTTTGAAAAGGCCGGTCTCAAAAAGGTTGTGGCTAAATTTTTGAGTTCCGAAGATTCGATTCCTTTTTAGTGATTTGCGATGCCGGAATTCAGGATTGATCCTAAATTCCGGAATGCCATACTTTAGTTTAGTATCCTATTAATAAGTTAAACACCATATGTTGTGGTGTTGCTTTTCGGGCGCAGTTGATTTGCGTCTAAATTGCGTCATGATTGTGGCATTGATCCTTAAGATAGTTTTATCCATGTCACAATTGCATCCTGTTATACGCAAGATTGTTTCCGGTTTGCCGCGTCAGACGTTGGACAACGAAACACATCAAAAACGGAATATCTCACAGGTTTCGGCGCATCATCGTGATAATCGTCCACGGGTAAAAGTGTCTCTTATTCAAAACGCATCTGATGTGTCGTGGCGCTCGATGTCGGTTTTTTCTTTATATGACAAATTGGGATCCCACCGCCCTTATGGCGCAAGTCATATTGAGAATTCGGCACAAGTTGTTGCTCGTGACACACCTAAACACGACACACCTAAACACGACACACCTAAACACGACACACCTAAACACGACATAGCTAAACAGGATGCGAGTACCCCAAATTTGGGCGATTTGAATTCATCAACCGATCACTTTGACCTTGTTCAAAGCGATCCAGCCTCACCAAATCGGTGGGGTGCCATAAAAACACGGGAACAGTTTTATAATTTCTTATTGGAGTAACGATTATGTTTACAAGTCTACCAAATCTTGCTGGTAATGTTGTCACGCTGACAGCACAATCCGAACAATTTTACGCCCCTTCGATCGACACCCAAGTCCACGCAGACGCCGGGGATGACTCTATTTACGGAGATGCTGGGAACGACGAAATCGATGCCGGATCGGGATCAGATGTGGTCAACGGAGGCGCAGGGTTTGATTTTATTTTAGGCCGTGGTGGAGATGATTTGCTTGAAGGTGGCGACGGAGACGACACCCTTGATGGGCACGAGGGGAGTGATACCCTAAACGGTGGGTTTGGCAATGATTTGATGTATGGTGGCAATGGACATGACGTTTTATTTGGCCGAGAGGGCCATGATACAATTTCAGGGGGCGCCGGTAATGACCTCCTAAGCGGATACGATGGCGATGATGTCATGCGTGGTGGAACAGGGGATGACACAGTTCATGGAGGAAAGCATCAGGATCTATTGTACGGCCAAGATGGGAATGACGAATTAGAGGGGGACGGTGGATATGACACCATCTATGGGGGCCGTGGGAATGACACACTTGATGGCGGCAATCATTCGGACCTCTTGGTAGGTGGCGCGGGCGATGATGTCATTATAGGTGGGGTTAATGCTGGGGCTGACACGCTGAATGGTGGCGTTGGACACGACACATTGCACGCAGGCGAGGGGGATGACGTCCTTTTTGGCGGCAACGGATATGACGTTTTATTTGGTCAAGGCGGGCAAGATGTGATAAATGGTGGCGCAGGCGATGATATCCTATCTGGCGGTGCCGGCGCGGATCGGATCATCCAGTCTGGCGGAACAGATCGTCTTGTCGATTTTCAAGATGACTTGGATACTATTATCGTCACTTCAAACTTCTCGTCCTATGCAGCCCGCGTCGCTTATGTAAACAGCAATGCTACAGTTGTGGGTTCCGACATTCATCTGGCCGATGGGGCGGATACTTTAATTATCGAAGGATACACCGATATTTCTGTGCTGTATAATGACATCGCCTGACGCATTTTCCAGATAGTCCAAAGGCACATAAACAAAAAAACGGCAGCGCAAGGGAGGAGGCGCTGCCGTTTTTCTATATGATCCAACCTAGGGAGGAGAGGGTTGGACCGGAAAAGCGGATGATGTTGAAAAAGGGAGGAGGAAACAACATCATCCAAGATCGACCAAAAGGGAGGAGTTTGGTCTTATCTATTACTTAGTTCTTGTATGCGGCCTCATAAGCAACGCCTTTGATCATTGCGCGGCTTAGGCCGAGATCTGCAAGTTCGCGGTTTGTCAATTCTGACAATTCACGGACTGTTTTCTTAAAGTTGCGGCGCTTTTCTGCCGCGACTTTGTAATCCTCAAACGCTGTCTTCATGGATGCAATCACACCGAAAAATAGGGGTTGTGTTTGAGTTGTATAAGCCATTTTTTTCAAACCTTCGTAGCTTGTTTCGTCTTTCGTCTTCTAGCGCTAACATAGGGGTTGTGCTGCGACTGCACAATAAAAGCTTTGGAATTTCTGCTATGCAGCAATCGCATGGCTGGCGTTGCTAGGGTTGTGCATCTACACGGGCATGTTTTGGAAACAGCTACGACGCATTTGACCTTATCTATTTATTCCTTATGACTGGGCGAGACCAACAAAAGGCAGAGGTGTGGCGCTATGATAGAGAGCATTAAACAAGAATTGCGTCGTCTTTCATTGCCGGATGGAGGGGACCTCGTTTCGCGCGACATGGTGCGCGCCCTTAGATTTGAAAATGGGAAAGCAAGCTTTGTGATCGAGGCACCCTCGGCGGGTGTTGCGTCTCAAATGGAGCCATTGCGCCTTGCCGCGACCCAGTTGATTGGCGCGCTTGATGGGGTTCAGGATGTCTCAATCGTTGTGACAAGCCCAACAACAGCCCCCAACGCTTCAAAGCCGCTAAAGTTTGGGGGCCATGCAACGCCGCAAACAGCGCCCCTTAAACCTGCCTCGATCAAAACTGTGATTGGAATTGCATCGGGTAAAGGTGGCGTGGGGAAATCGACTGTATCCTCGAATTTGGCGGTGGCCTTATCCAAGGCCGGTAAAAAGGTCGGGTTATTAGATGCCGATATATATGGACCAAGCCAGCCAAGGATGATGGGCGTTTCGGGGCCGCTGTCCAAAGGGCAGGGGGACGAAATTATTCCCTTACAGGCCCATGGGGTCACGCTTATGTCGGTTGGGTTCATGATAGATCCCGACAAGGCGGTTGTTTGGCGGGGGCCAATGCTTATGGGGGCTATGCAACAGATGATGACACAGGTCGCTTGGGGCGAGTTGGATGTTCTGTTGATTGATCTGCCTCCTGGAACTGGGGATGTGCAACTAACCTTGTGTCAAAAAGGCGGGCTAGATGCGGCTATCATCGTTTCAACACCACAGGACGTTGCCCTGATTGATGCAAAGCGCGCCATCGACATGTTTTATACTCTTAAAACGCCTGTATTGGGATTGATCGAAAATATGTCGCTGTTTACCTGTCCTGATTGTGGCTATGAGGCGCATGTGTTTGGACATGGTGGTGTGGCCGACACAGCCAAAGATCTTGGGCTGCCTTTGCTTGCCGCCTTGCCGATCGATCTTGAGACGCGATTGGCAGGGGATCAGGGAACGCCGGTTGCCGCCGGTGATGGGGCAATGGCGCAGACCTACGCTCGATTGGCTAAAGGGTTAATCGACAGCGGCCTGTTTTAGAGATTAACGAAAACCTCAAACTCTGTGCGCAGCCCTCCTGTATGGGGTGGCTACAAGCATGGTTTGAATAGTTCACGGGAATTTATGGTCCTGAACGGTGATACAGCCAATCTTTCAGAAAATTTCATTGAATCCGAATCAGTTTTTTGCGAGAAACACATGATTTTGGGTCGATGTTTCACGCAGATATTCAAAATATCCAAGAATTATGGGAAATCATGGGATGTTCAGAAATTCAATAAATAGTGTCATATTTCAAATTTGATCTATATGTTGTGTTAAAATTTTGGCAGTTGTGAAGTTTTCCATTAAATTCCCAACTTTTCCCATTTTTTCCCAAAAATTTGTTGCAATATGGCTGGCTGGCTGGCATCTTGTTCATACAGATTGAAGTGAGCATCCAAATAAGGGCGCTAAGACCCAAAGCCAGAGCAGGTTTCATACAGGCCTCACTTCAACGGAACAAAGACATCCGGCGCGCGGGCGAACAGTTACCCCCTAAGGTGCGCGTGTAGCTGGAGATCCCCGTTCGGGGCGAAGACGGCGGATTGGGCAGTGGCAGCAGCCCGGTCCGCCCTTTCATTTTTGGGGCACGACTTGAGAGGTCCAGTAGGTGGCGCGACGGTTTAGAGGCGAGGGTCTACATAAGGTAGACAGCAAAGGGCGGGTGTCTGTGCCAGCTCTGTTTCGCCGTGTCGTCGAGGCCTGTGATCCGAATTGGACCGAAGGTTTGGCGCCTGAATTGGTGATCGTGTACGGCGATCCTAAAAAGCAATTCCTTGAATGTTATACGATGGAGGCCATCGAAGAGGTTGATCGCAAAATCGATGCACTGCCGCGGGCCTCTAAGGGGCGCAAGCTTCTTGAGCGTATTTTTCACGGTCATTCTTTTCCGACGTCTATTGATGAGACGGGCCGGTTGGTTTTATCGGCAAAATTAAAGGCGAAAGCTCAGATCGACAAAGAAGCCTATTTCATTGCCTCTGGTGATACGTTCCAAATCTGGAACCCTGAGGTCTATGAAGAGGATCAAGCGCTAACCGAAAAAATGTTGCAAGACCTGCCTGACGATTTTGATGCGATGTCGTATCTAGATGGTGAGGGGATTTAATGTCCGCCTCTGCCTCGCATCCTCGTCCTCATATTCCTGTTTTGCTACGCCCGATCCTTGATCGGGTGTCTCCCGTTTCAGGGGTCTGGTTGGACGGTACGTTTGGGGCCGGCGGTTATACACGCGCCTTTTTGGAGGCAGGGGCCGAGCGCGTGATTGCGGTGGATCGGGATCCTCTTGTCTTTGACATGGCAAAAGAGTGGGCCGATGCCTATGACGACCGCTTGATCATGGTGAATGGCACGTTTTCAAAACTCGATGAGTATGGTCAAGATTTGGATGGCGTGGTTCTGGATCTTGGTGTGTCGTCGATGCAGCTGGATCAGGCCGAGCGCGGCTTTTCTTTTATGCGCAATGGACCGCTTGATATGCGCATGTCACAATCTGGTCTGTCGGCCGCAGATATCGTCAATACATCTGATGAAGTCGATATAGCGGATATTTTGTTTCAATATGGCGAAGAACGCGCAAGCCGCCGCATTGCGAAGGCCATTGTAAAACGGCGCGAGGATCGCCCGTTTTCCGCGACCTTGGATCTTGCCGAGGTGATTGAAAAGTGCCTTCCACGCAGCAAGCCAGGACAGGCGCATCCCGCGACCCGTAGCTTTCAGGCGCTACGGATTGCGGTGAATGACGAATATGGAGAGTTGTACGCCGGCCTTTTGGCCGCTGAACGGGCGTTGAAACCCGGTGGGCTTTTGGTTGTTGTGACGTTTCATTCGATTGAAGATCGCATTGTCAAACGGTTCTTTCAGGCCCGCAGCGGACAGGCAAAGACCGTTAGCCGCCATGCGCCGGCACTTGCCGAGGAGGCGGCACAGTTTGACGTGATAACGCGTAAGGCCGTCGGGCCAGATGATCTGGAATTGGATGAAAATCCAAGATCACGATCAGCGAAACTTAGAATTGGCCGTAGGACAGATGCACCTACGGGGGATGCTCTTTCAACAAAGCAACTTGGTATGCCGAGTTTGAGGAGGGGGTAAAATGCGCGCATTTTTCTATATTCTAGCCGTTGGCTGCGTCGTTGGATCGGCCTATTGGGCCTATCTTGAGAATATCAAGACACAGGCCGCGATATCGCAGGTTGAGGATTTGCAAGACGCCATTGGATCCGCTCGGGCGCGGTTGGCCATTTTGAATGCGGAATGGGCGTATCTTAACCGTCCGGACCGGTTGAGTGACTTAGCGTTGTTGAACTTCGAAAGCCTTGAACTTGTCCCGATGAGCTCGGATCATTTTGGGCAGGTAGAGCAAATCGAATTTTATCAGGATCCTCTGGTGCTACCATTAGAGGGCGTGGTCTCGGTGTCGTCGATGGAGGGCAACAATGAGTGATCTATCTCTCCGCACGCCTCTACGTCCGCTTAGTCGTATTTTGCCCGCCCGCGAGCGCGGCGAAAACACGGATGAAATCGAGCGCGAAAACATCAAACAGCGCCACATTGCCGCCCGAAACAAAGGGTTTGAGCGGGCACGCCGCAGGCTCATAATTTTGGGGCTGATGTTTTCATGTCTTTACGGTGTTGTTGGGCTGCGCATGCTAGATATTGCCACGACCGAACCGGTCGAACCTCGGGCGCAACGCGCAGGGGCCTCTATCATTGCGCAACGGGCAAATGTTGTGGATCGCAAGGGGCGTATCCTTGCCACCAACATGGATACATATTCGTTATACGTTGAAACACCGCACCTGGTTGACCCACGAGGGACGGCAAATAAACTTGTTCAGATCTTTCCAGATCTGGATGCAGAGCGCCTTTACAAAGATTTCACTGGATCGCGTAAGTTCTTGTGGATCAAAAAGAAAGTGTCTCCTGAACAAAGACAAGCTGCGCACGATATTGGCGATCCTGGATTGCGTTTTGGCCCGCGCGAAATGCGTCTGTATCCCAACGGCCCACTTGCGTCGCATGTTTTAGGCGGGGCAAGTTTTGGCCGTGAAGGTGTCAGCTCGGCAGAAGTTGTTGGCGTGGCCGGCGTTGAAAAGCAGTTTGAAGAGCGTCTCCGCGACCCCCATCAATCGGGTTCTGCGCTAGAGCTTTCATTGGATCTTTCTATCCAAGCCGCGGTCGAAGAGGTTTTGGCCGGTGGCATGAAGTTGATGAATGCCAAAGGGGCGGCTGCGGTCCTAATGGATGCCTATACGGGCGAGGTGATCTCGCTTGCATCGCTTCCCGATTTTGACCCGAACGCCCGACCGCGTCCCGCGGTCCAAGGCGATGCCGCAGACAGCCCATTGTTCAATCGCGCGCTTCAAGGTGTGTATGAACTGGGCTCGACGTTTAAGATTTTCACCGTGGCCCAAGCCATGGATATGGGGCTAATCTCGCCGCAAACCAAAGTGGACACACGGGGCCCGCTGGTCTGGGGTAAGTTCAGGATCAGGGATTTCCACAATTACGGCAACGAATTGACTGCGGAAAAAGTGATTGTGAAATCGTCCAACATTGGAACGGCGCGTATTGCGCAAATGGTTGGTCCACAGGCGCAACAAGAGTTTCTAAAGTCTTTGGGGTTCTTTGAGGCCACTCCGGTTGAAATGATCGAGGCCAGTGGCGGCAAACCTTTGTTGCCGAAAAACTGGTCAGAGTTGTCGATGATGACGATCTCATACGGTCACGGTTTATCTGCGACGCCCATGCATTTGGCTGCGGGCTATGCGGCAATCGCCAACGGGGGCTACCGCGTCACGCCAACCTTGTTGAAAAATTCCAACTCGGGTCTGGGTCCGCGCGTGATGTCGCAAAAATCAGCCGATGAGAGTTTGCGCATGCTGCGCAAGGTGGTCACCGAAGGCACGGCAAGTTTCGGAGATGTCCAATGCTATGAGGTTGCTGGAAAAACAGGCACAGCTGATAAACCCGATAACCGAGGAAAATATCATAAAGACAAGGTCATAGCGACCTGTGCGT
>JALRHZ010000049.1:0-5368 GCA_023259435.1 Paracoccaceae bacterium | reverse complement strand
TCTATTTTTCCTGCTTATGCGCCGCGCTATGTTTTGGTTGTAACCTTGGACGAGCCAGAAGACACATCTGGCTCCGAGCCGCGTCGGACTGCAGGATGGACCGCCGTTCCTGTGGCCGCAGAAGTCATTTCTCGGATTGCGCCGCTCCTTGGGTTGCGTCCACAGATTGAAACAGAAGGTCTTCCTGTTATAAGGCGCCCATAAAATACATTGGGAACTGTGAACATGTCTGCATCGCACAAGTCATTAAATGACTTAGGCCTTACCGCTTTGGGCGGCGTTAATCCCGAAATTTCGGGCATCTCCCTTGACAGTCGTAGGGTTCGACGCGGGGATGTGTTTGGTGCATTGCCGGGAACGGTGTTTCATGGCGCCGAGTTTGCACAACAGGTGATCGACGCAGGGGCCGCCGCCATTGTAACCGACAAAGAAGGCCTGAATATCTTGCGGCGTGACGGTTTGGACTCCCAAATCGCTGTCTGTGTGACTGAGGACCCGCACAGTGCCTTTAGCGGTGCCTGTGCCTTATGGTTTGGGGCACAGCCGAAATCAATGGTTGCCGTGACGGGCACAAATGGAAAAACCTCTGTTGCAAGCTTTTGCCGCCAGATTTGGACCCTCATGGGCAAAAAGGCTGTCAATATTGGCACCACAGGTGTGGAAGGCGCATGGACAACGGCTTTGCGCCATACCACGCCAGACCCCATCACATTGTACCGCGTTCTGGCAGAGGCCTCCGATGCGGGTGTGACTCATGCGGCGATGGAAGCCTCAAGCCATGGGCTTGATCAAAAACGCCTTGAGGCGGTGTCGATAAAGGCGGCTGGATTTACCAATTTCACTCAGGATCATTTGGATTATCACGAAACCTTTGAAGCCTATTTCGAGGCCAAGATGGGCTTATTTGATAGGTTGTTGCCTGATGATGGGTGGGCGGTTGTCAATATGGATGACCCCAAAGGCCCAGAGGTGGCAAAACGTGCTCGCCTACGTGGACGCAATGTGATGACCGTGGGCAAGGCAGAGGGCTGTGATTTGCGCCTGATTGCGCAAAGGTTTGTCGCCAGCGGTCAGGTCTTGCGGTTCGAATGGCTGGGCGAAGCGTACCAACGGAACCTGTCCCTGATCGGTGGGTTTCAGGCCGAAAACGTCCTATTGGCCTGTGGCCTTGTTATCGCGGCGGGCGCTGCCCCTGAGGACGTGTTTGCAACCTTGCAAGAGCTTGAGACTGTAAGGGGCCGAATGGAATGCGCGGCCGAGCGTGCGAATGGGGCGATTGTCTATGTGGATTATGCGCACACCCCAGATGCGATTGAAACGGCGCTTTCGGCGTTTCGCCCGCATGTCATGGGCCGTTTGATCGCGGTGATTGGCGCGGGTGGGGATCGCGATACCACAAAACGTCCTCTTATGGCGGCGGCGGCCGAGCGCTGTGCAGATTTTGTGATCGTCACCGATGACAACCCGCGAAGTGAAGATCCCGAAACGATCCGAAAGATGGTGCTTGCAGGAGCAAAAGACAAACGCCTCTTCCTAGAAATCGCAGATCGGGCCGAGGCGATATTGCGGGCGGTGGATATGCTGCAAGAGGGGGATGCGCTTTTGATTACGGGTAAGGGACATGAAACAGGCCAAATTGTCGGGGATGATGTTTTGCCATTTGATGATGTAGAGCAGGCAAGCCTCTGTGTTGCGGCGCTGGATGGTCATCTATGACGCCCCTTTGGACACATATCGAGGCAGACGCCGCAACGCAGGGACGCTCGAGCCACGCATGGCAGGCCTATGGTGTCTCGATCGATACGCGCACATTGCAACAAGGGGATTTGTTTGTGGCGCTAAAGGCCGCGCGTGATGGCCATGATTTTGTCGCGCAGGCGGCGAAACTTGGCGCTGCTGCAGCTGTTGTGACACATCGACCCGCAGATGTGCCGTCTGATTTCCCCCTATTGATTGTTGACGATGTTCTGCAAGGTTTAATCGACCTTGGGATGGCGGCACGCGCACGCACCGAGGCACGTGTCATAGGTGTGACCGGATCTGTTGGAAAAACATCGACCAAAGAGATGTTAAAAGCCGTCCTAGAGCAGCAAGGAAAAACGCATGCCTCTGTTGCGTCATATAACAACCATTGGGGCGTGCCTCTTACGCTTGCGCGTATGCCACAAGACACCGCGTATGCGATCATCGAGATGGGCATGAACCACCCTGGCGAAATTGCACCCTTGTCCAAAATGGCGCGTCCACATGTTGGGTTGGTTACAAAAATAGCGGCCGCACATATCGAGGCCTTTGATGATATTTTCGGCATCGCATTAGAGAAAGCATCAATCATTGATGGGTTGGAAGCAAATGGGGTTGCTGTTTTTAATGCAAACACGGAAACCTTTTCAACAATGCAACGCTATGCAGACCGTATGACGTTACAAGCCTATGGAGATGGGCAAAGCAATCGCATTGTTGAGATCAACGTGCGTGATGGCAAACTCTATGTAACCGCACTGATTACTGAGCAAACTGTGTCGTTTTCCTTGCAAACAGTGGGACAACATTTTGCGCTAAATGCAGTCGGTGCCTTGGTGGCGTTGCATGCAGCAGGGGCAGATTTAGGACAAGGTGCACGGGATATGGTGCGCTGGCATCCCGTCAAGGGCCGAGGGCAAACGCATCAGATCAAGTTTGCGGGTCAAGATGTTGTTCTCATTGATGATAGTTACAATGCAAACCCCGCCTCTATGGAGGCCTCGTTAAACGTGCTTTCGCAGACACCCGCGCAGCGTCGTTTGGCGATTTTGGGTGATATGAAAGAATTAGGCGAGACCTCGAAGGAGGCACATCGCGCCATTTCGGATCTGCCCGCAATGGCCGATATTTCCGCCGTTGTGACGATCGGGCAAGACATCACAGCTTTGCATTCTGCATTGGGCGCAAAGGCCATTGCGCATTTCGACACCGCGCAAGCGTGTTGCGAACAGTTATCTGGATTAATTGAGCAAGGTGATTGTATTTTGGTCAAGGCCTCGTTATCGACGGGACTGGGTTCAGTTGTTGAGGCGCTTTTGGCCTCGGATTATGAGAAATCGGACTAAAGGAAAGAGGGGTAACCCACATGTTATATTGGCTCACAGGCCTGTCGGATGGCGGGGACTTGTTCAACCTCTTTCGGTATATCACCTTTCGCGCGGGCGGTGCGTTTTTCACAGCCCTAGTGTTCGGCTTCATGTTTGGTCGGCCTTTGATCAATGTGTTGCGCCGCAGGCAAGGCAAAGGCCAACCTATTCGCGATGATGGTCCTGCGGGTCACTTTGCCAAGGCCGGAACCCCCACGATGGGAGGTCTGCTTATTTTATCAGCCTTGCTAACCGCGACGCTATTGTGGGCGCGTTTAGACAACGTATTTGTTTGGGTTGTTCTGTTTGTGACGTTTTCCTTTGGGATTATTGGGTTTATCGACGACTATGCCAAAGTGTCCAAGCAAACCACCGCCGGCGTGCCCGCACGTGTGCGTCTGGGATTGGGGTTTGTGATCTCTGGGATTGCGGCCTATGTTGCGGCGTCCGTGCATCCAGAGGGGTTGCAGTATCAATTGGCGTTGCCGGTGTTTAAAGATACGTTGATCAATTTGGGTTATTTCTTTGTGCCATTTGCGATGATTGTGATTGTCGGCTCTGCCAATGCGGTGAACCTAACCGATGGCCTTGACGGGTTGGCGATCATGCCTGTGATGATTGCCGCCGGTGCCTTGGGTGTGATTGCCTATGCCGTGGGGCGCGTTGATTTTACCGAATATCTTGATGTGCATTACGTGCCCGGCACGGGCGAGATTTTGATTTTCTGTTCCGCTTTGTTTGGCGGGGGTTTGGGGTTTTTGTGGTACAATGCGCCGCCTGCTGCGGTGTTTATGGGCGACACTGGATCGCTTTCTCTGGGAGGAGCATTGGGGGCGATTGCGGTGGTTACCAAGCATGAGATCGTTCTGGCGATTGTTGGAGGGCTCTTCGTGGTTGAGGCGCTTTCTGTGATTATTCAGGTGCTGTATTTTAAGCGTACGGGAAAGCGCGTGTTCCTTATGGCGCCGATCCATCACCATTTTGAGAAAAAGGGCTGGGCCGAGCCGCAGATCGTAATCCGGTTTTGGATTATCTCGCTTATTCTGGCGATGATTGGTTTGGCGACGCTTAAGATTAGATAAGGTATGGGGGCGTTGCCCCCTTGGCCTTTGGCCAATTCCCCCAGAGTATTTTTCTGAGTATTTTTGGCAAAAAGAAAGTGGATTTTGTGTCTGTTCCCTGGCCCGGGTCGAGTTGGGCCAAACGTCTTGTGGTTGTGACGTAATGATGTAACCTTGGGATCAGGTGATTTTAAGGATGTGGGTTTTGAGTGACTTGATAGGATTGTTTTCGCAAGCGCATGATTGGATAGAGGCGAATCCGGAGACATCTAGCGTTTTGGTTGCTCTTTTTGTTGCTTTTGTTGGCTGGATAACCGGTTTTATTAGGTGGATTTGGTCCAAGATGTTTGGAGCAAAAAATGGATCGGGTGGGTCTGCGTCCGTCGGTGGTGAGAATTCCGGTGTGAATGTCGGGCATGCAGAACGCGTTACGCAAGTGCAAAATGATCCTGTCGTGATCACGCATTTTGTTGATATCCAACAAAGGCACATTGAGCGTCTGCAAGATGAGTTAAAGGATGCAAATAGTGGTAAGGAAGATTTGCTCCGTGCGATTGCAGAGTTAGAGAAACGTATCGCTCATCCTGAGGATTACATTGAGGCGGCGCTCAAATCCAGTGATCAAACCCAAGAGCGATTGTCGCGATTGTCGAATGAAGTGGATGCGGAAAAATTTCAACGGGCAAAAGAAGCGGCCAAGAGGTTGGATTTCTCTGCTGCAAAGAAAATTTTCAACGATATTAAAAACCGCAACGAATTGGCAGTTAAACAAACAGCCGCCGCAGAAATGGGGCTTGGTGAAATCGCAGAACAGGAAATCCGCTGGCAGGAAGCCTATGATCATTACAAGCGCGCTTATGGTTTGGATGGGGGGAACATGGATGCGCTAAAATCTTATGCGCGCTTGACGTGGCGCTTGGGGAAAACTGACGAGGGGATTCCGTTATGTGAACTTTTACGGGATTGGGCGCGAGATGAGCAGGGTGAGGAAAGTAACGAATACGCCACCAGCCTGAACAATCTCGCGAGTTTGTATCAGGCTCAAAACCGTTTGGACGAGGCAGAGCCACTCTATGAGGAGGCGCTTGCGATCCGTCGTGCGGTATTGCCGGAAGGGCATCCCGATATTGCGACCAGTCTGAACAATCTTGCGAGTTTGTACAGTAATCAAAACCGTTTGAACGAGGCAGAGCCGCT
>JALRHZ010000048.1 GCA_023259435.1 Paracoccaceae bacterium | reverse complement strand
CCCCATGCCGCGCCCTCGGACGCGATCACGAATAAAAAATTCATCAATAGCTGCAGTGATGCCGCCTTGGGCGATTGAGTATGAAAATGCGATTGCTATGTATCCCACGGGTGCGGATGGCGGCCCAATGAGGTAAATTGCTCCAAGAGCGGTCTGTTCCAATAACGGATCAAGGGCCTGTTGAAGGTCGCTATCGATGGTGTCTCGTCCATCAAACGCATGGTAGGCTTGGACCAAAGGAACAAGCTTTTCCAAATCATTCTGAGAGGCGAGACGAATAGATTTCATAGCGTGGCCAACCTTTGCGTGAGCAGATCAAAAAAGGCGGCTTCGTTTATGTCGCGGATAAAAGTCACATTGGCTGGCCGGTTTGTGACCCGCCACCAATCGGCAACAGTCATGCCCAGCGTCAGTTCGGACTGAGTTTCGATCTCCACATTTATCAAACGACCGGAGAACAATGTGGGATCGAGCAAATAAGCGATGACGGTCGGATCGTGCAACGGGGCGCCTTTGCCTTCATATTTTTCGACATCGAACCGTTGTGAAAAATCAAGCATACCGGACACGGCCGTGCCAACCGGCGTTTTCCATGCCGCAAGGTGGTCTAGCCAGTCTTGTCGTATCATGGCTTGGTGCGTGGCATCGAGCGGTAGCATGGTGATATCTATTCCAGATCTTAAAACAATATCAGCAGATTTTGGATCGACGTAAATGTTGAATTCTGCAACGGGCGTGATGTTGCCACCTTCGAAATAGCCGCCGCCCATTAACACGATTTCTTGGATCTTTGGGGCAATATCGGGCGCCTGTGTGAGGGCCGTTGCGATGTTGGTGAGCGGACCCAGAGGACAGAGGGTAATTGATTTATCTGGGTTGGACCGTACCTGATCAATGATGAAATCGACGGCGTGTTTTTGTGCCAACGCGGTTGAGGGGTCGGGCAAGTTCGATCCGTCTAGGCCCGTCTTGCCATGAACGTGTTCCGCGGTCACAAGTGGGCGATCCATTGGTCGGTCACAGCCCGCATGTACGGGCACATCTGTGCGGCGTGCCAGTTCGCAAATTTTCAGCGCATTCTTCGATGTCAGTGACAGCGGCACGTTCCCAGCAACAGTTGTCACGCCTAGGACGTTTAATTCCGGACTTGCAAAAGCGAGCAAGAGGGCAACCGCATCGTCCTGTCCCGGATCTGTATCAATAATAATAGATCGAACCATATGAATACCTTGTGTTTTGCATTGGGTGACATGTGGGGGGCGGTAATGCAAGAGGCAAGGGGGGGCTGGGTCTATGTTAGGACCTGTGATGGGGACAATACGCAAACGGGTGCCCATCGAGGACACCCGTTTGCGGCCAAACCCGCGTGTTACGCGTGTTTGGCGATGGTGCGCAGTAATTAGCCGTCGAAATCCACAACTTCGGTCAACCGCAAAGCATCGGCGCGGTTCTTGGCCAGTTCCATTAAGTTGACGTTATCTGGCGTGAAACTGCCCCAACTTGCGACGATGTCGCTTGGCTTTGTGCCAGAGGCAATAGGATACTCATAGTTGGCCGTCGCATAGATTTCCTGAGCGTTAGCCGATGTCAAGAATTCCATAAATTTCAAAGCATTGTCACGGTTGGGCGCATGTTTTGCCATGGCGACGCCAGAGATATTTACATGTGTGCCGCCACTCTCAAAGGTTGGGAATACAATGCGGACGCTTTCTGCCCATTCTGCTTGTTCTGGATCTTCAAGCATTTGTCCCATGTAATAGGTGTTGCCAATCGCAACGTCGCATTCGCCGGCCCAAATCGCTTTGACCTGTGCGCGATCATTGCCTTGGGGTTTGCGTGCGAGATTGTTTTTCAACCCTTCAAGCCACGCCTGAGCGCCATCTTTGCCGTGGTGATAGATGACTGCCGAGGTCAAGGCAACGTTATAGGCGTTTGTGCCTGAACGGGTGCAAATGCGGTCTTGCCACTTGTCCGAGGCCAGCTCTTCGTAGGTGGTTAATTCTCCCTCCGCCACACGGCTTTTAGAGACATAGGCAATGCGCGCGCGCGTCGTTAGGCCAAACCAATGGTTTTCAGGGTCACGGTAAAGTTCGGGCACATTCGCCTCAAGCGTTGGGCTTGTGATCGGTTGAGTTAGGCCCTCGTTCACAATCGCGGCAAGTCGCGAAATATCGACGGTAAGCATGACATCAGCGGGGGACCGGCGTCCTTCTGCTTTGACCCGTTCGATCATGCCTTTTTCAAGATATGCGACATTCACTTTGATGCCTGTTTCTTGTGTGAACGCTTCGGTCAAAGGGGCAATCAATTCTGGTTGACGATAAGAATAGATGTTGACCTCATCTGCAAAAACTGGCGCTGTAAGGGATGCGCACAAAGTAACGGCAATCGAAGTTGAAATACGCATGTGAGTCTCCTTTCTGACTACATGTTATAAATCCGACTTTTTTAGTCGGGTCAATACCTGAATTAAAAAGTCGGGTATTATCTGCGTGTTTGCTTTTCAGCCCGCTTTGCTTCCTCCCAGAACGCATCCATTTCCTCAAGCGATGACTCTTGCGGCGTTTTCCCAAGGTCGTCGAGGGCTTGTTCAATATAGGAAAAGCGGCGTGTAAATTTTGCATTCGCGGCGCGAAGTGCGATTTCCGCGTCCACACCCAAGTGGCGACCCAAGTTTGCCATAACAAATAGAAGGTCCCCAAACTCTTCTTCGATTTCGGCCTGTGACAGGGTTGCTTTGGCCTCTGTCAGTTCCTTTACTTCTTCTTGTAGCTTGTCCAGAACCATGCCGATTTCTGGCCAATCAAACCCGACACGCGCAGCGCGTTTTTGTAATTTCTGTGCGCGCATCAACGCAGGCAAGGCAAGGGCCACATCCTCAAGGACACCTTGTTTGGCCTTTGCTGCCCGCTCGGCCGCTTTGATGGTTTCCCAATCCTTGGTCTGTTGTTCCGCAGATTTGTCGCGGCTTTCGTTGCCAAAGACATGCGGGTGGCGAAAGACCATTTTATCTGAGATCGCGTTAACCACATCGTCAAAGTCAAACATTCCGGCCTCGGCCGACATCTGCGTGTGGTAAACCGATTGCAGCAATAAATCCCCCAGTTCACCCTTGAGATCATCCCAATCTTGGCGGTCAATCGCGTCGGCAACTTCATAGGCCTCTTCGATTGTATAGGGGGCAATCGAGGCAAAATCCTGTTCTATGTCCCATGGGCATCCTGTGTCCGGATCGCGCAGGGCGCGCATGATTTCCAAAAGCCGCGGCATGCCGCCTTTTGAATTTTTGATCAAATTTTGGTCGTAGGTCATTGCATTGCCCCAATAAACGATGTTGAGTGATAGCATAAGGGACGTAAATCAGGAGTCTACCCAAATGCCTGTGGTGAATCGTATTGCCGGACTATCAGAGGAAATGAAGACATGGCGTCAACATTTGCACCGGAACCCAGAGCTGGGTCTTGCCTGTCATAAGACGGCAGAATTTGTAGTTGCGCGTTTAAAGGACGCTGGGATTACGGATATTCACACCGGCATTGCCGAAAGCGGCGTTGTGGCGATTATAGAGGGTCGCGAAGGAGGGCCGACTATAGGATTGCGGGCGGATATGGATGCCCTGCCGATTGCCGAGGAAACCGGCGCGCCTTGGGCCTCAGAGGTTGCGGGTGCAATGCATGCCTGTGGGCATGACGGGCATACCACGATGCTGCTAGGTGCGGCAAAATATCTGGCAGAAACGCGGAATTTTGCAGGTCGTGCCGCGTTGATTTTCCAACCGGCAGAGGAAAACGAAGGGGGCGGTCGGATCATGGTCGAAGAGGGGATGATGGATCGATTTGATATCAAAGAGGTCTATGGCATCCACAACGTCCCGGGATTAGACCTTGGGTATTTTTATACCAAGCCCGGTCCCATTATGGCAGGTGCAGATACGTTTCATGTTTACATCGAAGGTCGTGGCGGTCATGGCGCCTATCCTCAGGAAACGCGAGATCCGATTGCGGCTGGACTTGCTGTGGGGCAGGCGTTTCAATCTATTGTTGCGCGGAACCACAACCCGATGCAGGAATTGGTCGTGTCCTTGACCCAGTTTCATTCGGGAAGTGCGGACAATGTGATCCCTGTGCGCACCCGTATGACCGAGATTTGTGACGGGATCTCAACTGCCTATGATTTGACCTGTCGGCTCGACTATGAAGAGGGGTATCCGCCAACGATCAACCATGACGATCAAGCCGCCTTTGCGGCGGAGGTGGCCCGTGACGTTGTCGGGCCCGACATGGTGAATGGAAATACCGGCGCAGAAATGGGGGCTGAGGATTTTTCCTATATGCTTGAAGCGCGGCCGGGGGCCTATGTGTTTCTTGGCCCCGGAGAGGGCAGCGGCGGGCTTCATCACCCAAAATTTGATTTTAATGATGAGGCCTCGGCCTATGGGGCGTCATTCTTTGCGCGTCTTATCGAAAAAGCTTTGCCATTGAAGGGATGAACTATGGCACTTGAAGATGCAAAAAACCAAGTCGATCAGGCGTTTTCAAAGGATCGGAAACGGGGACTTGTTTATGAAAACTCGTTTGGAGGGGCGACCTCGTTTTTGCGCCGGACCTATTCCAAGGATTTAACGGGCTATGATTTGGCGGTCACTGGTGTTCCGTTTGACCATGCGGTGACCAATCGCCCAGGCACACGACTTGGGCCCCGCGCGATCCGAGAGGCAAGCACCTTGCAGCCTTATGATCCGCCATATGGGTGGGGCTATGATCCCATGTCCGAGTTGGCAATCGCGGATTACGGCGATATGGCCTATGACTATGCAAACATTTCCGAATTTCCGGATACTTTGACATCTCATATCAAAGGGATCTTGGATCAGGGCGCTGCCAGCATTGTCTTGGGAGGAGATCATTATATCTCATTCCCAATTTTGCGCGCCTATGTGGACAAGTTTGGCCCGTTGTCATTGTTGCAATTTGATGCGCATTCGGACACTTGGCCCGATGACGACATGACCAGAATTGACCATGGGACGATGTTTTACAAAGCGGTAAAGCTTGGGTTGATTGATCCTGAGAGTTCGCTTCAAGTGGGTATTCGCACCACGAATGAGGACACTTTGGGTGTGAACATCATCGACGCGCGCGAAGTCCATGAAAACGGTCCGCGTGCTGTTGCCGCTAAGATTAAGAGTATTTTAGGCAATAAGAAAACCTATGTGACTTTTGATATTGATTGCTTGGATCCCGCATATGCACCTGGGACGGGGACACCTGTGTGGGGCGGGCTTAGTTCGGGGCAGGCGGCAATCATTTTGCGCGATATTGCGGGGATCAATATGGTAGGCGGCGATGTTGTTGAGGTCTCTCCTCCATTTGACAGTTCGGGTGCCACGGCGATTGCGGGCGCACATGTTGCGACCGAGTTGATTTGTTTGTGGGGGTGGAATTGGTTAAACAAGGGCTCTTGACGCCACGATATGAATGGGCGATTGCAACTTTATGGTTCCGATAGAAAAACTTGAACAGATCAAAAGCCGCTTTCAATTTTTGGAAGCAAAGATGAACGATGGCGTCTCGGGAGATGAGATTGCCAAATTGTCGCGTGAGTATTCAGAATTGCGTCCGGTGGTGGAGCAAATCACCGAATACATGACGCTTTTAGAGGATATGAAAGAAGCGCAATCGATGCTGCAAGATCCGGATATGAAGGATCTAGCAGAGGAAGAGTTACCGCTTCTCAAGGCGCGCTTGCCCGAGATCGAGGCACAGTTGCAGATTGCATTGCTTCCCAAAGATGCCGCCGATGCGCGGCCCGCGATGATTGAAATTCGTCCGGGTACTGGGGGCGATGAGGCAGCTCTTTTTGCCGGTGACTTGCTGCGTATGTACATGCGGTATTCAGAACGTATGGGGTGGTCATTTGAGATCATCGAAGAGCAACAGTCTGAGCTTGGGGGCATCAAAGAGGTGGTGGCCCATGTTAAGGGCGAGGGTGTTTTTGCAAGGTTAAAGTACGAAAGCGGTGTGCATCGTGTACAGCGCGTGCCCGAAACCGAAAGCGGAGGGCGGGTTCATACCTCTGCCGCGACTGTGGCGGTTTTGCCTGAGGCCGAGGATGTGGACATTCATATAGATGCCAATGACCTACGCATTGATACAATGCGCAGTTCTGGCGCGGGCGGACAGCACGTGAATACGACCGATTCTGCCGTTCGGATTACGCATATTCCCTCGGGGCTTGTAGTGACCAGTTCGGAGAAATCACAGCATAGAAACCGTGAAATTGCGATGCAGGTATTGAAAACCCGCCTCTATGATATGGAACGCCAACGGATTGATAGCGAGCGGTCTGAAAATAGAAAGTCACAGGTTGGATCCGGTGACCGGTCCGAGCGTATTCGGACGTATAATTTTCCCCAAGGTCGCATGACGGATCATCGGATTAACCTGACCCTCTATAAGCTAGATCAAGTGATGGGCGGTGATTTGGATGAAATCGTAGACGCCTTGATCTCGGATGCGCAGGCTGCGTTGTTGGCGGAAATGAACGGATGAAACTAGGTGATGTGCAACGCAGGGCCGTTGCGCAGCTTTTCGAACATGGGATAACCTCTGCGGCGCGCGATGTGCGTGCTTTGATTGCGCATGCCATTGGGATTAGCCCCGATCGTGTCATTTTTGAACAAGATCGTGATCTGTCGAGTGGGCAAATAAGTGTTTTTAATCAAATGATTAAAGAACGTTGTGAATGTAAACCTGTCAGTCGCATTTTGGGGTATCGTGAATTTTGGGGGCGTAGGTTCGAGATATCTGATGATGTTTTGGACCCGCGTGGCGATACAGAAACCTTGGTGCATCACGCGCTTCAGCATAATTTTTCAACCGTATTGGATTTAGGCACGGGAAGCGGCGCGATTGTGGTTTCGCTGCTGGCCGAGCGGCCTTTGTCCCGTGGTGTGGCCACGGATATTTCTGAACAAGCGCTTGAGGTTGCGCGCTGTAATGCGTGCAATTTGGGTGTTAGTGCACGGGTAACGTTTTCCTTGTCAAATTGGTTTGAGGCGCTTGTTGGAAAATTTGACCTTATCGTTTCAAATCCGCCTTATATCGATGCCGCCGAGTTAAATGATCTTGCGCGCGATGTGACAGACTATGATCCTCATATTGCCTTGTCTCCAGGCGAAGATGGGCTAGCACCTTATCGGATAATTGCACAAGAGGCCGGAGGCTTTCTTTCGCCCCAAGGAGGCGTGATCGTTGAAATCGGTCACACGCAAGGGCCACAGGTGCGCGACATGTTCAAATTAGCCGGATTTCGCGATGTAAAAATCATTCAAGATCTGGATGGAAAAGACCGTGTTGTGTCTGCATTTGGATTGGAAACGATATAAAAACAGGACTTTCCGACAAAATTTCAACTTTTTTTCAGAATTCGCTTGTATTCCTACAGGTTCTCAAGGTATCGAAGGGAACGACGGTGAGAATGTGTCTCTCGTCACATTGATCCTCAAATCGTCAGTTTTCGTTAATACTACTGTGATTTGATAGGCTGCAACATATCTGCTGGAACAAAGATATATGAGATCTTCTAAATCGCGTGCGCGTTCGAAACAGAACCGAAACCGATCCTCTGTAGGGAATGTTATTAACCGTGTGTTTGACAGCTCTGGGCCAGAGGGCAAGGTGCGTGGTACGCCGCAACAAATAATCGACAAATATAACCAACTTGCACGTGATGCTGCTTTGTCTAGCGATCGCGTAGCCGCTGAGAATTTTCAACAACATGCTGAGCATTACATGCGGTTGTTGTCTGAGGCACAGCGCGAAGTTGATGCGCGTCGCGAACAGCAAGAGCGAGAAAATCGTGAACGTCAGGCCGAGCGTGATCGCGAGCGTCAGGAACGCCAGGACATGACCTCGGGTTCTGAACAGGGCGCCGATGATGGTGGGTCAAACGTTGATATGTCGTTCGGTGTTATTGAAACCGGTGACGATCAGCCGATGTCAGATGGCTCTGAGACTGGTGCGCAGCCCGAAGTGGTTGACACGGCCCCCAAGAAACCGCGCGCGCCGCGCAAACCGCGTGCGCCCCGCGCCAAAAAGCCATCAACGGATAAAGATAATCAGCCAGCTGTCGGTGCGGATGCGGCACCTGCTGAGACTGGGCCATCTGAAGCCGCAGAATAATCGACAACTATTAGCAGCATTGAGACCCGTCTTTTTAGGCGGGTTTTATTTTGCGTCCACTGCACGGGCCAGCGCGCAGAATTGCTCTAGGGTGACTTGTTCGGCGCGTTCGGTTGGTTGAATTCCTGCGCTGAGCAGACGATCTTCGATATCTGGAGCGACCGATTTTAGAGAAGCCCGCAGCATTTTACGTCTTTGATTAAACGCAGCTGCTACAACACGCTCAAGGGTCTTTGCCTGTGCTTCATATTTCGGCGTGGGCAGGGCGGTTAGATGCACCACGGCGCTGGATACCTTCGGGGGCGGTGTAAACGCGCTTGGGGGCAGGTGGATCGCGATTTTTGCATCCGCTGCGCCATTGCGCCAACAGCGCCAAGCGCCCATAGGCCTTTGATCCCGGCTGTGCCACAATACGTTCAGCGACCTCTTTTTGGAACATTAGGGTCAGGCTGTCCCAAAACGGCGGCCATTCTTTGGGCGTCAGCCACCGCACCAAAAGCTCGGTGCCAACGTTATAGGGCAGGTTGGCGGCCACACGAATTGGGGGCGTCAGTTTTTCCAGTGGGTCAATATCAAGCGCATCGCCCTCGATCACCTCAAGCCGTCCATCATAGGCGGCAGCGATTTCCTCAAGGGCAGGGATGCAACGGCGATCTTTTTCAATCGCCAAAACACGCCGCGCGCCTTCGGAGAGTAAGCCGCGCGTTAACCCACCCGGACCAGGGCCAATTTCGAGGACATCGCAGGACGTAAGATCACCCGCTTGCCGCGCAATCTTTGCGGTCAAATTCAGGTCCAAAAGAAAGTTTTGCCCCAGAGATTTTCGCGCACTCAGGCCATGCGTTGCGATTACGTCACGAAGCGGGGGAAGTGTGTCGATAGCCATGCCTAGCGCTTATTCAATTGCGCGGCCAAGCGCAAGGCTTCGATGGTGGAGGAGGGATTGGCCATGCCTTTGCCCGCAATATCAAACGCTGTGCCATGATCTGGCGAAGTTCGAATGAATGGCAAACCCAATGTGACGTTCACCCCGCGATCAAAATCCAGCGCCTTGATCGGAATAAGGGCTTGGTCGTGGTACATACATATGGCCACGTCATAGGCTGCCCGTGCGTGCGCATGAAACAATGTGTCGGCCGGTTTGGGCCCTTGGATATCCATCCCTTGCGCTTGAAACATCTCAATGATTGGGGCAATCAAGTGGTCGTCCTCATGCCCCATTTTGCCACCTTCACCCGCATGTGGGTTAAGGCCTGCAACTGCGATCCGAGGTTTCGTAATACCAAAGTGTTTGGTTAGGCTTTTTGCCGTGATCTCAATCGTTTCGGTCAAGAGATCTTTGGTCAAGGCATTGGGAACATCTGCCAGGGGAATATGGATGGTTGTTGGAACCACCCTCAAGTCTGGACTGGCCAGCATCATCACAACGCGTTTGACACCCCCAAGGTGCGCCAAATATTCCGTATGTCCGGGAAACTCAAAACCCGCACCATCTTGGAGGACTTTTTTATTGATCGGAAGCGTGCAAATCCCGCCTGCGTGCCCGTCTTGAGCAAGGGCAACGGCGCGGGCAATCACATCAACAATGGCTTGGGCGTTTTTCTCTGCGGGCTGACCCGCAGGGGCGTCAGATGGAAAGACATGTGGCAAAACCGGAAGCCCATGGCGCATAGCATCGCCTGCCTCTTGGGGGTCCGAAATTTCGACAAAGCGCGTCCGATCTGGAAGGTGCCGCGGATCCCCGATATAGAAAAACGTCAGCTCGTCCTTGACGGCATGCCATGCTTTGACGGCAACTTCTGGACCAATGCCAGAGGGATCCCCACAAGTTAGCGCAAGAGGCCGTGTCATTTTTCGATGATCCGTGCGTCTTGGCGTAGGTTTTCTAAATAGCTATTGGCGAGGCTTTCAAGACGTTTGTTCCGCAGGCCTGTGCGCAATTGCTCTAGGTCTGGGGCTTCTGTTGTTTCTTGGAAGACGCGGCTGCAGAGCATAGTTATGGTTGTTTGTTGAGCCGTCGAGGTAATCGAATATTCGTTTTGATCCAAGCGCTCTAACTGCGTGCGCAATGCAGAAGGCACATCAGAAGCTTGGCGGATATCACGGCTTAGCGACGTACCAGATAGATTTTTTGCATGTGCATAGAGATCATCACAACTGTCTAGTTTTGTCTCAACTTGAGCGACATCTTGGGCGTTGATCAATGTGAGAATTGCAACGTCATAGGCGCTTGGACGCCGCGCGGCATATCGACCCTCTTGCATTGAACGTAATTGAAACAAGGCCACTGCATTTGGCAACGATAGGGGTGCCGTGACTTCGCCCGGTTTCAAATCGAAAATGATCGGTTGAAGCACCGGCGGCAGCTTATCAAGAGATTGCCATTCAAGGCGTCCCCCCTGATCGCGGGTTGGAACAGCAGAGTATTGCCGCGCATAGTCTGAAAAAGTCGCGGTTGAGCGTATTTGGGAAATTTCATCCGCCAAGGCCATGACGTCATTTTCAAATCCAGGTTGCATCGGCATGATGATTTCAGAAAGTAGAACTCTGACCGAGGTACCTGACGCAGATGAATTTGCGGCACGGTCTAATTGTTCATCCGAGATCTGGGCCTGTGAGGCGAACTTGATCCGCACCACTTCGCGCCACAACAATCCACTAGACACGAAATCCTCAAGCGTTTCTTTGGCGACCCCATCCGCAGCTAAAATTGCAAGCATTTCTGCCACGCTACGGTTGTTATTTTGCGCAAAACTTTCAACGGCTTGGTCAATTTGCTCTTGCGAGAGAGACACACCCAATTGGCGCGCAGCACCTATTTTCAAGCGGTCATCAATAAGCTGTTCTTTGGCCAAGGTACGGGGGTTCCCAGGAGCGTTTAACGCAGACAAAAAGGCAGCGCGCTGGCGTAATTCATAGGTTGAAATCGCCTGATCATTCACTTTGATCGCCGTTGAAAACAGGCCCTGCGCTGTCGCCGGTATGCCTGTCATCAGTACAAGACATGCAATTGCTGCCACACGCGTGATCACTTTATTGAGTAAAGACACCATTGTTGTTCCCTTAGTCCTGACACGAACGCGTTGACCGCTGTGCCGCTCCCCCTGTGCTAAACCCTTTTAGTTCAATCCGAAGTCCGTAACTGGTCAAGGGTTGCGATGTACCTGACACAGTAAATCTGCGAGATACAGAAAAATCAACGTTAACGCACTCATTCGAATAGACAAGACCTAAGCCTGCGCGAGATGTGGCCGAAGCCGCAATGTCATAGCGCATCGTATTCGTAACAGTAAGCGTTTCATTAACCTTGTATGATGATCCCAATGTCCACTCGGATATTGTGTCGTTTCGTTCTTCCAAAACATCCGCTTTCAAGAGGCTATAGCCTAGATCAAGCTTCCATTTATCTGTCGAATAACGTCCCAAGGCTTCGGCCTTTGTAACGTCGCCTGTGTCTGAAACCAAAGCACGGCTCTTGAGGCTAAAGGTGTCGCGTAATGCCACCGATACACCCAGCATATAGTCAGAGGCAGACCCCTGCAGGCCAGAGCTTTTTGAGAAATCTGTTTGCGGTGTTTCTCGGTACACACGTCCCAATGTGACACCTGCGGTTAATTTGTCGCCACGATAGGCGTATCGCACTCCAAGCGCGCCGCGTAATCCATTTTCATACCGATCCGGCGCAGGAAACCGAGATAAGGACAAAAGGTTTGCCGCGTCATATTCGACCCGTGTGCTTTCTTCGTTGGGCAGGTCAAGCGTTTGCCGCCCACTGTACCCAATTTGGGCCATGGGTTCGATCAAATGAACTTGGCCTGCGGACCCATATTTCAACCACGGCCACCGCAAATCCGCCATGAGATCTGCAGTAAATGCACCTTGTGTTTGAGGATAGGCACTATCTTGTTGAATGTTAAACACATCATAGCGCGCCTGAGCGCTTAGGCCCGCTGTGATGCCGGATGGTCCTGCAAAACTGCGCCGCCAGAGGGCGGCTCCGTTCAAACGCGCCATCTCTCGACTGGTTGGACCATCGCCATCGGCAACACGTAAATTGGATTGTAACTCAGCGGATAGATTTAGCTTACCACCCAAACCGACCGGATAGAAATGTTTGATAAACTCGTTATAGCTTACGATGTCTGACAGCGTTCCATCGTCGTTATAAAGAGAGTAGTAATGCGAGACGCCCAGAGCACGATAGCTGTTTCGGGTGGTTTTGGTGATGTTGATTTTACTTTCAAGGCGATCCGAGGTCCCGTATTCATAGTCGCCCAAATAACTGGTGTCCGAGACGCTTTGCGCCGTAAAGCTAAGCCGATAGTCCTGCGGAAGGGTAAAGGCCCCCGTGGCCTTGATATAGGCGCGAGTATTTGGGGTCAGCGTATCTTGGGAAACTGCCCCGTTCACCGTAATGCGTCCAGTGTCATAGGCCTGACGATAGCGCACCTCAAGTGTTCTTGTTTCAGAGGACAGATAGGGCGTTAGGGTGATGTCTTTGTCCTGAGAAATTGGAATAAAGTACGGCAGCTTGATGCCAAATCCCAAGGTCGAGTTTGAATGTCCTGTCGGGGGCAAAAAGCCTTGCATGCGCTCAACGGTTGGATCTGGAAGCCGCATATAAGGCAGGTAAAAGACAGGCACATCCATCACGCGTAAATGTGCGTTATAGAAATGAATTTGCTTTGTTGTTTCGTCATGAACAACCCGCTTTGCCCGAATTTGCCACAGCGGGGGCTTGGTTCCACAGACTTGGCAGGAGGTGGCGGCAACAGTGGTTAAGGTATTAAGGTTACCATCTGCGCGCTGCATTTGTGCCGCGTCTAGATTTAACTGCTGGTCAAGGGTCAATCGCGCACTTTGCAGAATGCCATTTTGCAGGGACCGATCCAGTTTGGCTTGTTCTGCACGAATTGTATCTCCCTTGGGATCGGTTAAAAACAAACCGCCATTAAACGTGATATCGTCTTTTTTAGAGTCGTAGATGATCTCTTGGGCTGTGACAACATACTCCAAATAGCTGATTTCTATATTGCCTGTTGCAATCAAATTACCCTGTGCGGTCAGGTGGATTTCATCCGCGACAAGAACGGCTTGCTCCTCCTGCGCAAAGCAGGCGATTGGAATGGGCACACTGACCAAAAGCGCAAGAAGAAACCG
>JALRHZ010000047.1 GCA_023259435.1 Paracoccaceae bacterium | reverse complement strand
GGTGTCACAACAAGCGCCGCATCCGCGCCAACGGATTTTGCATGTTCCATAAACCGCAGCGATTCGACTGTGTTATTTGATCCTGCCCCTGCAACCACTGGGACACGGCCGGCTGCGGCTTTGACGACCTCGGCCACGACAGTTTCGTGTTCGTCATGGGTAAGAGTTGGACTTTCACCAGTGGTGCCCACAGGGACAAGTCCATGGCTGCCTTGTTCAATATGCCACTCAACCAAGCGTTTAAGTGTATCAATATCCAATTGTCCGTTTTTGAACGGGGTAACCAATGCTGGCATAGACCCTTTTAACATGACACACTCCTCTTGCTGTGCGGGGTAGGAAAGGGCGGTTCGTTGCCGGTCACATGAATGCGATTTGCCTGAACCCCTAAGTCCCCCTAAATTTCATTGGGTGGTATCAATCGTCTTAGGGAAAATTGCAAGTATGTTCCGTATTTTTGTCGTGCTAATTTGCTGTTGTGCCACGACAGTAACCGCGCAAACGAATGCGCGCCCTCTTGCTGAGGCGTTTAAAGAAATTTGGCAAAAGGATTGGTCTTCTGCGGTCTCGTTGGCGGGTCAAGAGGGGCAGATCGGGACGGATATCGTTTTGTGGCACGCGGTGCGCGATGGTGCCGGAACGTATAAAATTGCACAAGATTTCATGGCGCGAAATTCCGATTGGCCCGGCATGCCAAGGTTTATTTCAAAAGCAGAAGCCCTCTTTACCGACGCGCCACGCGCTGTCGTGCTTTCACATTTCGCGCAATATCCACCGACCACGGCCGAGGGACGTTTGACCTACGCGCGCGCGCTGCGGGCGGCGGGGCAAACCGGACAGGCGCAGTTGGTTGTACAAAATGCATGGTTAACGAATTCTATGCCAAGACCAGTCTTTGAGGCCTATCTTGCCGAGTTTGAACAAGACATTCGGCGGTTTCACAATGATAGATTGGTGATGGCTCTGTGGAAGGATTGGACCGATACAGCGAATATGATCCTGCCCTATGCCGATGCAACGTTACAGCAGATCGCACAGGTGCGGCTTGCCTTGAGGTCGAACCAAGCGGATGCAGATGAAAGGCTAAAGGCACTGTCTCCAAAGGCACAAGATGATCCATTGATCTCACACGCGCGCTTTTTGTGGCGCCTTGATAACGGCTATAGGGAAAGTGCGGTTGCATTTCTTGAGGAATTAAGCGCCTCTCCGGTTAAACTTGGGGATCCTGACAAATGGGCCAGCTGGCGGTTACGCCTTGCTCGGGAGGCTATGTTGGATGGTGATGCAAAGCGCGCCTATGCTTTGGCCTCTCAACACCATTTGGTCTCGGGATCAACCTATGCACAACTCGAGTGGTTGGCAGGCTTTATCGCCCTTCGAAAGCTACAGGATCCCAAAACGGCGCTTATGCATTTTGAGAAGTTTTTGTTCGCCGTTGAAACGCCGATTTCCCTTGGGCGTGGCAATTATTGGTTGGCCATAACGTATGAATTACTTGGACGACAAGAGCAGGCTATGGTGGCTTTTCAAAATGCAGCTGAGCATCAGACAAGCTTTTACGGGCAGCTCGCGGCCGAACGGATTGGCACAAAATTTACACCAGAATATTACGATTGGTCCGACCTTCCAGATTGGAGGGATGCAGATTTTGTGAATGGGTCTGTGTTCAAGGCTGCGATTTTGTTATTTGCAGCCGGCCAAGATGCCTTGGGTGAGCGGTTTTTAACTCACCTTGCCGAAACCCTGCCGGATGATCAAATCCTTCAGCTGACAGATTTCCTTGAGGAATATCGAAGACCCCATGTTCTGGTTATGGTTGGCAAGCGCGTGGCTGGTCAGGGGCGTAATTTTCCACGCCCCTATTTCGCGCTGCATCCATTGATCAATACACGCTTGCCTATTGCGCCAGAAATGGCATTGGCCATTGCGCGGCGTGAAAGCGAATTTGATCCAAGTGTCAAATCCCGCGTTGGGGCCATGGGTTTGATGCAAGTCATGCCCAAAACCGCAGAAGCTATGGCGGACAAGCTGGGCCTTGCGTATGACGAACGCAGGGTCTTGCGGGACTGGGAATACAATGCGGCGTTAGGTGCGGCCTATCTTGCGCAAGTGGCCGAGCGGTTCGGCGGCAATCCCATTTTGATTGCAATTGCCTATAACGCCGGCCCGTCGCGCGTTAAGCAATGGATCGAACGCAATGGGGATCCGAGATCTCCCACAGTTGATCTTGTAGATTGGATAGAACATATCCCATTCTCGGAAACGCGCAATTATGTGATGCGCGTCACAGAGAGTTTGCCAGTCTACCGCGCCCGATTAAATGCCACGCCACAACAAGAAAAATTTACTGATCTCTTGCGTGGATCAGGTTTTTTGCCGCTCTCGCCATAGTGTGAAGAGACCGGCAAGAATGACGATTGCCGCCCCGATAATGACACGCGCCTCTACGGTTTCCTGAAACACTGTAAGCCCAATCACGCTAGCAAAGACCAATTGCATATAGGCGAAAGGTTGGACCGAGCTGGCTTCGGCCACCTCATAGGTTCGGATTAACAAATAATGCCCCAATGCGCCTGTGATGCATAGGATGCCCATCCATACCCAATCTGAGGATGACATGGGTTCCCAATAAAAAATTCCAACGGCCGTCATTGCAACCGCGCCCACCACGCCGGTCCAGAAAAAACTGGTCATTGAGCTATCTTTGCGTGCGGCATAGCGCGTCAAAAGGCCATAGACCGCAAATAAAAGGGCAGAGGTCAAAGGAACCAAAGCAGCAGGGGAAAACACCCCAAAGCCAGGTCGTAAAATTATCAAGACACCGACAAAACCGATCCCGATTGCGGCCCATCTGCGCCAGCCCACTTTTTCCCCCAGTATCGGAGCAGAAAGCGCCGCGATTAACAGGGGATAGCTGGTAAAGATCGCATGGGATTCAATCAGACCAAGAAGTGTAAATGCCCAGACCATTACACAGATTTCGGTGACTAAAATAAGACCTCGCAGAACCTGAACAACGGGTTGTTCTGTCTTAATGACTTTGCGCAATCCGCCTTTGTGGCGGGATACAAGTGCAATGACGAAAAGGGCGAAAAACCAATAGCGGATCATGACGATCATCATCACATTGTATTCACTCGCAAGATGGCGCGAAATGCCATCTTGTGACGCAAAGACAAAGGTCGTTAGGATCATTAAAATCACGCCAAGCCGAAAGTTGTGCTTTTCCATCGAGTTAATCCTTGTGGGCCACTGTCATGTGGCGTTTGCGGCCAAAACCTGCTCTGCGGGCGACATGAAACCCTGCATCTAACAGGTTGCGGCGCACAAACCCCGCAGCCGTATATGTTGCGAGGCGGCCCTGCGGAGCGGTATGTTGAAACACCTGCTGCATCAAATCTGCCCCCCACAGTTCGGGATTTTTTGCAGGGGAAAACCCGTCTAGATACCAAACGTCTGCTTGGCCTTCCCATGCGGCCAAGGTGTCGCGGGCATCGCCGGTGATGAGATTGACAACCACGTCTTTGGTTTCAATACGACCTGTGGTGTTCAGTGTGTCCCATAAGGGCGCGAATTCTATTGCAATGTCATTAAGTTCTGCAAATTGCGCATGCGCATGCTGCATATCCTGTGCTGTCATCGGATAGGCTTCGAAACTTGTATATGTAAACCGGCCGGACACACCAGATGTGCGCCATGCCAAGACCGTTGCCAAGAGATTTAGACCCGTCCCAAACCCAAGCTCTGCGATAGAGAGACCATCTTTGAACCCTTGAGGCAGGCCATTGCCGTCCAAAAAGACATAATTCGTCTCGTGCAATCCGTGATCCAAAGAAAAATACGGATCGTCAAATCGTGTTGAAACAGGAATGAGATCGTCGCGCCATTCCAATTCTGGGGAAGACATAGGGGTAAAGGCCTTGTAACAGGTTTGTCTGAGTACTAGGCAGTTTGCACAAACAACAGGACCTTGCAATGACGGATATCACAATAAAAGGTGCAGGAATATTTGGATTGTCCATCGCATGGGAGTGCCTGTGCCGTGGGGCAACTGTCCAAGTGATTGATCCTCATGGGGTTGGTGCGGGCTCAAGTGGGGGTGTTGTTGGCGCGCTTGCGCCGCATGTTCCCGAGAACTGGAACCCAAAGAAGGATTTTCAATTCGAAAGCCTTATCGCATCCAAAGGCTTTTGGGCGGCGGTTGATGCTGCGGGTGGCGGTGCATCGGGCTATGCCCAAACAGGGCGCCTCCAGCCGATTGAAGACGACAAGACGCTAGAGCTTGCCCATCGACGGGCTGAAACGGCACAAACCTTGTGGCAGGGAAAGGCGGTCTGGGAGGTGGTCTCGCATTCGGCGGATTGGCCCGTGACATCCCCAACGGGATATTGGATTTACGACACGCTGTCGGCACGGATCAATCCAAAACAAGCCTGCGCCGCTTTGGCCGCTGCGATTATTGGAAAGGGCGGGCGTATCGTTTCAGATGGTCCCGAAAGGGGTGCCGTGGTTTGGGCGGCCGGTGCCTGGGATTTACATCGAATTTCGAACGCTTTGGGCAAGACCTTTGGCAATGGGGTCAAAGGTCAGGCAGCTGTGTTTGACTTTGACCTGGCCCACGCGCCACAGCTTTTTGCACAGACGTTGCATTTCATTCCACATGCAAATGGCACCATCGCCGTTGGGTCAACGTCCGAGCGTGACTATTCCGAGCCCGCCTCAACCGATGACCAACTTGAGGATGTGATCGCACGCGCCAAACGCATTGTGCCTGCTCTTGAACAAGCGCCTATCATCGCGCGCTGGGCCGGTGTGCGCCCTCGATCCAAAAGCCGCGCCCCCGTGTTGGGACGCCACCCTTTGAACCCAGAACACTTTATTGCAAACGGCGGGTTCAAGATTGGATTTGGGATGGCGCCAAAAATTGCCCAAGTGATGGCGGATTATGTTCTTGAAGGCAGGAATGAAATCCCAGAGGATTTCACGCCAGAAAAATCGCTTTAGGTCAGATTAGAGATTTGCAGTCGCAGTCATGCACAGCCGTCCATCAGGACCCCTAATCCACGCTTCATTGCCAGCCCAACAGAACTCAACAGTTTCGAAATGCATAACGGGTGATACACCCCGAAACGAAAATGACGTGAGGGTGTTGAACCGATCTAAAGCCTGCAGCATCAAATACTGCGCCAAGAGGGGGCCATGCACAACCAAACCAGGATATCCTTCGACGCCCGTAGAATATTCAATGTCATAATGAATGCGATGACCATTAAAGGTCAGTGCCGAATATCGAAACAGCTCTGTTGTTGTAAATGATCTTGGGATTGTTGTGTCTTCGTCCCTGCGTGCTTTGGTTGGTTCGGGCGGAGATGATGCCTCTTTCGGATCTTCGCGATAGACCAGATCTTGGAATTCTCTCACACATAAACGTTCATTTTGAACGTAATCGTGCTGAAGCGTGACAAAGGCAAGTGGCCCTGTGCGTCCGGTCTTCTGGGCAATTTTTGAAATTGTTGTCCGCTTTGTTGTCTCTTGGGCTGGCAATAGATTATGGCTGAACTCTAACCGTCCACCGGCCCACATCCGTCGCGGCAAACCCATGTCTGGGATGAGACCGAGACCCGTTTTAGGATGTCCATCACGTCCCAATCGTTCGGCAGGCTGTGCCTCCCAGAAATAGATATGGTGATAGAATGGCGGCAAAGGTGCAGAGGCATCCCGCCTCTGCCCTAGTGTTATGTCCAAAGCCGCTGCGCGCTGCGGATCAAGGTGTTGTGTTATCGTTACTGTGTCAGACATTGTTCAAACACATTAAAAGCATGGGTCAGTGTTTGTAAATAATCACCGGATGGTGTGATCCCTTGCGCACCGGTTGGATCAATCTCGAACGCTTTGATGTTAAATTCAGAAGCTATCTGTGCCCCAAGCGCGCGTGCCTCGTAGGGCTCTATCAGAATGCATGCGACCGCTTCTTTTTTCAGCTGTGCCTTTAGCCTTGAGAGTTCGCGGGGGCCGATCTGTAGGCTTTCTACATCTGTCAGCATTCCAGACAATTCAAGGCCTATGACATCCTCAATATATTGGAATGCATCATGGGTTGCGATGTACCTCTTTCCTTTACTCTTTTCTTGCAATGCTTTTGCGCGGGTCTCAAGCGTGGCGAGTGTCGCTTTGAATGCAGAGAGCCGTGTGTTGAATTCATTGGTCTGATTTGGCGCATGATCAATCAACATGTTTGTTGCGGTGTCGGCCCATAGATTGGCGTTATGCAACGACATCCAAATGTGCGAATCAAAAGGGAATTCATTTTCATGCTCATCGTGGTCGTGATGTAGATGATCAAAGTCGCGGCGATGTAACAATCGCGCACCTGGAAGGTCTGCTAAAACAAGAACGGGCGTGTCTGGCGCCATCTTTGCCACAATATCCTCGAGGCCTGGAAGGACTGTGCCACCGATCCTGAAAATGTAATCTGCATTTTGGATTGCTTTTGCCGCAGACGCCTTGAGAGAAAACTGATGCGCAGAAGAATTAACGGGCATAATTGTTGTGACTTCGACAAAGTCACCCCCAAGATATCTTAACATTGAGGATGTAATTTCGAAATCGGCAGCGATTTTCACCGGTTCATGTGCTGTTGCAATCTGTGCAGTGAACAGGCTTAGGACTAGGGCCAAAAGTTTCATAGGTGTTTCTGGTCTCTTACTTTGACAAAGTGTTATTATATAACAATTGCGGTTCGTATCTGTTATGGTGTAACAGTTCAAGCCTAGAGAGGAAACTTTATGCGGCCAGTGGCATTTGAACCCCACAACCATACACGATGCATTGCTGGTGCGATGGAGCGCGCTGATCAAATTTGCGCTGATAAAGGCGTGCGGTTGACGCCGGTGCGACGTCGCGTTCTTGAAGTTTTGTTGGAAGAACACCGCGCATTGGGTGCCTACGATGTACTAGAGCGACTAAACGTCGAAGGATTGGGGTCAAAACCACCTATTGCTTATAGGGCGCTGTCGTTTCTCGTCGATATGGGGTTTGCACATCGTGTCGAAAAGCTTAACGCGTTTGTTGCATGTGTTGATCCACGCGGTTGCGGTCAACCGGCGCTTTATATCTGTAGTCAATGTGGCACCATCGCCGAGACCGAAGTTGCGCGTAGTGTTGATGATGTTTCAGGGTTCTCTGTGTCGTCAATAGTCATTGAGATCGAAGGAATTTGCCCAGCTTGCCTCTCAACGTCAGAAAAGAGTAAGTGATGGCCTTAATCGAGCTTAAGAATGCGCGTGTGTCCTACGACCAGAAGATCGTTCTCGATAAAGTAAATTTCTCGGTGTCACGCGGTGAAATCGTGACAATCGTTGGGCCAAACGGGTCAGGTAAATCCACGCTTTTAAAGGTGATGACCGGTGTGAAAGAGTTGGACGCAGGATCGCTAAGCACTGCGCCAAAGGTGCGTTTGGGCTATGTCCCGCAAAAGATTGCAATTGATGACGCGTTTCCAATGACGGTGCGGCGGTTTCTAAAGATACCTTTTTCACCAAATCGAAAGGTCATGGAAGAGGCACTTGTTACGGTGGGTTTTCCAAACAGTTTAGATCGTCAGATTGGTGAGCTGTCCGGCGGTCAGTTGCAGCGTGTCATGTTGGCCCGCGCGATCATTGGTTCACCTGACGTGTTGATGCTGGATGAACCGACACAAGGATTGGATCAATCGGGTGCGGCTGATTTTTATCAGATGATTGAAACCCTGCGCGAAGAAATGGGATGTGCTGTGGTCATGGTAAGTCATGATTTACATGTGGTGATGAGTGCATCAGATCGCGTGATTTGCCTAAACGGGCACATTTGTTGCGAGGGCACGCCGGCCGTTGTGTCGACGGCACCCGAATATCGTGCTTTGTTCGGGCGTGGGACAAAAGGGGCGTTGGCCCTGTACCAACATGATCATGACCACACGCATGAACATGGCCACGAACATTCCGAATTATGTGACCATGAGTAGCCAAATATGATTGATGATTTTATGCTCCGTGCTGGCCTTGCAGGCCTAAGTTTGGCAAGCGCTGCTGGGGTTCTTGGCTGTTTTGTGGTTTGGCGACGCATGGCCTATTTCGGGGACGCTTTGGCGCATTCGTCGATTTTGGGCGTGGCCATAGCCCTTGGCTTTGGTGCATCCATGTTGTCCGGCGTATTGCTGGTCGCAATCTCCTTGGCCGTTATGTTGTACTGGTTGTCACAAAAAGGGTTGGGCGTTGATACGTTGTTAGGGGTGCTGTCACATGGCGCTTTGGCAATTGGGTTGCTCGTCGCCTCTTTGCAAACCGGGATCATCTTTTCGCTCGAAGTTGTGTTATTCGGTGACATTTTGGCCTTGAGTTGGGCGGATGTGGCATTAACTGCGGCGGGCTGCGTGGCTGTCTTGGCGGTGCTGTTGGTACGTTGGGACAAATTTATTGCGGCGGTGTTGAACCCCGAGCTTGCAGCATCAATCGGGGTATCTGCCTCCCGCGAAATGTTGGTTGTTATGCTTGTTTTGGCAGTCTTCATCGCATTGGCGATCAAGGCTGTTGGGGCTTTGATGGTTAGTGCGTTTTTGATCATCCCAGCGGCATCTGCACGCCAAATTTCCAAAACACCCGAGCAGATGGCAGTCTTTGCCGTTGTGATCGGCGCTTTCAGCTGTGTTTTGGGTCTGATACTTGCCTATTATTATGACACGATGGTTGCCCCCACAATTATCGTATGTGCCATTGGATGTTTTGTTATTTCTCGGCTTCTTCCACGCCCAGCGTAAGTTCACAAAAAAAGGCCCAGAGCTTTCGCGCTGGGCCTGATCTATCTAATGTCACAGGTTTATATGCGTGTTGGTTAGTCTAACAAACGACGAGCAATGACCTGTGCTTGGATTTCCGCAGCACCTTCAAAGATGTTGAGGATCCGTGCGTCACACAAAACGCGGCTGATTTTATATTCAAGCGCAAATCCGTTGCCGCCATGAATTTGCAGGCCATTGTCGGCCGCAGCCCATGCAACACGCGCGCCCAAAAGCTTTGCCATACCGGCCTCTAGGTCACACCGGCGGTCGTTATCTTTTTCAAAGGCGCTAAAATACGTGAGCTGACGGGCAACCATGGTCTCAACTGCCATCATCGCCAATTTGCTGGCCACACGGGGGAAGTTGATCAAGGATTTCCCAAATTGCTTGCGGTCTTGCGCGTATTGCATCGAAATATCCAATGCAGATTGCGCGACCCCAACGGCACGAGCCGCGGTTTGGATCCGGGCGCTTTCAAAGGTTTGCATCAACTGCTTAAACCCTTTGCCTTCTTCGCCGCCTAACAGGTTTTCGCCCTTTACCTTGAAGTTATCAAACCCAAGCTCGTATTCTTTCATCCCGCGATAGCCCAAAACTTCGATTTCACCGCCACTCATGCCTTCGGTCGGGAAGGGATGTTCATCAGTACCTGGTGTCTTTTCGGCCAAGAACATCGACAAACCGCGGTGATCGGTGCTGTCTGGGTCGGTTCGTGCCAACAACGTCATGACATGGGTGCGCGCCGCATGGGTGATCCACGTTTTGTTGCCCGTGATCGCGTATGACCCGTCCTCTTGTTTCACGGCGCGCGTGCGCAACGCCCCTAGATCCGAGCCGGTGTTTGGTTCGGTGAACACGGCTGTCGGCAAAATTTCTGCGCTTGCCAGTTTCGGAAGCCAATTTTCCTTTTGCGCCTCGGTTCCGCCGCAAATGATCAATTCGGCTGCGATTTCCGAACGTGTCCCAAGTGATCCAACACCAATGTAGCCGCGCGAAAGTTCCTCAGACACAACCGCCATTGACGCTTTTGTCAGACCAAGACCGCCGTATTCCTCTGGGATTGTCAGGCCAAAAACGCCAAGCTCTGCAAGCTCTTCGATGATCTCCATCGGGATGAGGTCATCCTTCAGGTGCCACTCATGTGCAACGGGTTCGACTTTTTCAATCGCAAAGCGGCGGAATTGCTCGCGGATCATCTCAAGCTCTTCGTCAAGGCCGCTGTTGCCTACGATTATTGAACCGTCTTGTTCTTGCATCAACTCGACCAAACGCATGCGCGCGGCCTGATTATTTCCAGATGCGATCAATGTTTGGACGCTTGGGGTCATCAAGGTCGGGTGTGCGGCTGAAATTCCAAGATCTGTAAGACGCACCATTTCACCTTGGTTCATGGGAATGCCGCCTTGGATTTGCGCAAGGTATTCGCCGAACGCAATCTGCAAGATCAATGTTTCAATCTCGCCAAGTGCGCCTTCTGATTTAAGGTTCGACGCCCATAGGTGCATTTGTCGAAGCGATTCTACGTAAGTGGCGAGCCATGCCACACCATGGGCCGCGTCTTGGTTTGCTTCAATCAGCCCGCCGGATACACGGCCGTCTTTGGTGACCAATCCGCGCAAGGACTCCTTTGCATCTGTCAAAAGCGCCTCGAGGGGGGCAAGTGTGTCTTGTGACAGGCGAAGTACGGTATCTGCGTCCAAAAATTTTGCCATCATCATATCTTGTCCATCATGCGCCATGAGTCGCTCCGTTCGTTGTGTTGTCGACAGTCATATTAATTTCGCAGTTGCAGCGCAACAAAAATTCAAAATATGCGTCAAAAGTGATCATTTCTTACCTCAAGGATTTTTCCTTGCTCAACACGTAGCGCGTGATATTCCGAGGGCTATGGAAATTTTGACTGATCCTGCAATTTACAACGTCTTGCCATTTGTTTTCCTTGTGGCTTTCTTGACCGGAGTCGTCAAAGGCGTTGTCGGTTTTGGGATGCCGATGCTGCTTATTTCGGGCACAAGCATTTTTCTGCCTCCGGATTTGGCCTTGGCTGCATTGTTGATGCCAACGGTTTTTTCCAACATATTTCAGGCATTTGAACAGGGTCTCGATGCTGCACGTGCATCTGTTATTAAGTTCAAAGAATTTTTGGTGATTGCGGCGGTCTTTTTGATTTTAGGCGCGCAATTGGTCGTGCATATTCCCGGACCGCTGTTCTTGGGGGTTTTGGGCTGTATCGTCGTGGGATTTTCCGTCTTGCTTATGTCTGGGTACCAGATTGAGCTGGGACAAAGTCAGGTTGTGCCACGCCTATTGGCGATTACCGCGGGGTTTGTTGGAGGGCTGTCAGGGGTCTATGGGCCGCCGACTGTGGCATATCTTACTGCCTTAAAGACTGAGAAAACAGAACAAATCCGAGTGCAGGGGATCGTCTTTGGCCTTGGGACTGTACTATTGGTCGCCGCGCATGTGGTGTCTGGGATTTTGAATGCCCAGACGATTTGGCTTTCGTTATCTTTGGTGCCTTTTGCGATGTTTGGCACCTATCTTGGTGGTGGATTGCGCAATCGCTTTGATCAAAACCAATTCCGGCGGGCGACGTTGATTGTCTTGTTCCTAGCGGGTCTCAACCTTATCCGCCTTGCAGTTTTTGGATAACACACGCCCTATCGGACCGGCGGAAACAGTGCGTTTGACAGCGTGCAATCTTTGATAACGTCACGTCCGCAGGGCACAGGCTCAAGCGTTTTTGACAGGCAGATGCGCACCTCTTGAATGTGGTTGGACTTGCACGTCACGGTGAGCATGTCTTGGTCCAAATTTGGGTTTGCCTTTAGAAATGCGTCCTCGACCACAGAGGCAGGTAATTTTACCGTATCGGTCAATTTGCGAAATACCTGTGGGCGAACAACGTTGTCATATGCCTGACGCGACAGATCAAAATAGGCGCCCGCAGAAAGACCAGAGCAGGTGCCGTGTTTGTTCCATTGATGCCATGCAAGGCCCGAGGCACCCATGATATCGGTCATCTCATTGGTCATGCGCCGCGAAGGTGCGCGCTCTAGGGTTTGACAATAATCGGGCCAGCCTTGGTGATACTGGGGCCAAAGCCCATGCAAGGTCCAACCATAGTCATGGCGGTCATCACATTGATCACGTCCCTTTGCGTCCCCCTCGATGGCGCAAAAGCTTGGGGTCCACGACAGCGCAAGCACATAATAGTCGAAATCCTTTGCCACGGCCTGTTGGCTCCATAAGAGCGCGCATACCCCAAAGATCCACCGCATTGACCCTTTCCTTTCATAAAAAGACATAGTATAGAGCGTCCAAGTTCCCCTACACCGGTAACCTGCCTTTTGCCAAGGCTGCCTGCGCGCCAGGCGACGGGGAAATTGTATTGAAGAGGATCAAAACGATGTCAAAACCTATCATGGCCCGCGCGACCGCCGTTTGGTTGGTGGATAATACAACACTTACATTCAAGCAGATCGCCGACTTTACAGGGATGCACGAACTTGAAATCCAGGGCATTGCTGATGGGGATGTTGCTGTTGGTGTGAAAGGGTTTGATCCGGTATCCAATAACCAACTGACCCAAGAAGACATTGATAAGGGCGAAAAAGACCCGCTTCATAAGCTAAAGCTTAAGTTCAACCCGTCTGCGGTTGGCGAGGAAAAGCGCCGTGGACCCCGTTATACACCATTGTCCAAACGTCAGGACCGTCCTGCTTCGATTCTATGGTTGGTAAAATTCCACCCAGAGCTTGCCGATGCGCAAATCTCGAAATTGGTAGGGACAACAAAGCCGACAATCCAAGCGATCCGCGAACGCACACACTGGAATATTGCAAACATCCAGCCGATTGATCCGGTTGCCTTGGGCCTATGTAAACAAAGCGAGTTGGATGCCGCCGTTCAAAAAGCTGCCGCGAAAAAAGCGGCTGCGGGCGAGGTCATGTCAGATGATGAACGTCGTAAATTGGTTTCCACCGAGCAATCTCTTGAAATGGCACCAGAACCCAAAATCCCGTCCGCGATCGAAGGGCTTGAGGCGTTTTCACTTCGCGAAGACGACGAAGATGACAAGTCTGATTCCGATTATTTGGACGCAGATAGCTTCTTTAACCTGCCGGGCGATGACCAACCAGATTTGGACGATTAAGTTCGGTAATTGTCACAATAGAACGCGGTGCAGTCCCTGTACCGCGTTTTTTTATGCCCTAAAGAGGTTTGCGCGCACGCAGCGCTGCGCTGATCGTGCCTTCATCCAAATAATCCAATTCCCCGCCAATCGGGACGCCTTGGGCGAGGGATGTGACGGTGACGTCTTGTTCTAGGCAATCTGCGATGTAATGGGCGGTGGTTTGGCCATCGACCGTGGCATTCAAGGCTAGGATCACTTCGGTGACCTGCTCGCCTTTGACCCGATCCATCAGTTTTGGGATACGCAAATCATCTGGTCCCACGGCATCAAGTGCCGATAAAGTGCCACCCAACACATGATAGCGCCCTTTGAATAGCCCCGCCCGCTCCATCGCCCATAAATCAGCGACATCCTCGACCACGCAAATTTCACCGTTCGCGCGTTGATTGTCTTGGCAAATCGGGCAAATGTCTGAGGTGCCGACAT
>JALRHZ010000046.1:4469-13611 GCA_023259435.1 Paracoccaceae bacterium | reverse complement strand
CGTCGAAAGCGCTTAGGTGTGCGCTGATGGGGTCTGAGGCAGCCTCGTGTGACGGCGCATCTTGTGATGTTTCGTCTTCTGATGACGTGTCTTTAGGCTCAAGGATGTCTGGATCGTGATCCGCCTGTTCCGCATGCTCTTGATCAAAGTCATTCGCGACATCGGAAACTGAGGCGTCTTCGGCGTCGTCTTCGGCAAAGGGATCCCAATCCTGTTCGGGATCAGTGGTTGACACCTCATCGGGCGCCGCGGCGCTCTCTGGGTCGTCGGCTGGGGTCTCGTCAAAATTGGTAATAAGCTCGGACGCGGCATGTGGCGTTTCTGCATCCTCTGGGTCGGCAAAGGGCACCATGTTCCGATCCATGCCTTGTCAGGGTCAGAAGCTCTTGCTGATTTCGGACACGATCCCACCGTTTCAGGACGCGAAAAACCAACCACATACGTGATTGTACGTAACGGCGATGTCCAATCCGCTATTCCAGTCGATGAACTCTTGGGACAACAACTTGTGTTATTGCGACCTCTTCGAGGCGTTCTTAGCGGTCAAAAAGACCTGTCCGGTGTAGCGTTATTGGCCGGCGGAGAAGTCGGTATGGTCCTTGCGGTGAACCGGTTTTTAGCGGCATAAAACCTTGCTAATATTTCGAAATTTATCGTCCCAGGTCAATGTCTTGGCCTGGGTTTTGCATTTTTCAAATAAGGTAGAATGGAACAAGTAAACAAACTTGTTTTTGTGCCGTTATTAAAAATGTGGCCAATAGGTTGCAGGGAAAAGGACAAGACTATGAATGTAGCGCTCGCGCGATCCAAGTACCGCCAAACAGAAAAGGCAGCATCACCAGAAGTGGAAAGCCCGTATCAGGTGATATTGGTTACATTGACGGAATTGGAAAAATCTTTTTCGGTCCTCATTGAGGCGCGAAAACAGGAAAGAGCAATATCCGACGAACACATAAATCGATGTTTTACGGCGATTTACATCCTTCAATCATCGCTTGATTTTGAAAAGGGTGGTGAATTGGCAACAACTTTGTATCAGCTTTATGAATATTGCCGCCAACAGGTGTTGGCCGTGTTTCGACGTGAGCAAGATGCAAAATTAGACGAAGCGCGCGAAGCTATTGCCGGAATTCTATCTGCTTGGTCAGAAATCGGGCCACAGGTGGATACGAAATAATGCCACTTGCTCCTGATATAAATAGTGTGGATTGCTGCGTTCGCCTTGATGCGATTGCGGCTCAAATTTTACAAGCGGCTGAGGATGACCAATTCGAAGAAATGGTCACCTTGAACCATATCTTACGCACGACAGTTATGGAAGTTATTGCTCTGATGGAAGATCCTTTGTCAGAAGGTGGTGATACAAAGGGGATCAATAGTATTATTTCTGCCCTAGAGATCGTTAGACAGTCGTCAAGGCTTGTCGATGGTAAGCGCAGGTCCTTGGATCAAAAATACCAACAAGATCGGCATTTACGCCTAGTCTATAGTGATGGCGCAAAATGATCTTACGACGCAAACCATTGTCCGGATTTTCCACCTGTTCACGTTGCGTAAAAATGCGGATATACGTGTTTTGGGGGGTTTCTATCTTGTTGTTGGTTGCGCTTGTGTTGCAGCCCGTAGGCGCTGTTCAACTGGCGCGTCTCATGCCAAGCCCGATCGCAATCGGCCTATTTTTAACAGGAATGAGTGCAATTATCTTTGCCTATAGGCTGCGGGCATTTGTGCGCGAGTTAAATAATATCAGCCCAACACTCGATCACAAATAATCAGAAATGGCAGCGTATTTTTCAACCCTGTCATCACCATCGAAAACAACAATGTGAATGGCAATTTTTTCGTTTTTGCGTTTAAACCTTTGTAAAATTCTTTGAACCATTTTGAATGTCCTTCATATTTTGATTTGGCTGCTCTTGCGGAAAAGGGTGCAATTTCTTTGCCAAGATTTCGGCTCAAAAGGGTATGTTTTACTGAACGAAAGTCCTTGAAAAACCGTGTTATTGCTGCGGCGTATCACCTTTAAGGGTTATCGTTGAGGGCATAGGTATGGGGGGGCTTCTTATCGTCGTAAAAATGTCGTTTACTAAATTGATATAAAAACGAAATGCAGTCAGGATTGGCCCCCATGCAAGCCGCAAGACAACAAGAAAACACCGCACACCACGACGATGGAATTATCCGTATTTTGGTCGCTGATGATCATGAAATGATCTTAGATATCGCTCGTCTGTATTTGGATCAAAACTCGGATATGAGCGTTGCAACAGCAACGACGTTGGATGACGCGGTAACCGTCTTTACAAACGACGGCCCCTTTGATGTTGTTTTGCTAGACTATAACATGCCGGGGATGAACGGGTTTGAGGGATTGACGCGGATGCGTACCATGGCTGGGGATGCGCCTGTGGCGATTTTCACCGGAAACCCAACCCGCAACTTGTTGGATGAGGCGTTAAGCCTAGGGTCGGCAGGGTTGATTTCTAAATCTTTGCCCGTGCGGTCTTTGGCAAATGCAATCCGGTTTATCCACGCGGGCGAAACATATACGCCTTTGCATCTCATGACATCCGAGAAAGAGCCCGAAGTCGAAAAGGCCGGTCCATTGTCGGCACGAGAGTCGACTGTACTTAAGTTCCTTGGTGAGGGGAAAAAGAACCGCGAGATTGCAGATAGCTTAAAGTTGTCTGAGGGAACCGTTAAAATGCATGTGATGTCCATCTGCAAAAAGTTAGAGGCAAGCAACCGCACGCATGCAGTCGTAATCGCCCAAGAGCGTAACCTGTTGTAATAAAGAAGATATGAGCGTTTCAAAAGGCCTCAGTCTTGCTGGGGCCTTTTTTGTGGGTGCTAGGCTTTTTGTTCCATTTGCGCCATGATCAACGTATGCGCGCGCTCAAGTGCGGCGCGTTTGATCTGGGACACGCGCCCAGTTGTGACACCTAAAATCGCCGCGACCTCATAGACATTCAATTCTTCAACGTAGTAAAGCTGTAGAACGAGAGCCTCGCGTTCGGGCAAGTCTTTGATCGCGTTTTTTAGCATTCGACGCAGTTGCAGCTTGTGTGTCTCTTCTTCCGGAGAGACCGAGACATCCTGAAACAACAACGAGTGATCAGTATACACTTCATCCAGTGATTTTACACGGCTTGCCTGAAATTTGGCAGTCCACGACTGTAGCTCTTCGACCGTGATTTCCATTGTCGCGGCGACTTCAAAGACGGTTGGTGTGCGTTGCAATTCGCTTTCTAATTTGCGCTCGGCCGCTTTAACCTTTTGTTGCATCGAGATCGTGGCCCGGCACAAGTTTGAGTTTCTACGCAACGAGTCGATGATTGATCCGCGGATACGGATGGCCGCATAGGCCGAAAATGAAACGCCTTCACGCTCGGAATATTTTTGGCTTGCATCGACAAGGCCTAAATACCCCGCCTGCATCAGGTCATCCAATTCGATGAACCGTCCCGCGCGACCTTGAAAGTGCCATGCCAAACGCTTGACCAAATTCATATGGTCGGTGACAAGCTTGTCACGATTAATAGTTTGCTCTTCGTATCCCTTGGGACAAATCATTGGGCAACCTCATAGGGGGCATGATCCACTTCAATTTCCGTGGACGTCCATCTTTTGCGAAACAAAGAGGGCAGCGAACTGTCTCTTTCCATTCCGACGCGTGGGGTTGGAAATGTTTCTTGAACTGACGGAGGAGGAAGCTCTACCCCAGTCCAAAAGGCGATTGTGGCGGCCTCAGGTTGGGATAAGCCGGTCATCATCGATTGACCGATGCTTTCTGCACAGAGTTGCAGATTGTGGTCCATGATGACATCAATTATCGCTTTTGAGGGTTGGAACAGTTGGGATCCGGTAAAGATAACTCCAGCCGCCACTTTGCCCCAATCTGATAAAATTTTGTCCATTGCAACTTCGGACATATAGGCTGGCAGAACAATCATGATACGCGTGTCATTTGGCCAAGCGGTATCAGATATGAACTGTGGAACAGTCGAAGTTTCCAAACTGGCCAAGGTGATCTGAGGTGCTTTGTTCTCTGTGGGATTGAACGTCTCAACCGTGACCGAGCGGGATTTACAGCCCACGAATTTGGCCCGCTCTTGAATGGCGGGCGGTCTGGGGCGTAGGGTGTCAACACAGACATTTATCTGAGGTCTGGTGGTGCGCGCGCATTTCAACCCAATCCCTGCCAGTTGCAGGGCCACAGTTTCAAGATCCTGAAGAATTGGCCCAAGCAGGACGACATTGTCCTGTGTCAAGCTTTCTAGGGATTGCTGGGGCAATACCGCAGTATAGGCAAACTGTGGCAGGGTCTGGGTGCTTAATTGCTCTGTTGGTTCTTGTGCCTGCGCGAGGTCAGAGGTTGGTTCGAATTGGCTTTGATTGATAATCGGCTCAGGATCAAAGCTTTGGTCCTGCAAATCCTGGAATTCTTCTGCAGGGTTGTCGTGTGCCTCGGGCGCGTCAGACTGCATGGTCTGAGCTGTCTTGTGCAAGATGTCTGCAAACTTTGATATTATCTCATTCTGCTCTGGCGCAGCAGGCGCAGGCTTGCGACGCAAGGGCACAATCATTTCGTTTGTTGCCACGATTTCAATGGATTTACCGCGCCGCCGCGTCTCTAGGATGACGGCATCTTTACCAAGCAATTTTTGAACCTGATCCATGGCGTCAGAAGTATCTACGCCTTTTACGGTAATCTCTGGCATCAGTTCGTCTCCTCAGGTGCGATCTGGGCTGTGCCGCCAAGGCTGGCGACCACTTCGATCGGGCGGTTGTCGGGCAACTCATGAATGGCAATCACAATGGCATCAGACCCATGCGCACGCAGGTACCCCGCGAATGACCGGCGCAAGGCAGACGACACCACGACAATGGGTTGTTGTCCTTTTGCGGCCAGCTCCTCAGAGACATTGTTCAATGCTCCGAGAATGGTCTGAGCCAATGAATTATCCAAAACCAAAGGTTCATTCGGCCCGTGTTGTCTTGATCTTTGCAAGAGCTGTTCCAACTCGGGCGCAAGGGTGATCAAAGGCAGGGGTGCGTTCAGCGATGAGATCTGCTGCAAGAGCAGGGGGATCAGTCCCGGACGCAAGGCTTCGGCCATGTCTTGGGTTGTTAAATTCTTTGCTGTAAGTTCGGGCAGTTGTTCCAGAATTTTGCGCAAGTCGGAAATCGGAATGCGATCTGCCAAGAGATGACGCAACACTGTGGTCAAAGTATGCAAAGGCACAAGTTTGGGAACCACGTTCTCGATCAAAGTTGGCGCGGATTTTTGCAATGTCGCCAAGAGGGATTGCACATCATCGGGCCCCAAAAGGTCTGTGGCATGTTGAAACAGCATTTGGTTGAGATGCGTGGCCAAGACACTGTCAGGTTCCACCACAACATAATCATCTGCCTCGGCTTCGGCCTGTTGATGGGGGAGGATCCAAACGGCCTCCATGCCAAAGCTTGGGTCTTTGCCTTCGATCCCTTTGATCTTGGTGCGCGACAATCCCCCAGGAAGGGCAAGTTTGCGTTCTGGATAAAGCTGATCTTCGGCGACAATCGCCTGTCCGATGCGAATACGATAGGTGTTGGCGGGAAGACTCAGGTCATCGCGAATACGCACACCTGGCACGACAAAACCCATTGCCTTTGAAGCGTCACGACGAATAGAGGTAATCCGTGAAATCAGGGCGCTTTGGTCACCCATTTCGATCATTGAAATCAACGCATAGCCTAGTTGTATCGAGACCGGAGAATAATCCGTGACCTCTTCGGCCGTGATAACGCCTTCTTGACGCTCGCCTGCATCCCCATCAAATGATCCGCTCTCTGCGGTGATGTCAGGATCAGAGGTTTCTTTTTCATTGCGCATCGCGAAAAAGGCCGCAGCAGATGCGCCCATAGCCGCCAACAAAAAGAACATGTTTGGCATTCCGGGCACAAGACCCATGATCAGCATCACAGCCGCCACAGGCACCCAGGCTCTGCTTAGGTTGATCTGTATGCCGATATGTTTTGCCATATCGTGATCTGATGTGACGCGGGTCACAATGATGGCGGTTGCAATAGATAGCAAAAGAGACGGGATCTGAGCCACAAGCCCGTCTCCCACAGACAATAGAATATAAGTCTCTGTCGCGGTCCCAATGGTCAGGGCGTATTGCGTGGTGCCAATTATGATGCCGCCCACGATATTGATAATCAAAATCAAAATGCCCGCAACGGCATCGCCTTTGACAAATTTCGACGCACCATCCATAGAGCCATAGAAATCGGCCTCTTCTGCGATATCGGCGCGGCGTTGTTTGGCCTGTTCGGGGGTCAGGATACCGGCGTTCAAATCGGCATCGATTGCCATTTGCTTGCCGGGCATCGCATCAAGTGTAAAGCGCGCAGAAACTTCTGAGACACGGCCCGCACCTTTGGTAATCACAACAAGGTTGATGATGACCAAAATGGCAAAGACAAAAATCCCGACCACAAAATTACCAGCAATGACAAATTGGCCAAAGGCCTCAATCACTTTGCCAGCGGCACCCGCACCATTGTGGCCTTCGCTTAGAACGATCCTCGTTGAGGCCACATTTAACGCAAGCCGCAAGACCGTGGCAATCAGCAAAAGGCTTGGAAAGCTGGAGAAATCCAAAGGTCGATAGCTGTGCATTGCGACCATAAGGATCAGCAAAGACAACACAATGTTTGTAACAAAAAACAGATCCAGCAAAAAGACGGGAAGGGGCAGGACCATCATGGCGATGATCACCATGATGCCAAAGGGCAAAAAGGCCGCGCCTATTTTTTCTGCATTGTTCTGATCAGGGATCGCTACCATATGTCCTGCCTGTTGTTCCGCGTGTTGCGCAGTTGCAATTAAAGAGTGCAAAGCGCGTGCCAAAATGACCTCGCCAAAAGGCTTAGACAGGTGAACATCCGCTTAGGGTGCGGCCTTTGGCACAGGACTTGCTTGAGAGAGGGGAAATTTACGAAAAAGGAGGCGTTGATGACGCGTTTTCACTCTATCTCTACTCCAGCGGTCAAGGTGATCGGACTAGGAGGTCTGGTGGCTGCATTATCTGGGTGTATGGGTGCGCCAAGTGCTGTGTCGATGTTGCCGTCCACTTCGGATGCGCAGACCCAGCAATTGGCGCAGGCCAAAGATGATCTGGATATCCTGTCGGCGTCCAAGCCCGCCTCTGTACCGCGTCCCCTTAGTGCATTGATGTCTCAGCCCGAGGTGGTGGTTGAGCCGATCAAGGGGCTGGGCTATTCTCAAGTCTCTACACAACCGGGCAAAAGTTTAAACGAACGTCGTCTCTTGGCCATTCGTGCCGCCCGTCTCGAAGCCATGCGCGATATTGTTGAACAAGTTCACGGCATTCGCCTCAGCTCAAGCACGACAGTGCGCGATACAGTGGTCAGAGATGACATTATTCGCGGCATCATCGAGGGTGAGTTGCGCGGGGCGCGGACGACAAAAATTGCGCCAAAAGACAGTGATACCTTTGAGGTACACCTTGAATTGGACGAAAAAGTTGTGGCCTACATCGTGCGCGCAGCAGGGCGCGGGATTTAAGGGACCTCGTCATGCGTATCCTTGTTGCACTGTTGGTTTTGATCTTGTTGGCTGCGGGCCCTGTGATGTCCCAAGAGCGGTTTTGGGTCGAGGCCGCAGGTGTTGCTCCCATGTCCAAGGACATGACGGCAACGCGCCGCTTGGCCTTGGCCGAGGCGCTTTTGGTGGCCAGCATGGCCGGCGGCACAGAGGTGCGCGGATACACGCAAATGGACAAAGCTCGGATCGTGGCAGATCGCTATGCCATGCGTCCAACGGGCCAAGTTCTGCGCCATGAGATAATCCAAGAGGGACGTAATGGCAGCTATTATCAGGTCAAAGTCAAAGCGTTGGTCGGGCCATTGGATCCAAAGTTCTGCGATTAATATCAATCCCTTACAGTGACAGGTTTTCCGGCGCAAATTGATATAGATCCAACTGTTCCTGCCTGGCTCGCCGCACTTGGGCAAAATGTTGTGCATGACTTTTACACTCAGATCGACGCCTATCCGCGTGTGACATTGGAACAAGTGTCACATGTTCCTGAACATCGCATGTTGTCCCCAGATCGGGCAAAGTTTGACTATATGTCCCTTACACGCGGAAGTGCCGCGCGTCTGTCGCCCTCGGACCATGGGTTTTACCCAAAGCTGAGGATGATAACCTATAAAGGATCATCCGGTGAAACAGTTGTGCAGGCGGTGGTCCACATTCGCATGACGCAAAACGGACGTCCCGCCTATGAACATCAATACAAGGTTGACGTGGTCTCGGCGCATCATACAGCGATTGATCGTCTAACCGGATCCAAAAGGCGGCGCGCGGAACAGAATTTAAAGGCCGGCATTACCGACAAATTCCGCTCTATGTTAGATAAAATCACCTGCCGTCCCCCCAGTGCGTCGCTGCAAGTTGCAGGTGATACAATTTCAATTGATTTGGGGGCAAAGCATGGGCTGACCAAAAATAGCCTTGGGTTCATCGCCTCTTCAAGTCGTACGCTCGAGGCGTTTGAGGTTGTATCCCTATCGACAAAATCCGCAAAATTGCGGGCCATCTCGCCGCAACGGAGTTTGCGATCCTATAATGGGGTAAAGGTCCATTTCTTAAAGGCAGGGTTTTGATGGGGCTTCGTTGGGTCATACCCTTTGTTCTTGCGTTTGGCTCGGCTGCTATGGCCCAAGACTATGCAAAGGGCATTTCTGCAAATGATCTAAGAGAGTTAGTCGGCGATGTTGCACAAGCGCAAGGTATCGATGTACAGCTGAAACTCTCTGACAAACGTCACTTTCCTCCCTGCGCAGAGGCCCCAAAAATCGTGGCCCAAAACAAAGATTGGTCAACGGTTACCGTTACATGTCAGGCACCAACGTTTTGGAAGCGCTACATTCGAACACAGGCCGCACACCCAAAACGACGATTATCGCAAGGGGCAACGGCCGCACAAATACCTGCTGTTGTGTTGAAAAACGCCCTGTCAAAAGGGGCAATAATCGGCCCTGATGACGTTCAGCTGATCGATGTTTCAGACCGCACCTCTGATCTGGTTTTTGCCTCGGTTGATGACGTTATCGGACGCGAAATGGC
>JALRHZ010000046.1:0-4459 GCA_023259435.1 Paracoccaceae bacterium | reverse complement strand
CGGGGCAGGGCGCGCAGTGTTGGCACGCCATTTGCAGCATAAATTCCTCATATCAAAGGGAGCCCCCGTGCAAATTGCGTTTAATGCCTCTGGTATTGAGATATTAGCGCCTGGTCATGCGTTAGAAGATGGACAGTTTGGGGGTCTTATCCGTGTTGAGAACTTAAACAGTGGACGGATCGTGAAAGGTTTTGTTGCGGGTGAAAATAAAATTAAGGTTATCCCTAAACTTAACTAAATTAATGCCGTTCATACACTCGTGAAGTAAGGAGAGACTCATGGTAAATTCCGTGTCATCCACAGACCCCAGAGCGCGATTACAAAAAATCAGCTCTGATCAGACGGGGCCCAATCCTGGGAAAACCGGCCAAGTTCAAGGCGCGGCACCTGCTGCGTCCGTGGATCAGGTCGAGCTAAGCCAAGCGGCACAAGCGCTTCCTGGTGGAAAAGAAGTTGGCCCGCCGTTTGATTTGGAAATCGTCAGCAGGATCAAAGAACAGATTGCAGAAGGTCGATACCCAATCGATTTAGAAGCGATTACAGAAAGCCTATTCGACAGCTATCAAGATCTAATGTCGTAATAGAACAGTTCCTTTTGCTCGTGTCCGAGCAACCTGAATTTTTTGCAACTGCTGGAGGTATGCTCTTAGCAGTCTTTGTTGTTTGTGACATGTATATGTCTTCTAGATTGTCGCGACGGTCCCTTTTGGGCCGTGTCCTTGGCTATGCCCCGAAACCTTCCATGATACAGGCCAAGGTGAATTTTCAGACGGCAGATGCACCGTCTTTGAAAGCACAAGAACAGCTGCATGCGCAGTTGGATACAATGCAGTATCAACTTGCGACGCTTACGCAGGCCTTGGAATTATTGTCAAAAAATATTCAAACCTCTGATGTATCGCGGGCCTTTTCCGCGGATATGCCAAATGACACGTTTACACGTGCATGCGATCTGGCCCGTACGGGTGGGAACTTTCCTGATCTGTTGGAACTTGGTCTGTCGTCGGACGAGGCCCATGCCGTGTTGGCGGCCTATCGCGGTCACTAGGGCTCGCTAGCTTCCCAACTTACTCATGACGCCGCAGACCGATGGCCGAGGCGTGTCTTGGTTCAAGCACCATGTGTTCAAAATGATTTTTGCATTCTTTTGCGCAACGCTTCGCTCTTCTTGGGTTAGGTCAAGGGCAACAGCCTCGCGGAATGCGTTTGCATATTTGATATTCAACGCCGCTGCGATGGAAAACCATTGATAGGCTGCAGTGCTGTCTTTGGTTGCAAATGTTTCGTTATAGGTCCGCCCCAAAGCCATTGCGGCCCCGATGTTACCGGAATTAAAGGCCTCGCCATAGACAAACCTCAGGCGCGTTGCGACATTTTCTTGTTCTTCCGGTGTTGTGTGAAAAATCAGATATTTGACCAAATCAGCGGCCTTTGTCACCCCAGAAAAGCGCGCGCGCCACGCCCAGTACAGGGCGTCCTCTTGGTTTTGTAGTGTGCCTTGGCCTTTGCTGATCATAACAGACAAGTTAAATTGTGCTGGCCCTTCATGATGTTCCGCCAAAGTGGTGAACATCAAAACCGCGTCGGTAAATTTGCCGTCATTGGCCAAAGTCACCGCAGTTTGAAATGGGCTAAGCTTGGGTGCCTCTTGGGCCAGTACCAGAGTGGGCGATAGGGCAAGGCAGGCAACCGCACAAAGTGATTTTATAGAGAGTTTCATCATTTGCCCGCCATCATGACCAATTGTAGATACATCAAGCGTTTGGCGGGGTTTGTCCCATCATATTCATAGACGACGACTTTTGGGCGGCTCCCAGAGTCATTTTCAATTTTGATCGAAATATCTTCGGGTAAAAACACGGCATAGCGGGCCAAGGTGCCCTTTGGGTCATCCATAAAGGTAATCATAAAGGATTTATCTATCCAACACCGCGCAAGCGCACGTCCCAAAATATCGGGTAAGAATTTCACCACTTCTTCCGAGCTGTCAAAAACGGTTTCGCGTTTGACAAGTTTAAAATCCTGAGAGTGGCCACGCTCAGAGGAACGTTTTGGGGCTGAACGTGTCAATTCGTTAAACGTTTTCACCAAGGGCTTCAAAGGGTTTACCATCGGAAGTGCCATTCCATCATCCATATCGTCTTAATGACTTGTAGAGTCACAAACGGCGGAACCTTTGATTACTTTAGGTGTGTGGTGCTTGGTTTATCGGTGTGTTGCAGGCGAAATTATTTCAAATTTGTCCACGTCGATGACACCGTGGTCTGTGATCTTTAAACGTGGAATGACCGGTAGGGCGACAAAGGCCAATTGCAAAAACGGCTCTGCTAGGGTCACCCCAACAGATTTCGCCGCCTCGCGCAAATGGATAAGCGCCTCATGCACCTCTTCAAAGGGACGATCAGACATCAAACCTGCAATCGGTAAGGCCAATTCGGCCAGAATTTTGCCATTCTGCACCACGACAAAGCCCCCCTCAATCTCGGCCACCCGTTCCGCCGCCCGCAGCATGTCGGGATAATCAACGCCCACTACTGCAACATTGTGATGGTCATGACATACAGATGAGGCAATCGCCCCAGTTTCAAGCGTAAACCCAGAGACAAAGCCATTGGCGATATTTCCGTTTTTCCCGTGACGCTCAATCACCGTAATGCGCGCTAAATCGCGGCTCGGGTCGGGACGCTTATCACCATTGCTGCTTGGGATATCCGCGCTTAGATGCTCGGTGATAATTTTCCCTTCAACAATGCCAATAACAGGCGTTTTTGGGGCATTGCTACTGGTTCGGAAACTGTCCTCGCTCAATGGTGGAATTTGTACAGATGCCCGTCCAACCGGCGCGACATAGTCCCGCGCCTCAAAGGCCTGCGGGGTGATAAGACGTCCGGCCGCGACGACAAACGCCACGTCACAGGTCTCAAGATCGTTCAACGCCACGATGTCCGCCCGTTTTCCAGGCGCAATCTGCCCGCGGTCTTTCATTCCAAAGGCCTCGGCCGCAGAGAGGCTGGCCGCGCGGTATATATCCACGGGATCCACACCTTGCGAAATCGCATGCCGGATCATGTAATCCAGATGCCCTTGCTCGGCGATATCCAACGGGTTGCGATCATCGGTGCACAAACACATATAGGGCGAGGTTCGTGGCCCCAAAAGCGGCAAGAGCGCATCCAAGTCCTTAGAAACAGATCCTTCGCGGATCAAAACGCGCAGCCCTTTTTGTAACTTTTCCCGCGCCTCATCTATGTGAGTGGCCTCGTGCTCTGTTCTTATCCCAACCGATACATACGCATTCAAATCCTTGCCCGACAACAAAGGCGCATGCCCATCAATATGCCGTCCTTGGAACAGTCTCAATTTGTCCAAAACACCCGGATCTTTGTGAATAACCCCGGGAAAATTCATCAATTCCGCAAGGCCAAGGCTGTGCGGATGATCCAAATAGGGCTGTAAATCAGAGGCCGACAAAACCGCGCCACTTGTCTCCATATTGGTGGAGGGCACACATGACGATATCTGCACCTTCAGATCCATCAATAAATGCGGCGCCACGTCAAGAAAATATTCTAACCCCTTGGTTCCAATCACATTGGATATTTCATGCGGATCACAAATCGCAGTTGTGACACCGCGCGGCGTGACGCATCTGTCAAACTCATAGGGCGTGACCAGTGAGCTTTCCACATGGAGATGCGTATCAATAAACCCAGGAACCAGCGTAACCCCAGACCCATCGCTTTCTTTTTGCCCAAAATACTCTTCCCCGATCCCAACAATCACGCCGTCAGAAATGGCAACATCCCCGTGGATAAATTCCCCTGTGACCACATCCAAAACACGCGTGGATTTTATCACAAAATCACATGGCTCTCGTCCTGCGGCGTGATCAATACGACGTTCGAAAGTCATCTCTATCTCTCCCTCGCGAACAAGCCTGACCGAGATTTTGGAAAATTCCTAGTATTTTTTACCACAATGCCGCATCTGCTAGGGTCGGGGCGGGAATGATCCCCTGCGATGGCGCGTCTTTGCCCCGCTGAGTAAGGGCAAGACCTTGCCAACCGAATGGATATTCTAACGCATACGGGGGCAGAAACCTTGCGCCCAACTCTGCGACAAAGCCAAACCGGCCATAATAGGCAGGATCACCATAGACAAAAAACAGATCCGTTTTTTGGTCTTTCAGATGATCAAGCGTGGCTTTGATCAAAGCCCGTCCTACGCCAGATTTCTGATGGTCCTGATGAACCGCAAGCGGGGCAAGGATACTTCCTGTCAAAGTCGTGCCTTTGTCAAACTCACAGGGATTTAATCCGATATGCCCGATGATACGATCGTCGAGAAGTGCCGCAAAAGATGTGGTTGCATGGTGTCCGTTACATAGACTTTGAACCAACGTGGACAGTGACTGTGCCTCATCTCCGAATGCGGACATATATACCTGTGTTATCGCTTT
>JALRHZ010000045.1 GCA_023259435.1 Paracoccaceae bacterium | reverse complement strand
AACAGATATTTGACGACTTTGAAACCTTGGATAGTACCTATGGCCGCCGCGCAGAAGGTACCGGCTTGGGTTTAGGGATCGCCCGACGCATGACAGAAGTAATGAACGGAAAAATCAACGTCGAGAGCGAACCAGGAAAAGGTAGCACATTCCACGTCGAAATGACGTTCACGGTTCCCACAATAGAGACTGTATCCGAACAAAAACCAGAATCCTCACACAGTCAGAATATCACTGTCTCTCCTCTGGATATCCTAATGGTCGAAGACAATGCCATAAACCGTTTTGTCCTTCGTGGGCTTTTGGAAAGCCAAGGCCATAAAGTTGATGAAGCCGAAGACGGTGCCTTGGGCGTGCGCGCCTCTGAAAAGAAAGCCTATGACCTGATATTGATGGACATCAGCATGCCCAATATGGACGGAATGCAGGCAACCAAACACATTCGCGCAGGTGGCGGGCTGTCGAGTACAGCGCCAATCGTCGCGGTTACAGCGCATGCAATGCCAGAGGAAATCGAAGCATTCATGTCCGCAGGGATGACAGACAACGTCAGCAAGCCAATTGATAAAGGACAACTTCTGTCTATGATTGCGCGCACCCTCCCTCATAAATGCACCACCACCGATGAGATGCAAACAATGGAAGATGAAGACATGACACAAGACGTGATCGATATCGAACGTTTAGAAGAAATGAAGTCTCAGATGGGTGCAGAAATAATTCAAACCCTTGTTGATCGCTTTATCGCCGAAGGGGATGAAGTGGTGAGCCGTGTTACGTCTGATGCTGCTAAATCCGAGGATGTGTTAGAATTGGTTGCACATATGCATAAGGTTGCGGGATCCGCTGCAGCGCTTGGGTTTTCTGAGATGCGGTTGCAGTTGAACCATATGGAAACTTTGGGGAAAGCTCAGGACCTTGATACGCTGTGGTCGTCTACGGTAGATCTTGAAAATATTTGGCATGCAAGCAAAGCCGCTATTTCAGAAGTGATCTAGGACACCCTCCAACGGAGTTGACAAAAGCAAGTGTTATTCATGCGCAGCGCACAAGAATAGAAAAGGGCCAACACCAGACCCTAATAAAACTCGCAACGCGAATGCGCTTAACAATGGCAACAGACCGACAGGTTTCTGTCCCAAAATCCATACTCAAGGCCAAAAAAAACCCCACTCAATGAGCGGGGCTTTTTTAGATTTGGTTGATCTTACGAGTTAACGCCAGACTTGATAGGGCGCCAAATCTTTTTGTTTGTCAGGTATAGCAAAACAGACAAGATTGTGAGGATCAGAACCGCAACGAAACCTGCGTGTTGACGCTCCATCATCTTTGGTTCCGCTGTCCACATCAAGAATGCAGATACGTCCGCTGACAAATGGTGAAGGTCATTCGCATGGCCGTCATCGAATTCGACCAATTCGTCTGACAACGGTGGTGCCATTGAAATCCAACCGCCTGGGAACGCTGTATTCTCGTACAGTGTTGTCCCTGCTTCGGTTTTTTCGTTACCGGTATACCCTGTCAAAAGCGACGCAATGTATTCCGCGCCACCCATGCCATTGACCAACTGGCTGATACCTGTGCCATATGGACCGTGAAAGCCTGCACGTGCCTTTGCCATCAAGGAAAGGTCAGGTGCGCCTGCCGCGTCATTTGCTGGAAAGTGATCGACTGGCTTTGCTGGACGTGTGTCCTCAAGCTCTTCATCGTACACTTCAAAGTTCTCAGCATAGGCCCGCACTTCGTCATCTGAATACCCAAGGCCTGATTTGTCACCCAAGGTACGCAAAGGTACAAACTTCAACCCGTGGCACGCGGCACAGACTTCGGTATAGACCTTTAGACCGCGACGCAGTTGTTCTTGGTCATATGACCCGAACGGACCTTCGTATGAAAAGGCAAAGTCTTCGACGTGGCCTGCACCACCGGCGGCCATCGCGCCAGTGGTTGATAGGGCCAGTGCTGTTACAGCGCTAAGAGCTAATTTCTTAAACATTGTTTTCTGTCCCTTTAGCTTATTCTGCAGGTGTCTGAGAGGACTTGCCATAATGTTCAGCAAAGTCTTCTTCGATAGTTGCAGGTTGTGGAAGCGGTTTTTCCAACACGCCCAAGAGCGGTAAGATCACCAAGAAATAAGCGAACCAATAAGCCGACGCAATCAACGAGAACGTTGCATATGGTTCTTCAGCTGGCATCGCACCAAGCCACATTAGGGCAAAGAAGTCGATAACCAATAGAGCGAACCACCATTTGAACGATGGTCGATACCGACCCGAACGGACCGAGGATGTATCCAACCAAGGCGCCAATGCCATGACCGCGATTGCACCAAACATTGCAAGAACACCAAAGAATTTCGCATCAATGATGCCGCCGGTGACGAAGGATGCGATCTGAACAACCCAGACTTCTGCGGTAAACGCGCGCAAGATCGCGTAGAACGGCAAGAAGTACCACTCTGGCACGATATGCGCCGGTGTCGCCAATGGGTTGGCTTCGATGTAGTTGTCAGGGTGACCTAGGTAGTTTGGCATAAAGCCAACAACCGCAAAGAACACGGTCAAGATAATGGCCAAAGCAAATAGGTCTTTGATCACAAAATATGGCCAGAACGGAACCGTATCTTTTTCAGCATCCGCTTTCGATGTGCGGCGCACTTCAACACCTGTTGGGTTGTTGTTCCCTGTCGAGTGGAACGCCCAGATGTGTACGATCACAAGACCCGCAATCAAGAACGGGAAGAGATAGTGCAAACTAAAGAAGCGGTTCAAAGTCGCGTTGTCGACCGCAGGGCCGCCCAAAAGCAACGTCTGAATGCTATCCCCAATGAAAGGAATCGCACCAAATAGACCTGTGATAACGGTTGCACCCCAGAAGGACATTTGCCCCCATGGAAGAACATAGCCCATAAACGCTGTCCCCATCATCAACAAATAGATGATCATACCGATGATCCATGTGATCTCACGCGGGGCTTTGTAAGAGCCATAGTACAAACCACGGAAGATGTGCGCATATACCGCGATAAAGAACAAAGACGCGCCGTTTGCGTGTAGATAGCGGAGCATGTAGCCGCCGTTGACGTTGCGCATGATGTGCTCGACCGAAGCAAATGCGTTGTCCACGTGTGGTGTATAGTGCATCGCCAAAACGATGCCTGTAATGATCTGTAGTGCCAAACAGAATGTTAGCACGATGCCCCAAATCCACATCCAGTTAAGGTTTTTAGGAGTTGGGATCATGATGGTGTCATAAACCAAACCAACAATCGGAAGACGCGAATGTAACCATTTTGCGCCGCCTGATTTTGGTTCGTAATGATCGTGAGGGATACCTGACATATCTTTACTCTCCTTTAACCTAGTTTAATCGTGGCTTCATCCACGAATTCTGCAACTGGAACCGGCAAGTTTGTCGGTGCTGGACCTTTGCGGATGCGACCCGAGGTATCGTAGTGTGAACCATGGCATGGGCAGAACCAGCCATTGAAATCACCCGCACCATCCCCAAGAGGAACACAGCCAAGGTGCGTACACACACCCATCATGACCAACCACTCGCCATTTTCGTCCATCGCACGGTTTTCATCCGAAGCGTCGGCGCCAGGCTTGTTTGCATTTTCTGCGCTTGTGTCTGCCAAGTCTTCCAAAGCAACGGAACGCGCAAGATCAATTTCTTCTTGCGTCCGACGGCGAATGAAAACTGGCTTACCAAGCCATTTAACTGTCAACTGAGTGCCAGGCTCAACACCAGATACGTCAACACGAATTGACGCCAGAGCCTTAACATCAGCCGAAGGGTTCATTTGATTGACCAATGGCCAAACTGCGGCACCGGTTGCGACCGCGCCTGCGCCGGCGGTGGCATAGTACAGAAAGTCTCTGCGTGTGCCTTCGTGATCTTCTGCGTGTGACACGAGGTTACTCCATCTTAGCGCGGCATTGTATTCGCCGCATAGGGTTACAGCCACCAAAAATGGCAGCCCTTTCCGAGGCTGCTTTTAACGTTGGAATTTGCGCGCGTCCAGTCACAGGTTGCCTCAACCCCCAGCTAATTTAACGCAAGCGATCATCTGTCGCGGTTGCTGTGGCCAAAGTTTCCGATTACACAATGAGAAACGGTGAAAAATTCAAGGATGAAGAGATGACCTATCTCAAAACTGCGTTAGCGATTCTTACGTGTTCTGGCGCTGCGAATGCCGCCGACTTTGAGACCAGCTTTTACATGGGCTCACAATCAGCGCCGCATAGCATCGTTTCTGTTGACGGACAGGAACAATCGGTTGGATGGGAAGGGCGTTCATTTTCACCGCCGCCCTACTATGGACTAAAAGCGATGTGGTGGCAGACCAGCGGATGGGGTTTTGGTGCTGAACTGACACATACCAAGGTCTATGCAAACAAGGCAGATCGCGAAGCGTTAGGGTTTGACCGTATGGAATTTACCGACGGGCACAATATCATCACGGCTAATCTGTCGCGGCGTTGGGATAACGCTTGGAATGCGTACACCCCATTCGTCACAGCCGGTGTAGGCGTCGCTATTCCGCATGTCGACATCGAAAAGAATGGTGAACACACATTCGGCTATCAACTCACTGGCCCAGCCGTAAGGTTAGGCGCTGGCATTTCGCGCGATTTTTCAGACACACTGGGGTGGTTTGCGGAATATCAGATGACCTATTCGCAGAACAAAGCCGAGTTAGAAGGCGGCGAAACATTCGAAACGAATATTGTCACAAACGCCATCAATCTTGGTCTTACTTATAAATTCTAGGGTAAAATCAGATCTAAGTATAAAGGCTCAGATTTTCTCAATCTGAGCCTTTCTGTATTCAGGACCGAACAAGCTTTTCGTAGCTGTCGACCATATCACGCGCCAAGGCGCCGACTTCAAAGGTGTAATCACCAATTTGACCAACCGGCGTCACCTCGGCAGCAGTGCCAGTTAGCCAACATTGCTCAAACCCTTCAAGTTCTTCTGGCATGATGTGACGTTCATGCACTGTGATCCCTTTTTGTTTCAGCATATCAATCACCGTTTGGCGTGTAATGCCGTTTAAAAACGCATCAGGGGTTGGGGTATGCACTTCACCGTCTTTGACGAAAAAGATGTTGGCGCCCGTCGCCTCGGCAATATAGCCGCGATAATCAAACATCATCGCATCGGAACAGCCTTTGGCCTCGGCCGCGTGCTTGGACATCGTCGCAATCATGTAAAGACCCGCTGCTTTGGCTTGGCTTGGGGCTGTTGCTGGATCTGGACGGCGCCATTTTGCGATATCCAACTTGGCCCCTTTCATCTTGGCATCACCATAGTAATTGCCCCAAGACCAAACAGCGACCGCCATTCTGACAGGGTTGCGCAACGACGCGACGCCCATATCTTGACCGGCACCACGCCATGCAACTGCGCGCACATAGGCATCTGTTAGCGAATTGGCCTCAAGCGCTGCTTGCTTTGCTGCTTCGATCTCATCCACAGAATACGGAATATCAAAATCGATCAACTTACCAGAGGTCAGCAAGCGCTCTGAGTGTTCACGGCTTTTGAAGATTTTACCATTGTAAGCACGCTCACCTTCAAACACGGAACTAGCATAATGCATGGCATGAGTCAGAATGTGGACCTGAGCATCGCGCCATTCAACCAGCTTGCCATCAAGCCAAATTTTTCCGTCCCTGTCTTCATAACTGCCAGCCATGTCGTTTCCTTTCATATTTCGCGCAGTTTTTCGAAAGTTTCATCAATAAGGTCCGTTTCGGACATAATATTTCTCTAAAACTGTGAATCGCTACCAGTTTCAAATTGAAATGTCAACAAGACTGACATAAAATGATCCCCAGTCTACCGAGGAAAGTATGATGTCAACGACACCCACTCGATCCACAGCCCCGCCCAGCGCTCTGTTATATCTTACCGATGAACAACTGCGCCAAGGGATAGAAGCAATGTTCTTTGCGTATCGCGGCTTTACAGCAGATCCAGATCAAATTCTAGAAGAACGTGGGTACGGGCGGGCGCATCACAGGGCTATCCATTTTATAAATTGCGTACCGGGCACGACAGTTAATAATTTGCTACACATCCTAGGTGTCACCAAGCAATCGCTGAACCGTGTCTTGCGCTCGTTAATCGAGGACAAGCTTGTGCGTGTAGAAGTCGGGCAAAAAGATCGACGCGAGCGGCATCTATTTTTGACGGCGACAGGAAAAGAGTTGGAAACGGCTCTATCCAATGCACAGAGCGCAAGAATGAGGGACGCCTATCGCCATGCCGGACCCGACGCTGTTGCTGGCTTTCGAAAAGTTTTAGAGGCGATGATGGATGAAGATTTGCGCAAGACCTATACCGCTCTTCATGAAAGAGAGGCGTAAATGCAAAATGACACGCATTTACTCATCGTAGATGATGATGAGCGTATTCGCACTTTGTTGAAACGCTTTTTGGTTCGCAATGAGTTCATTGTAACCGCGGCGCGAGATGCAGATCATGCAAGACGACTGCTTGCTGGGTTAGATTTTGATCTGATCATTCTTGATGTCATGATGCCCGGTGAAGATGGCGTTAGTCTGACACATCACATTCGGACGACCTCTCAGACGCCAGTCATTTTGCTGACCGCCAAAGCAGAAACACAAGACCGCATCGTTGGGCTTGAGGCAGGCGCCGACGACTATCTTCCAAAACCTTTTGAGCCCAAAGAGCTTTTGCTTCGCATAAATGCAGTTTTACGCCGCATTCCCGCCGAAGCCGCCACGGACACTGGCCCAAAATTCCTGATGCTTGGTCCAGCGCGTTATGACGTGGTAAGTGGCCAATTGTGGCAGGGGGATGCAGAGATCAGGCTAACTTCAACAGAAGTGCAGCTCATGAAAATATTTTCTGCATCTGCAGGAACGCCTGTTAGCCGGCTGGAACTGATCCAGGCCTTGGGACGGGACGAAGATCGTGCGCATGATCGCGCGATTGATGTTCAGATCACGCGACTACGCCGGAAAATAGAACCGAACTCAAAAGATCCTCAGTACCTTCAAACCGTACGCGGGTCTGGATATGTTCTCATACCCGATTAGAGTGCATACCGGCTAAGGCTTTAAACTCGATGTTACGTAATTGACCGACAAATCTTTGTGCGAGATCTTCCATTGCCATGTGATAGGATTGAAAACGAAACCTTTTCGATCAACAGCCCTCAGGCCTGCGCGTTCGATAAGATCATATAACTCATCAGGCGTGATGAATTTTGACCATTCGTGGGTGCCCTTGGGCAACCAACGCATCACATACTCGGCACCGATAATGGCCATCGCAAAGCTTTTGGGGTTCCGGTTGATCGTAGAGCAAATCATCAAGCCCCCAGTTTTCAACAATTGCTGACACGCCGTCAGATACCCCAAAGGATCCGCCACGTGTTCCACCACTTCCATATTGAGAACAACGTCGAATTGCTCGCCCTCGGCGGCCATGGCCTCGGCTGTTCCAAAACGATAGTCAATCTCTAGGCCAGATTGTGCCGCATGTGCCTGCGCGACCGGAATGTTGCGCTCTGCCGCATCAACCCCGACAACAGTCGCGCCCAAACGGGCCATAGGCTCACACAAAAGTCCGCCACCACAGCCAATATCCAAAATTCGCAAGCCTTGAAACGGGCGATCTGAGGCCAAATCTCGATCAAATTCTTCGGCAATTTGTTGTGTTATGTAATCCAATCGACACGGGTTCAGCATATGTAAAGGTTTAAACTTACCATGAGGATCCCACCATTCGGCGGCCATTGCCTCGAACTTAGCAACTTCGTTTGGATCAATTGTGTTGACTGAGGGTTGCATTTTACGCTCCGAATGGATTTTGTGGTGTCTTGAACCATATAGAACTGCGGAACACAAATTTCTTGGGTAAAATGCGCGCATATTCAAATTTATATTCACCTCTTGACCCATATGATCAGCGGAACATCGACGTTGGTGATGGTCATCGCGTGTATGTCGAGCAATGTGGCAACCCAAATGGCATCCCAGTCATCGTCCTCCACGGTGGCCCTGGTGGTGGCTGTAGCCCGTTTATGCGACGCTTCTTCAACCCAGAAACATACAGGATTATATTATTCGATCAAAGAGGCTGTGGGCGTTCTACGCCCCGCGCCGGTGTCGAACACAACACAACATGGCATCTCGTGGCGGATATTGAACGTATTCGTGAGATGCTTGAGCTTGGCCAAGTTTGTGTTTTCGGGGGCAGTTGGGGGGCCACCTTGGCCTTAATTTATGCGCAAACCCACCCCGCTGCTGTGCGCCATATCATTTTACGCGGCGTTTTCTTGATGACGCAGCCTGAATTAGATTGGTTTTATGGCGGCGGTGCTGGTCATTTCTGGCCAGAGGCATGGACCACCTTCAAAAATGCCGTTCCACAAGATGAGCAAGATGATCTGATCGCCGCCTACCATAAAAGACTGTTTTCCGGCCACCTTCCGACAGAAAACAAATTTGGAGGCCTGTGGAGCCAGTGGGAAAATGCATTGGCCTCGATCAACAACAATGGTCAAAGCGGCATTCCACCCGACGAATATGCCCGTACGTTCGCGCGTTTGGAAAACCATTATTTTGTCAACAAAGGCTTTCTTGAACCATCGCAACACATTCTGAACAATATGCACAAGATCGCCCATATCCCTGGATATATCGTTCAAGGGCGTATGGATATGATATGCCCGCCCCACACCGCATGGTCCCTCGCACAGCAGTGGCCAGATGCAGATTTGCGTATGATCCCAATGGCGGGCCACGCTATGTCCGAAATGGGGATATCGCGCGAATTGGTTCGCATCATGGACCAAATTGGGGAAATGGAACGCGAAGTTTTGTAATTTTGCGCAATTCGCCACAATCTAGCACCAAGATATCAATGGCGGCAGAGCGATTGCACTCTTGCATTTTGTTGACCGGTTCACAACATTATCCATAACAAAAGGAATACCAATGCCCGCGCCAAATCCACACGCCTTTGAATTTTTACTATCACGCAGATCCCGCCCCGCCAAAACCTTGACGACCCCAGTACCCGATCAGAGCGAGATATTGGAATTACTGACCGTTGCGGCGCGCACGCCCGATCACGGGAAACTAGAGCCATGGCGGTTTATCGTCCTAAACAAACCCGAAATGAACAAATTGGCAGATGTGGTGACATATCTTGGCCAGACCAAAACGCTTGACGCTGAGAAAATCGCAAAGGGCCGCAAACAGTTTGATGATGGACAATTGGCGATTGTTGTTGTCGAAGTCCAAAAGGAGTCTGCAAAAATTCCGGTTTTGGAACAAACCTACTCGGCGGGGGCCGTATGTTTAAACCTTTTGAACGCAGCCTTGGCCAAAGGATGGGGTGCGAATTGGCTAACAGGTTGGGTGTCGCATGACAGAGATTTCATGTCTCAAGGCTTGAACCTATCCGCAAATGAGCGAATTGCCGGCATTATCCATATAGGAACAGAAACAGCTATACCTCCAGAGCGCCCACGCCCAAACCTAGATGAGATCGTCACATGGGCCTAAATCTTGTGACAACCGCTGTTTCGCAGGCCATTGGGCAAGTGTTTGATCCTACATTTCGAATGGTTCTTTTCAAAGGTGTGGGCCTTGCGATTGCTGTGCTCGCAGCACTTATCTATATCTTGGGCCTTGTATTCGGCGGGTTCGTAGATGGGCCCACTGCCCTGCCTTTGATCGGTGCCGTGGATTTTTCTTCGCTCTTAAGCTGGGCTGGGATAATTTCGGGCGTCGTGCTGAGCGTTTTCCTTATGGTTCCAGTCGCCTCGCTAATGTCGTCTTTCTTTTTGGATGACGTGGCGCAAGCCGTAGAAGACAAGCACTATCCAAATGTCCAACCCGCACGCAACACTCCGTTCGGCGAACAGCTCAAAGATACTTTGGGCTTTTTCGGGGTTTTGATTGCCGCCAATATAACGGCGTTTTTAATTAGCCTAATTTTGATCCCTTTTGCGCCTGTGATCTTTGCGCTTACAAACGGTTTTCTTTTGGGCCGCGAATATTTCCAGTTGGTGGCCATGCGCCACACCGGCAGAGCAGGTGCAAAGTCGTTGCGGCGCAAGCACTTTTTGACCATCTGGACGTTGGGGACGATCATGGCGATCCCACTTGTTGTTCCGATCGCCAATCTATTTGTACCTATTCTAGGCGCAGCCGCCTTTACCCATTTGTTCCATATGTTGAATCAGGGCCAAAACGCTTGAACAAATCGATATCGTCCATGGTGACGATATCTGTGGCAATGATCACGTACATGATTGCCCACAGAACGGCAGTGATCAAGGTTGTGATCCATGCCTTTTTGCCGAGGTTGTGAATTTCTGGTGCTCCGGCCTGCGTGCCTTCGACGACCTGACCTAGATCACCTTGGGTTTTCAACCGGATGGGTATCACCACCAGATAGGTCAGAAACCAAATGACTCCGAACAATACAATTGCGGATGTGATAGACATTTAGACTTGCTCCAATTCAACAAGCGTGCCGTTGAAATCTTTTGGGTGTAAAAACAAAACAGGCTTTCCATGCGCACCGATTTTTGGTTCGCCAGTCCCTAAAACGCGTGCACCGGTTTGTTGCAAGTGATCTCGCGCTGCGATGATATCGTCCACTTCGTAGCATACATGGTGTATGCCACCCGATGGGTTCTTATCCAAAAAGCCTTGTATCGGGCTATTTTCGCCTAGAGGATACAGCAATTCAATTTTGGTATTTGGCAATTCAATAAACACGACGGTTACGCCATGATCAGGCTCATCTTGGGGAGCGCCAACTTTGGCACCCAACGCGGTGCGGTACTGTTCTGACGCGGCCTCGAGGTCAGGCACCGCAATCGCCACATGGTTCAAACGTCCGATCATGTCATTCTCCTATAATGGTAGTTAGCTTGTTATGTCCCCAAGAAAAGTCTTAGACAAGAGACAGGACGGCGCAGTTGGCACATTTACAAATCTTTAGGAAATGCAGGGCAGGCTATATCAAAGTCTGACGGAGATTCTGATGGATACCCTAGAGCGGCATAGCCTTACTGCACCAAGATCATCAAACAAACCCCTTTTTGGCCTTACCGTACTTCTTGTTGAAGATAGCCGGTTTTCGTCCGAGGCGGCCCGTTTGATGTGTCTAAAAAGTGGGGCGCGGCTTCGGCGCGCCGATTGCATGAAGTCTGCTCTTCGGCACTTGAAACTGTATCGTCCCACCATTGTGATCGTTGACGTTGGCCTCCCAGATGGGTCGGGACTTGATCTTATCCGTAATTTGCACAGCAATGTCCCAAGGATACCTGTCATACTTGGGACCAGTGGCGATGACACGCTGTTTTCAGCGACGATCCAAGCAGGGGCAAATGGGTTTCTTGCAAAGCCGTACTGTGACCTGGCCCAATTCCAAACAAAGATCCTAGGTCATCTTCCGGCACCATTAAAAACACTCTCACCTCTGCCAGCTGTAGGCACAGATATTACACCCGACACGGCCGCCCTAAGGGACGATTTTCAACACGCAATTGAAGCTTTGGAAGACATATCCAACGCACGCTATACGCGTGACTTTTTATTCAGCCTTGCGCATTGCATAAATGATAAAACACTTGCGCATCTGGCTCTTGATGGAGAGATAGAGGAACTTCGGCGCTATCTCCTTACACTCCTCAAAGATCTGCCTGCTCTATGACGTCACACTCGGATCGGACGCCACACGCACAAGAGAGGTTAAATTCCCTAAACGCTCTTTTTGCTGACCAGACTGGTCAAAATTTGCGGGATCCAACCAGACATCAAATGCCTCTGACAGAGCCATCCATTCTTTATCAATAGCGGCAAACCATGCGGTATCGCGGTTGCGGCCTTTTACAACTGAGGCTTGCCGAAAAATACCCTCGTAACTTAACCCTAGTCGTTGGGCCGCGCGCCGAGACGGAAGATTTGCAGCGTCACATTTCCATTCAAACCTACGATACCCCGCGTCAAATGCCCATTTCATCATCAAATACATGGCTTCGGTTGCGATGACTGTTTTTTGCAGGGCTGGGGAAAACACAATGTAACCTAACTCAATCGACCCATGCTCTGGCGCAATTCGCAAAAAGCTGAATAAGCCAAGCGGCTTGTTCGTCATCGGATCGACAACCGCATAGAATAATGGATCAGCTGACTTTGCCTGCACCGAAACCCATTTGTAAAATTGGGCGGTTGAGTGAAACGGTTTGACAGGAATGTAGTGCCAAATGTGGTCGTGTCCGTGGAACGCTTGAAACAAGCGCGTGGCATGCTGATCAGGGTCCAACTTTTCAATGCGCGCGTACCGCCCTGTAATTCCCTGAAAATCCGGCAAAGGAGGTGGCGTCCAATTCGCCAAATTTGCATCCATCATGTATCTCCTTATCGCGCAATAAACCTATAATGCAGGAGACCCTTCCCATGTCCATACAAGACTATAGTTAAAACTGCGAAGAGGATCGAGAATTTTCCAAGTCGCTTTCTTATCGATGACAGGCAGTGATACCCGCGATGCTGCCAATTGGCCCACCTCATTATGAACAAGCCCCTCCAATTGTGGGATGGTTGCGCAGTTTTCAAAGCTTATGTTCAATTCAAATTCGACAATTTTGTGCATGACATTGAAAGTCCAAAACTCTGATTTTCCTGGAAATGCACTAACGTACTCTAGGCTAGTAGTCCTATAGAATTTTTCAAAAGCGCAGTACTTGTTCTTGCTTTGTGACACGAACATCTTCCCGCCCAATGCCGATTGTTCTAGCTGCGCGGGTTGACCATCAATTTCAGCGTTACGGATATATCCACAATCGGTCCAGACAACCCACTTGTATCGCTCTTCACAGGGAAACAACACTTCACAACTATAGCGCTCGGTCAATTTCGCACTTGTGCCAGATGCGTCAAGTGTCAAATTGGTTTTCAAATGCTTGGTATAATACTGCGATTTAGTTCCGTCGGAACCAAAGCATTCAAAATAATAATGGATATCCTCAAAAGCCTCACGAGTGGATTTTGCAGAAAACTTTCGCACAATATTGCTTATATGGGCCTTTATTGTGTCCTCAGACCGGCCAAACCGGACCGCAATTTCTGATCTTCGCGATCCAGCAATAATATACGGCAGGATCTGCACCTCTCGTGGGGTAAGACGAGGCGGTGGACCGGCCAACATTGGAAGTGCCTTTTCAGCTATTTTTCCTAAGCTAAGCATACATAAAAAAGCGCTTTGTTTCAACAAAGCGCTTTTTTTATCTATTTGATCGCGTTTACTCGCTTTGAACAACCCTAAGGTTAAGTTCCATCAATTGCTCTGGAAGAGGCTCGCTTGGCGCGTCCATCATCAAATCTTCGGCACGCTGGTTCATTGGGAACATTATCACTTCGCGAATATTTTCTTGGTTCGCCAGTAGCATGACAATCCGATCAATACCCGCAGCACAACCACCATGAGGCGGCGCGCCGTATTGGAACGCATTGACCATGCCACCAAACCGCTTGCGCACCTCGTCTTCGCCATAGCCGGCAATTTCAAACGCTTTGAACATGATTTCAGGACGATGGTTCCGAATGGCTCCTGAGACAAGTTCGTATCCATTACACGCCAAATCGTATTGGAAC
>JALRHZ010000044.1:262-13684 GCA_023259435.1 Paracoccaceae bacterium | reverse complement strand
AGTGGCGCATCAAATAGCGGATGAGCCCCTCATCGTTTTGAACAGACTTTGTACCCTTGCCATAGCTGACACGTGCTGCCTGACAGATCGCAGCATCATCGCCCATGTAATCAATGACCCGTACAAAACCGTGGTCTAGGACAGGATAAGCAGTATACAAATGCTCTTCCATGCCTGCGCTAACGGCGCGACGCGTCTGTGATTGTTCGGCGCGTTGGGCCTCAATCTCTGCAAGCTGCTCAGGTGTAATTGGCATCTGCGAATCCTTCCAAGTTCGTAGTTGGCCCAACTATATATTGGGTGCCACAAAAACAAAACAGCCGGATTTAGAGTTCAACCTTTACAAAAGGCGTAATACATATGAAATTGGACCCAACTTTTGACACATCACACGCCGCAAAACAAATAGGGCCCATTATGCCACAGAAACTCTTTTCGATTTTCCTTATGACATCTGTCTCACTGGGCCTCGCCGCGTGCAATTCGACAAATACAAATCCGTTTATGACAAACAGCGCAGGGCAAAACACGCAGACAGATGATGCCAACACAGATACAACAACAGATACGGGGACCTCGACCGTTGATCCTGATGACTATGCAGACACAAACACGTCAAACGGAACAAATACTGGGATAGAAGGGACTGGTGCGCCTGGCGATATTCCAGTCACATCTTCGCCGACTGTCAACAATGGCATTGTCACCATGGCAGGTGAGGCAACCGCGTACAGGTATGATGCCGCAAATGATTATTTATACGTTGTTAATCTGCCCTTTGATGGCACGCGAGACGATCCATATATTCGGGTTGAACCCTATCCTATGTCCAACGGACATGGACGATACAAAGCGATCCGTGTCGTCGAAGATCCCAATACGGGCCAAGAAATTATCCAAGACCCTTACCAAGCCGTTTATGGCGTAAGCGCCTCAGGCGGCAGCGAATACGTTGTCGTGCGAACCCAAAATTACATCGACGAGGGCTATTACGGTTATGTCTTACAGCGGAATGATTTTGATGACGCTGGAAACGATATGTTGCTTATTATGCCAACACAGGGACAGGCCGCGTATTCCGGCGATTACCATGGATTTCGGGTGTTTGAAGGCATGTCGGGCATGGAGTTGGTAACAGGCAAGGCCACTCTTTCAATCGATTTCGATGATTTTCAACATAATCCTGCAGTCGCATTTAACATAGTTGATCGCAGAATCTTCGACGTAGAGGGGAATAATATAACGACGGACTATCCCCATTACAACGCGGTGGTGGACGGCACCTCGGTGGCGTATCACACTGATTTTTATTCAGAAATAGGTGAAAACCTTAACCCTGATGGCACTATTGAACAAGGCTTGGTGAACTCACGTCTAGAAAAGTTCGAGGGCACGCACTATGGCATTCTATCTGGCGCAGAGGCAAGCGAAGTTGTCGGTGTCATTAGGTCACAACACGAGCACCCACTCGACAATACAATTACAATTATTGAAAACGGCGGGTACATTGCGGATCGCACAGCATTCGACTAGCTTGATGTTTAAAAAGTGGGATTAAACAGATGAAAATAAAATACCTTCACACCATGGTGCGCGTCAAAGATTTGGACAAATCAATCGCGTTTTTTGAACTTTTGGGCCTGAAAAAAACACGCCATTATGACAGCGAAGAAGGCCGATTTAGCCTTATCTTTATGGCGCCTGAGGGCCAAGAAGAGTGTCCTGTAGAGCTTACCTATAATTGGGACGGCGATGATGGACTTCCTAGTGATAGCCGTCATTTTGGCCACTTGGCCTATGAGGTCGAAAACATCTATGAGATGTGCCAACATTTGGCAGACAAAGGCGTTGTAATCAATCGCCCGCCGCGTGACGGTCGTATGGCCTTTGTGCGCTCACCGGACAATATTTCGATTGAGCTTTTGCAGGCAGGCACGCCGCTCCCCGCGGCAGAACCGTGGATCAGCATGGAAAATACTGGGCACTGGTAAAGCTTGCCCAACAAACACTCGCAAACCCGACAGGGTAAACCCTGCCGGGTATCGCGTCTAAAATAGGTATTCGCACCTTTAATGTTAACGTCGCCGCGTTAGCCTTTGCGCAAAACCAATGCGGTCTAGACATGCAATATCTACGCAGTTCTGCAAACACAGCTGCAGGGACATAGCAATTCAAACAATCGGGAAAATATAGAGCGAGGGGCGTCTTCTGACGGAGCATCGCGCATTGTTGAAATTGGCGAAATTCTTGCCGATCTCAGGGTCAGGTTTCACCTACAGTGAAAAAAGTGACCATTTTGGTTTGGCAAAATTGGCTGCCATGACCTATAGTTTTCTTAGACGCATGGCGTCTTGGACATAAGAGCGTTAGTAAATATATCGAATTTGATCTGTCCAATACCGCTCAACCTCTCGCAGGGTCTTGGTGATCGAGACAATGGATTTTGGGTCAAGAATGTTCTTGTCGATCATTCCACCTGCATGTCCCTTGAACAACGTTGCAATACTGTCGCGAACCACCTTACCTTTTTGGCTTAGCTTTACCCGAACAGAACGGCGATCCAACTCGCATCGGTGGTGTTCCATATAGCCCATATCCACCAACTTTTTAAGGTTATAACTGACATTGCTGCCCTGGTAATAGCCCCGCGATTTAAGCTCGCCGGCGCTGACCTCATGGTCACCAACATTGAACAACAACAACCCCTGCACCGCATTGATTTCAAGAATTCCAAGACGCTCAAAGTCATCCTTGATCACATCTAACAAAAGCCTGTGCAACCTCTCGACCATGCTGAGAGTGTCCAAGTAATTGTGCATAAAGTCCGATTTCGACGCATCCACAATGGGCGTGTAAATTGACATCATCTTCTCCTTTGTTTTCACAAAAAAGAACATGGCCAAAATCGTTGAATATAAAGTTAAGCCAAGCCGGTATTAGAGCGGTTCATGCGCGTTCAACGTATCTTGGCGTATGCGGTCCAGCAAAGATTGAAACTCGGGTTTCGCGTCAACCTGCCCAGAAACCCATTGATACAAATCCTGATCATTTTCAGACAACAGCGCATCAAAATGCTGCAATTCCGCGTCCGTCATGTCGGCCAATTGACGATCCGCAAATCCAGAGAGAATGATATCCATCTCTTTCATGCCTCGGCGCATGGCCCGCATGGACAAGCGTTTGATCATGACATCACGGGATTCTTTCATGAATTTAATCGCTCTATTAGACGTTTTTCCAGCTCAGATAACTTTTCTGTCGTGTCTTTCAATGTGGCACGCAAGGTCCGAATATCAATCAATATATCACGGATTTCTTCTGGCACATTCCGTTCTGCTCTTGGTGTGCCTACGCCTTCGCCTTCGCCCGTCAAAAGCCACATAACGGACACGTTCAAAAGCCCCGCTAACATAGAAAGCCTATTTGCACGCGGCTCGTTTGTATCTGCCTCCCAACCTCGAATGGTCGACTGTTTTACCCCAAGGCGCTTTGCAAGATTTTGTGGGGACATCCCAGAGTGTTCCCGCGCTGCGGCCAACCTATCGCCAAATGTTGCGATCTCTGAAGAATACCAGTTTTCGTCGGTTTCATCCATAATTCTGCCCTCTACTATCTTACTTGATACTTATGTGATCCCTCCATAGAACACTTATGTAAAAAATTCAAACCGCAGGCAGAAAATGTCCATATTGTCCAAACGCCTATCACTGTTCAAACCGTCCCCAACCATTGCCATGACTGCTTTGGCAGACACTTTGAAACGCGAAGGTAAAAACATCATAAGCCTTAGCGCAGGTGAACCGGATTTCGATACACCTGACACCATCAAGGCGGCAGGAATAGATGCAATTCAAAAAGGCAAAACACGGTATACAGCGCCCGATGGTCTTCCAGAATTAAAACAGGCAATTGTCACCAAGTTTGAAAGAGAGAATGGACTGGCCTACGGACCAGAAAACATAACTGTCGGGACAGGCGGCAAGCAAGTTTTGTTTAACGCTATGATGGCGACCCTAGATGCAAAGGATGAGGTAATCATCCCTGCCCCCTATTGGGTGAGCTATCCAGACATGGTTTTGCTGTGTGGTGGTACCCCCGTAATCGCACCTACAGATGTCGAGAATGCGTTTAAGCTGACCCCAGATGCGCTTGAGGCGGCGATCACACCAAACACCAAGTGGTTTATCTTTAACTCTCCTTCAAACCCAACTGGTGCAGGTTACTCTTACGATGAGCTCAAGGCTCTGACCGATGTTTTGAAGCGGCATCCGCATGTTTGGATCATGAGTGATGATATGTACGAACACTTGGTTTATGACGATTTTGACTTTGTGACCCCAGCCCAAGTTGAACCGGCCCTTTTTGATCGCACCTTGACATGCAACGGCGTCTCAAAGGGCTATGCCATGACAGGGTGGCGCATTGGGTATGCCGGAGGTCCAAAGGACCTTATTGATGCGATGCGCAAGGTACAAAGTCAGAGCACCTCAAACCCATCAACAATCGGACAATGGGCCGCCTATGAGGCCCTCACCGGACCACAGGATTACTTGCCACACAATGCACAGCTCTTTCAGAAACGGCGCGACCTTGTTGTTAAGCGATTGAATGGGATAGACGGTATTGTTTGCCCGAATCCTGAGGGGGCGTTTTACGTGTATCCCTCAATCCACGGCGTTATGGGCAAAACGACACCAGATGGCACGACACTTACAACGGATGAAGACTTCTGTATGGCCTTACTGCGCGATCAGGGTGTTGCCGTTGTCTTTGGCGCGGCCTTTGGAGTGTCACCAAACTTTCGACTTAGCTATGCCGCATCTGAAACAGACCTAAGCCGTGCATGTGATCGGATTGAAGCATTCTGTAAATCTTTAAGCTAGGCCAGCTGCATTCATCTTATGGGGGACAATTCGATATATCCGCAGCCCTAATAATGCGGCTGCGGCTCCTAAACCACACAGCAAACCCAACCAGATACCAACACCTTGGAGGTCAAGGACCACGCCCAAAAGATATGCAACTGGAACGCCTATCCCCCAATAGCTAAACGCTGCGATGTACATTGGGATCTTGATGTCTTGGACCCCGCGCAGCAATCCCATCGCCAAAACCTGACCTGCATCGACGAATTGAAACAAAGCTGCCATCCAAAGCAAGAGTACACCCATTTGAATGATTGCATCTCGCGCAGGTTCATCATGATCGATAAACAGTGCAACCAGCGGTTCAGGTACGAACACAAAAAGCGCCAAGGTGACAACCGCCACAACAAAGGATAGCCCACTGGCAACATAGGCACCCTGTTTTAACCCTTGATAATCCGCGCGCCCATATGCATTTCCCGCACGAACAGTAACCGCGTTTGACAGCCCGAGATGTATCACAAACATAATCGACGTAAGCTGCAGGGCGATCCCATGCGCAGCAAGTGGAATTGTACCGAACCATCCCATCATAATTGACGACACCGAAAACAAACCAACCTCTGCGAGCATCGTAAGACCGATTGGAAAGCCCATCGAAAATACAAGCATAAAGACTTTGCGATCAGCCATCCAAAATCTGTAAAAGAGTTTGTACTGCGGCAATTTGATAACGGTGTAGACCCCAAGGCACACCGCCATAAACACATTGGATCCAACAGAGGCAATTGCCGCGCCCTGAATTCCCAATTCAGGCGCTCCGTAATATCCAAAGATCAGCACATAATTCAAAACTGCGTTCAAACACCCACCGGCAACCGAAACGACAAATGCAACACCAACAAGCTCTAGGCCAGATAGAAACGAACGCAAACTCGCCAAACACAAACCTGCAAACAGAGAAAACCCAGCAATAGAAACATACGACTGGGCCAGAAAACTTAGGTTTGCATCCTGCCCGATGGCGACCAAAATAGTGTCTGTAAAGGATAAGATCACCAATCCAATGGCCGACGATAAAATAGACAGCCACAAGGCCATACGTGTTACTCGCCGTGCCGTGTTTAATTCTCCTCTGGCAACAGCCTGAGCAACCAATGCGGGAACCGCTTGGGAAAATCCGGCGCCCAAAATATAGATCACGAAAAGACAGGTTGTCCCAAGGACAAGCGCGGCAAACGCTTCAACCGAATACCACCCCACCATGATCGCGTCCGTGATATTGATAAGCATCTGCACCACGTGCCCGCCCGCCAAAGGCAACGCTAACTTCAATGTCCTTTTTAAGTGATCTGAATATCGCATAACGTGCGCTTATCCATAAAAATCTAGTGTTGCAAACAAAACAATAGCTCCAATTTGAATTGGCTTACATTCAAATGAAAAGAGCGATGCAAACGGCGCACTGTTATGGTGGGAGTGGGGGGATGCATTGTAACCATACCCAGTGCGCCGAATAACCGAAGCATTAAAATGCCAACGGTGGGGAGGGAAAAGAGTATCTCTTTCCACCTGATTTCTCAGAACCTTGCCAATCAACCTGTGGGTGGGGATGAGTGAGCCGATTGGCGGATGGTCTGAGTGTTAAGCTGAGCGTTTCAACTTATGACTTATGATTGAATACATTCACTGCCTAATTCAACGATGAAGCGAGCCATAACATGAAAATTCTGAAAACTCACTAACGTATTTTTTATTTTTATACAATATTTTCCGTGGCTTATATTAATTTTTCCACCAAAATATTCTTAACATTTATTATCAAATTGACAATTATAGTTTAGCAAAAGTTGTGGTAGAAAAAATGGCTTTGGGACCAAAAAACAAATCTATAAACCTCAAAGGATGTTTGTTATATCCTTACGGTATATGTTGTGATCCTATCGTGTATTCTAATGACCTAGATTTGTCACAACTTAGAAAATAAGAATTTTGACTGCGAATCGCGTTTTGCAATTTTCAAAGCCTTTCCCTCACCTCTTTACGATGGCATAGTTAGCGTAACCAAACAGAGAGCAGTCTATGAACGATTTATTACAATCTGACCAACAAGATGATTATAACGCCTCTTCGATCGAGGTGCTCGAAGGTCTAGAGCCTGTGCGCAAGCGACCGGGCATGTACATCGGCGGGACAGATGAGCGTGCTTTGCATCACATGGTGGCCGAAATCTTGGATAACTCTATGGACGAGGCGGTGGCAGGACATGCGAACCGCATCGAAGTTGAGTTGCATGAAGACTATTCCTTAACTGTGCGCGACAACGGGCGCGGCATCCCAATTGACCCCCACCCAAAGTTCCCCGACAAATCCGCACTTGAAGTCATTTTGTGCACCCTCCATGCCGGCGGAAAATTTAGCGGAAAGGCCTATCAAACATCCGGCGGGTTGCATGGTGTTGGCGCCTCCGTGGTGAACGCACTGTCAGACCTGATGATTGTGCAGGTCGCGCGAAACAAGGAGCTTTTCGAACAACGATTCTCACGGGGTCTTCCACAAGGTCCGGTTGAAAAAGTCGGGGCCGCCCCAAACAGACGGGGAACCTCGGTCACGTTTCACGCAGACGCAGAAATTTTTGGTAGCCACAGATTTAAACCGGCACGTTTGTTTAAATCTATTCGCTCAAAGGCATACTTATTTAGCGGCGTAGAAATTCGCTGGAAGTCCGCAATCGACGATGGTGAAACGCCAACAGAGGCGACATTTCATTTTCCCGGTGGTTTATCAGATTACCTTACCGAAACACTAGGCAAAGCATCAACATACGCGGACAGACCCTTTGCTGGTGTAGTTAATTTTCAGGATCGGTTTAACGTTCCTGGGAAAGTGGAATGGGCGATCAATTGGACACCGTCACGGGATGGCTTCATCCAATCCTATTGTAATACTGTCCCCACACCCGAAGGGGGAACACATGTCGCCGGATTTTGGGCGGCGATCCTGAAAGGGATCAAAGCCTATGGTGAATTGGTCAACAACCGCAAAGCCAAAGACATCACGCGCGATGACCTTGTGACTGGGGGCTGTGCCTTGGTCAGCTGCTTTATCCGTGAACCGGAATTTGTCGGACAAACCAAAGATCGTCTTGCCACCGTCGAGGCCACTCGTTTGGTTGAAAACTCTGTAAGAGATCACTTTGACAACTGGCTTGCTGCAGATACGAAATCCGCCGGTGCTATTTTGGACTTCCTTATCCTACGCGCAGAAGAACGCATGCGGCGTCGGCAAGAAAAGGAAACAGCCCGCAAAACCGCGACAAAGAAATTGCGCCTGCCCGGAAAATTGGTGGATTGTTCCGCAACCAGCCGCAGTGGCACGGAACTGTTCATCGTCGAAGGCGACTCTGCCGGAGGATCGGCCAAAATGGCGCGGGATCGAAAAACCCAAGCTCTCTTGCCGTTGCGGGGTAAAATTTTGAACGTCCTTGGTGCGGCCAGCTCAAAAATCGGGACCAACCAAGAAATTAGTGATCTCACCCAAGCCTTGGGGGTCGGGTTAGGAACAAAGTTCAATATCGATGATCTGCGCTATGACAAAATCATCATCATGACAGATGCGGACGTCGATGGAGCCCATATCGCATCGTTGCTTATGACATTCTTTTTCACCCAAATGCGCCCAATGATTGATACCGGGCCCCTCTATTTGGCCTGCCCTCCGCTGTATCGTCTGACCCAAGGATCAAAGCGCGTTTATTGCATTGACGAGGCGGAGCGTGATGAATGGTTGGAAAAAGGGCTTGGCGGAAAAGGGAAAATCGACGTTAGCCGGTTTAAAGGCTTGGGCGAAATGGATGCAAAGGACCTAAAAGAAACCACCATGGACCCTGCGTCTCGTAAATTGATCCAAGTGCGCATTGACGAAGATGAACCGGGAGAAACATTGAACCTGGTCGAACAACTTATGGGCAAAAAGCCTGAACTTCGGTTCCAATACATTCAGGAAAACGCCAAGTTTGTTGAAGAGCTTGATTTATAAGGGATGAAACACAAGATGTCTGCATTCCATGGCTATGCCGCGATTATGTTATTGGCGGGCATAGGAATTCCGATACTTGCCGCGCTAAATGCCGGATTGGGGCGGCATGTCGCCTCTCCTGCTGCCGCTGCGACGGTCTTGTTTGTCGTGGCATTTGTCGTGGCCCTTTGCACCGCGATACTTACAGGGCCTGATGGATTTGGAAAACTTGCCTCAGCGCCAAAACATCTTTTCTTGGGCGGGGTTTTTGTCGCTTTTTATGTGCTGTCCGTCACATGGATTGCTCCAAAAATCGGTGTGGGGACCGCCGTGTTTTTTGTCTTACTCGGGCAGATGATCGCAGCGGCCGCTATTGATCATTTCGGTTTATTTGGTGCAGCGGTCTCGCCCCTGACCCTGATGCGCGCTCTTGGTATTGGGACCATGGCGTTGGGCGTGTGGATTATTCAACAAGCATAAAGCGCCCAGCGCGGCCATTGAGACCGCTTGGCCGCTGCTTGACAAGGTCAAGCGGCGTCTTGCATCTTACGCGCTGCGTCGATCCAACTGAGGCGATTATTCCATGCCTCGGTCAAGATTTGGGGATCATACTCACGCTCGATCCATTTCGAAAATCGGATACCGCCAATGTCCAAACGGGCGCCAAAGACGCGGATCATATAGTCCAAGATGCCCGTCGCAGTAAAATCGAGGTGCATACGACGTAACGAGAGTTGCCGATCCGCGCTCTCGACGCTGACGCCCGAAAATTCCAACAGATAGATCGCAGACGCCAATCCTGCGCGATCTGCCCCACTTTTACAGTGCAGCAAAAAGGGCTTTTCCAGTCCTCGCATGGTTTCGATTAAATCAAGGATCATATCGGGGTCTGGCGCACGCCGCGCATGAAACCGCATGGGAACCAGGGAGATGCCATGTTGGGCGCATGCTTCTTCTTCGAAGAGGTAATAGGAGTAGTCCTCGGCCCCACGCAAATTCAAAATGGTTTTGATGCCCATTTCTTTGTAACGCGCGATCCGGTTTGCGCCGGGTTGATTTGACCGATAAACACCCGGTGCAACCTGTGTAAGATTGGTCCACCATAGTCGCAAAAATGCTTGGTCAGTTAGGTGATTATGCCAAAACGCTTCACGCCGCGCGGCAGGCGTTGAAATATCTTTGCCCCACCCTAGTCGGAACTGAGACTCCAGCGCCTTGATGCGTGTTGTAAGAGAGTGAAACATTAAAGACCCTCATTGGCCGTCATGGCCTCGTTTTCGCTCATAACTATATGCCCAGTACCAGCGTTGCAAGTATTGACGTCCTTGGCCAAAGGAATAATCTGCTCTCACTTCAGAAAAGGAAATCATATGTCCCTTGCACTTGGTCGCACGTATCTGGCTATCCCTGGTCCATCAGTCATGCCAGATCAAGTCTTGCAAGCGATGCATCGCCCTTCGCCCAATATCTATGAGGGCGAGCTGGTTGAGTTAACCCAAAGCGTAATTGCCGATCTTAAGTATGTTGCGCGCACAAAGCATCATGTCGCGATTTATATCGCCAATGGACACGGCGTTTGGGAAGCTGCACTTGCCAATATCGCCGAACCTGGGGATCGCCTGCTTCAGATTGCGACAGGGGCATTTGGGCATGGCTGGGCTGATATGGTCCGCTCAATGGGGATCGAAGTAGATGTTTTGGATTTTGGACGCAATTCAACTTATGATCCCGAAGCTGTGAGAGAGGCTTTGCAAAACCACAACTACAAAGCGGTTTTAACGACGCACGTCGACACATCAACCTCGATTAAAAATGACATCGCTCAGGTTCGCAGGATTTTGGACGAGACAGGATCAGAGGCGCTATTGGCGGTCGATTGCATCGCGTCTCTTGGGTGCGATCATTTTGAAATGGACGACTGGGGCGTCGATGTCATGGTCGCTGCGTGTCAAAAGGGTCTTATGGTTCCTGCGGGCGTGGGATTTGTATTTTGCAATGAAACTGCGCGCCAGCGTCGTCACACGCTTAATCGGGTGAGTTCGTATTGGGATTGGGAACCTCGCATTGCGCCGGACCTTTATTTTCAACATTTCTGCGGAACCGCCCCAACGCATCACATCTATGGCCTGCGTGCAGCGCTTGACCTTATCAAAGACGAAGGCATCGAACAGGTTTGGAGACGGCACGAGATATTGGCGCATGCATTGTGGGCCGCGATTGATGTGTGGTCACACACTGGGGCGATGGCCCTAAACGTTGCGGATCCGGCACTGCGCAGTCATGCGGTGACGGCTGCTTCTCTTGGTGCACCTCACGGCACAAACCTTCGCCGATGGGCGGAAACCAAAGCCGGCCTGACCTTGGGAATTGGATTAGGGATGGCAACAGAAGAGGATCCGCGGGCAGATGGATTTATTCGCTTTGGTCATATGGGGCACTTGAATGCGCAGATGATGCTGGCAGCCATCGCAACAACCCAAGCGGGCCTAATGGCTATTGGTGCACCTCTGGCATCAGGTGCCGTCGATGCCGCCGCACAGATAATTGCACAGAACGCCTAAGACCTTAGTTTTTCCAAAACTTTGGGAAGGACACGTGCGACGAGGTCTAGATCTTCATCCGGCCCGACGCTTATTCGGATACATCTATTCAAGGGCGGCACGCTTGGCATGCGCACAAAGATGCCGTTTTGCGCCAACTCTTCTAGCACTGCGCGTGCGAACACATCATCCTGCCCGCAATCAAGTGCCACAAAATTCGTGGCGCTCGGCAGGGTCGTCATGCCGTTTTGATCTGCAATCTGAGCAATCTGCCCGCGCGCTTTGGCGACATGTTTGTTGACGTCCTTGATCCAGTCCTGATCCGACAACGCCGCAAGTGCGCCAATCTGTGATATCCGGCTCATACCAAAGTGATTTCGAATTTTTTCAAACTCTGCGATCAGCTGCGGTGCCCCCAACGCATAACCGACACGCGCACCTGCCATGCCATATGCCTTTGAAAAGGTGCGCATTCGGATCACACGCGGATCGTTTATATCAATTTTCGGCGCCACATTATCGTCCGCAAATTCGATATAGGCTTCATCCAAAACCAAAAGCGTCCCGTCAGGAATTTTATCTAGCCGAGCCTCAATATACGCGCCATTATGCCATGTCCCCATAGGATTGTCAGGATTGGCAAAATACACCAGTTTGGCGTTTGTTTCAGCCGCTCGAGTTAAAAGCGCATCAAGGTCTTCATGGTCGTTTTGATATGGAACCGTCTCAATAGTCCCGCCATAGCCAACCACATGGTAATTGAACGTAGGATACGCGCCGGCAGAGGTCACAACACACTGTCCCGGCTCTACTAACATGCGCACCAAATAGCCCAATAGACCGTCTATGCCTTCACCCACCACGATATTTTCCATGGCGACATCATGGTGCCGGGCAAGGGCATGGCGCAGATCGAAACTTGTCGGATCCGCATATTTCCAAACCTCCTCAGCCGCATCACGCATTGCGTCTACTGCCTTGGGTGATGGCCCAAATCCGTTTTCATTGGCCCCAAGCCGCGCCGAGAATTTTCGACCCAAGGCCCGCTCTTGTGTTTCGGGACCGACGAAGGGCACGCTTGCCGGCAAAGTCGTAAGTAAGGACGTGTATCTTGGCGTTTTCATCTTTTAAGATTGCCCCGATTTTTGCCCGTTCACAAGAGGCAGAATTGGCATCGCTCGCGGTGACGCGTGGGCAAAGTTACGTCATTTCTGGTGAATTGGCGTAAACCGGCTTGACCTCACTACAAGTTCACGCAATTTTCCAACTAACTTGGCAATTCCGACACCAAATGGCATGGAACTTTGACCAGAACAGGAGCAATAATGTCTGCACAACCTGCCCCGTTTTCCGCATATGAGAGAATGATTGCTTGGCGCTATTTACGTGCCAAAAAGTCCGAAGGCGGCGTAAGCGCTATGACATGGATCAGCTTGATCGGAATTACACTGGCCGTTTTTGCAATGGTCGCGACATTTGCGGTGCGCTCTGGTTTCCGCGCCGAAATCGTCGATACCATTCTAGGGGCAAATGCCCATGTAACCGTCTATCAAATCCCTATGACAGACGACTTTGGACGGATTGACCGAAAGATACATAACTATGATGAGATGGCCCAAAACCTACGCGCGGTTGACGGGGTCACGCGGGCTGCACCTTTGATCAAAGGTCAAGTTATGGTCAGCTCAAATAGCAAGAATGCAGGGGTCGAGGTTTATGGAATAACCTATGCTGATTTGCTTACCCTGCCCAGAATTGCAAATCCCGAAAGTAGCATCGGATCAATTACGGATTTTAATTCTGGGGTTGCGATAGGATCGGGCGTCGCACGTGAATTGAACCTAACAGTGGGTCAGCAGATCAAAGTCATATCACCAGACGGTGTCAAAACCGCCTTTGGAACCAGCCCAAGGGTCAAAACCTATACCGTTGCCTATATCTTTACCGCAGGACGGTTTGATATTGATAAAACCCGCCTTTATATGCCGTTTGAAGAGGCG
>JALRHZ010000044.1:0-252 GCA_023259435.1 Paracoccaceae bacterium | reverse complement strand
TATCGAGGCCCTAGAGCGGCCCTTGCTTGAGGCTATTGGACCAAGAGGCCAGTTGTGGACATGGAAAAATGCGTCAAGTAATTGGCGGCGCGCCTTGCAAATCGAAGATAATGTTATGTTCATTATCACTGGCATCCTTGTCCTGATTGCGACGATGAACATCGTGTCCGGTCTTATAATGTTGGTTAAAAACAAGGGACGTGACATTGGAATTTTGCGTACCATGGGTCTCACCGAAGGGTCAGTTTTGCG
>JALRHZ010000043.1 GCA_023259435.1 Paracoccaceae bacterium | reverse complement strand
CAGCAGGAGGCCATTCTGGGTGCGCTCGAAGATTCCGAGCGGCTTGCGGCGCAACAGGCGCTTGCTTACCCCGAGAATTCGGCTGGTCGTTTGATGCAGCGCGAGGTTGTCATGGCGCCCGAGCATTGGACAGTGGGCGATGCGATTGATTATTTGCGAAACGCTGAAAACCTGCCTGAGCAATTCTATCACGTGACATTGGTGACGCCCCGGTTGCATCCGGTTGCTAACGTGACCTTAGGCAAGCTTATGTCAAGTGCGCGCACCATTGCCTTGAAAGACATCGTGGAAGACGTATTCCAAGTCATCCCAGTCACCCAAGATGAGGCTGATGTGGCCTATGCCTTTAACCAGTATCACCTGATTTCGGCCCCAGTGGTGGATGAGAACAATCGTATGATTGGGATGATCACAATTGACGATGCCATGGCCGTTTTGGACGAAGAGCACGAAGAAGACATTCTCCGCCTTGCGGGGGTTGGGGAAAGCTCGCTCAGTGATAAGGTGATTGAGACCACAAAACAGCGGTTTCCCTGGTTGGCGGTCAATTTGGTCACGGCCATATTGGCCTCATTGGTGATTGCTCAGTTCGAAGAAACGATTGCCCAATTTGTGGCCTTGGCCGTTTTGATGCCGATTATTGCATCTATGGGGGGCAATGCGGGTACGCAAAGTTTGACAGTTGCAGTCCGTGCCATCGCCACCAAAGACTTGACCGGCGCCAACGTCTGGCGTGTTTTGCGCCGTGAGGTCCTTGTGGGTCTTGTGAATGGGATCATCTTTGCGGCGGCCATGGGTCTTGTTGGCGTGGTGTGGTTTGGCTCCTTTGATCTTGGGTATGTCATCGCCTTGTCGATGGTTGTGAATTTGGTTGTCGCTGGATTGGCGGGAACCGGCATTCCCGTCCTCTTGGAAAAGCTAGACATTGATCCGGCCTTGGCCTCGGGGGCGTTTGTGACGACCGTCACCGATGTGGTCGGGTTCTTTGCCTTTCTGGGGCTGGCTGGAGTTATTCTATTATGAGTTTAGACATCGATAAGGCAAATATGCGCAAGGCCTGTTTTGCGCACCGTAAAGAGGCGCACGCGCGGGCCACAGGCGCAGAGGCAGGCTTGTTGTCATCTGTTCTGGCGGGATTTCGTGGCGCGCCTGTTGCCGGCTATATGCCGATCCGTACGGAAATTAATCCGTTGAGCGCGATGGCCGAATGTGCGGCGCATGGACCAGTGGGCGTGCCGGTTATTCAGGCCGAGGCCCATCCTTTGTTATTCTCGCGATGGTACCCTGAGGGTGACATGAAAGACGGCCCGTTTGGGGCGCAGGTGCCGGTCGTTGATGATTATTTTGAACCAGAGATCCTGATCGTTCCTTTGGTTGGGTTCGACCGAAACGGTGGGCGATTGGGATATGGTGGCGGGTTTTATGACCGCACGTTAGAGCAATTGCGCGCAAAGCGGGCGACTTTGGCGATTGGCTTTGCCTATGCTGCTCAAGAAGCGGAAAATTTGCCGTTAGAGCCAACGGATCAGCCACTGGACATGATTGTGACGGAACGGGAAATTATCGATATCCCGAAATAGGCATTGCGTTGTTCGGCGCGTGGTCCTAATCCATTAGTCCATGAAGATATTGTATTTAGGCGACGTTGTTGGCCGCTCTGGTCGGCAGGCAATCAATGACCATCTAACAGACTTGCGTCAGTCGTTGCGCGCAGATGTTGTCGTAGTAAACGGTGAAAACGCATCCAACGGGATGGGGTTGAGTGGCGCTCATGCCAAGCTTTTACTTGAAAGCGGGGCGGATTGCGTCACCTTGGGCGATCATGCCTTTGACCAAAAGGACATGCTGCAATTCATTGAAACCGAGCCACGAATCATTCGCCCTTTGAATTTCGCAAAAGGGGCGCCCGGACGCGGTGCAACTGTTGTGACGGACGCGCGCGGACGTAAGGCGCTTATTACCCAAGTGTTGGGTCAGGTCTTTATGAAACGTGCCTTTGATGATCCTTTTTCTGCGGTGGATCAGGTCCTGTCACGGCATCCTTTGGGCGGGCAGGTCCAAGCGGTTGTGGTTGATATTCATTGCGAAGCCACCTCTGAAAAAATGGGTATGGGGCATTACTGCGATGGGCGTGCAAGCCTTGTGGTGGGGACGCATACGCATATTCCAACCGCCGATGCGATGATCTTGGATAAAGGCACTGCTTTTCAATCTGATGCAGGCATGTGCGGCGATTATAATAGTGTCATTGGCATGGACAAAGCGGAACCTATGCGCCGATTTGTAACCGGCATGTCCAAATCCAGATTTGAACCGGCAACAGGTCCTGCAACGCTATGCGGCGTTTTGGTCGAAACCGATGATCGTTCGGGCAAAGCCACATCTATTTCCATGGTGCGCCACGGCGGACGCCTTCAAGGTAGCGGTACATAATGCCCCGCGGTTTGGCTTTGGTCGCGCTGATTTTTATGGGGCTAGGTTGGGGCGCGACGGTTCCACTTGGAAAAATCGCGGTGAGCGAAGGGTATCGCCATTTTGGCCTAATATTTTGGCAAATGGTGATTGCTGTTGTTGTCCTCGGCGTAATGGTGCGATTGCGCGGGTCCGTTGTGAAATGGGGGCCGCGGCAAATATTTGTGTATTGCGTTATTGCCTTGATCGGCACAATCCTTCCAAATTCGGCATCCTATACCGCTGCGATCTATTTGCCCGCTGCGATCCTTGGAATTATCATTGCCACAGTACCGATGTTTTCCTTTCCCATTGCGATTGCAATTGGGAATGATCAATTCCATCCCCTTCGTGTCCTAGGGCTTTTGTTTGGTCTCGCGGGGGTGTTGTTTCTATTGTTGCCGACCGCAGTTCTCCCAGATCGCGCGCTGTTGTGGTTTATTCCGCTGGCTCTTGTTGCGCCATTTTTCTATGGAATCGAGGGGAATTTCGTCGCAAAATTTGGAACCGCAGGTATGGGCCCAATCGCCACCCTGTTCGGGGCAAGTGTTGTTGGAAGCGTCCTCTCGTTTCCGCTTGCGGTGTTGAGCGGTCAGTGGATCTCGCCCCTGGAGCCACTTGGCCTGCCCGCAGCCGCACTTGTGGTATCGTCGTTGTTACATGCGGCTGTCTATTCTACCTATGTTTGGCTGGTCGGCCGCACAGGCGCAGTCTTTGCGTCACAGGTCTCGTATTTGGTCACACTATTCGCCGTCGGATGGAGTTGGCTTTTACTAGACGAAGCATTGAATTTCTGGTTTCTTTTGTCACTAGGGGCGATGTTTGTTGGACTTGCTTTGGTCTCGCCGAAATCGAAAAGTAACACTTCGGAGACAGGGAATAACCATAGCGTGGATACATCTAGATGATTGAACTATTGGGCATTGGAGCCAACGCGCAAGCATATGTTGCTTTGGCTGTTGTGGTGATCATGTTCGTATTGTTCCTGCGCGAACAATATCCCGCCGAGGTGGTTGCCTTGGGGGGCGTTGTCATCATGCTGGTGTCTGGAATATTGCCGTATGAGGCAGGAATGTTGGTGCTGTCCAACCCTGCGCCATGGACGATTGCGATGATGTTTATCGTTATGGGGGCATTGGTCCGTACGGGTGCGCTTGAGGCGTTTATTTCGCGGGTGGACCGCTTTGCAGCGAAGAGCCCCAAGATGGCGATTGGTCTGGTTATTGGGTTTGTGGTGGTTGCATCTGCGATTGTATCCAACACGCCTGTTGTTGTTGTTCTTATCCCTGTCTTTGTTCAACTGTCTCGGACATTGGGTGTGGCACCTAGCAAACTTTTGATCCCCTTATCTTATGCGGCCATTATGGGCGGCACTTTGACCTTGATCGGGACGTCAACCAACCTTTTGGTGGATGGGGTCGCACGGGCGCAAGGCTTGGGCGCCTTTGGGATTTTTGAGGTCACACCCGTTGGACTGGCTGTTGTAGCTTGGGGGATGTTATATTTGCGATTTGTCGCGCCTCGATTGTTGCCAGAACGTGACAGCATGGCCAGTTTGCTGTCCGACAAATCGAAAATGAAATTTTTTACCGAGGCCATCATTCCGCACGATTCAAACTTGATTGGCCGCGAGGTAAAGGGTGTTCAACTTTTTAAACGTGAAGGGGTGCGTTTGATCGATGTTATTCGCTCGGAGCAATCCCTGCGCCGTCAGCTAAAGGATGTGGTGCTTCAGGTTGGGGATCGTGTCGTCCTGCGCACGCAAATGACAGAACTTCTTAGCCTGCAACGCAACAAAAGCCTGCGCCGCGTGGATCAGATCTCAGCCGTGGAAACGACCACTGTCGAAGCCTTGATTTCACCGGGTTGTAAAATGGTTGGCCGCTCTTTGGGGTCTCTTGCGTTACGGCGACGCTATGGCGTTTACGTTTTGGCCGCGCATCGACGCAATCAGAATATTGGACAATTAGATGATCTATTTGTTCGTGTCGGCGACACTCTTTTGCTAGAGGGCGCACCGCAAGATATTCAACGGCTGGCGAATGAAATGGGTTTGGTGGATGTGGCCAAACCGTCTGAAAAAGAATTCCGGCGCGAGCATGCCCCAATTGCGGTTGGCGCACTTGCATCGGTTGTTGTCTTGGCCGCCCTTGGGGTTGCGCCAATCTTTGTCCTAAGTTTGATGGCGGTCGCAGTTGTTTTGTTGACCCGATGCATCGATGCAGAAGAGGCATTTGGGTATATCGAGGGGCGATTGCTTGCGCTTATTTTTGCTATGCTTGCTATTGGTGCCTCATTGCAAAGTTCCGGCGCGGTTGAGATCTTGGCAAATGCGGCTGCGCCAGTTTTGTCCGATCTTCCTCCGGTTCTTATCGTATGGGCCATATATCTTTTAACATCGATTTTAACCGAACTCGTGTCCAACAACGCTGTTGCCGTGGTCATCACGCCGATTGCAGTGGGGGTGGCACAGGTTCTCGGCGTTGACCCGCGTCCGTTGGTTGTTGCTGTGATGGTCGCGGCCTCGGCGTCATTTGCGACACCGATTGGGTATCAAACCAATATGATGGTCTATGGGCCAGGTGGATATAAGTTTTCCGACTTTCTTAAAGTTGGGATCCCGTTAAATATTACCACTGGCATTATCGCCTCTTTAACTATTCCAATCTTTTTCCCATTGTGATCCGACAAAGAGGGCTGAAATTGGGCAAGTGCTCTTGTCCCTTTGGTCTTGGATGACGTATATAGACGAAAATCTATTTTTCGGAGGAAACGATGGCAGGTCACTCGAAATGGGCCAATATTCAGCACCGTAAAGGGCGTCAGGACGCTGTGCGTTCTAAACTTTTCTCAAAGCTCTCAAAAGAGATCACAGTTGCGGCCAAAATGGGCGACCCTGATCCCGAAAAGAACCCACGCTTGCGCATGGCTGTAAAAGAGGCCAAATCGAATTCCGTTCCAAAGGATGTGATTGAGCGCGCAATCAAAAAATCCTCTGCGGGCGACGGAGAAGAATACGAAGAAATCCGCTATGAAGGCTATGGCCCAAGCGGGGTCGCCGTAATTGTCGAGGCTATGACCGACAACCGCAATCGAACCGCATCCAATGTGCGATCCACCTTTTCGAAAAACGGCGGCAATTTGGGTGAAACCGGATCTGTCGGGTTCATGTTCGAACGCAAAGGTGAAGTCAGTTATCCAGCCGCGATTGGGGATGCGGATACCGTTATGATGGCCGCAATCGAGGCCGGTGCAGAGGATGTAGAAAGCTCTGAGGATGGTCATATCATCTGGTGCCAAGATACGGACCTAAACGAAGTGGCAACTGCGCTAGAAGCTGAGCTTGGAGAAAGCGAAAGCACGAAACTTGTCTGGAAGCCGACCACAACAACCGAGTTGGACCTAGAGGGCATGCAAAAGCTGATGAAACTGGTTGATGCGCTAGAAGATGATGATGACGTTCAGCGCGTTACAACCAACTTTGAGGCATCAGACGAGGTTATGTCGCAGTTGTAGTGGGACATGAGAATGCTGCTGTTTATATTGCGGCAGCATTCATTACTTGATTGCGCAAGGCGCTAGGCCTAAGCTAACACTCAAGTCATAACAAGTCGGCGGGGGTCCTGAGTTTCAAGGGCCTGTATTTTGAGACATCTGTCGACCGAGTTTAGATTAAAATGTGTTAGGACATCAAAATGCCATATCAGCGGTACCTGAATGTGGCGCAATTGCGCGAATTAACCCTAGGCATGGAAGCAGATCTAGGCCTTGGAGGGCTTTCGCAAAATGAAAAAGATGTTCTTTACGCGGTGATTTCGGTCATTGCGTCAAAGCCGGTTTCAAATTCGGTTGCAAAGTCGGATGAGATTAAATCGCATTTCTTGGTTCAGAATATCACCCAGCCGACGTTTCATAGGTCATTAAAAAATTTGGTAGCACGTAACATCATTGCACATGCGCCAAACACAAAGGCGGGATCCTATGTGATTCCGTCTGAACAGTCTGAAAAGACGTAGAGAGCGTTTCTAAATGCAAGCTTTTCAACCGTTATTGGCCGGTTTCGCGCTGGGATTTTCTCTTATTTTGGCCATAGGGGCGCAAAACGCCTTTGTCTTGAAAAACGGGTTGCGCCGATCGCATGTCTTTTGGATTTGCCTGACCTGCGCGGTATCTGATGCGATTTTGATTGCATGTGGTGTCGCGGGCTTTGGCTATGTGATTGAACAAGTCCCATGGCTTATCCCTGTGATACGATATGCGGGTGCTGCATTCTTGGGTGTATATGGCGCCCGTTCTATGTATTCGGCATTTCGTGGTGGATCGGTCATGCAGGCACAAGGCGCAGAGGTTGGTTTAGGTTCTGCTATCTTGACCTGTCTTGCGCTGACATGGCTGAATCCGCATGTCTATCTAGACACCGTTATTCTTTTGGGGTCTGTGGCTGCGCAATCGGATGCGCCATCTCTCTTTGGTGCTGGTGCGGTTTGCGCAAGTTTTGTGTTTTTCTTTTCGCTCGGATATGGCGCACGGTTCCTTGCGCCCTTGTTTTCCCGCCCAATGTCATGGCGGATATTGGATGCCGGCATTGCTGTTGTCATGTGGGGGCTTGCCATTGGGCTATTGCTGGACCACTAATGTCGTAACGGGACAGACAGCGAGATTTTCGTGAACGTGGTTTCCAATTCAACATCGCGCGGCATTTTTTGGATGGTCGTCACGGGCTTTTTGTTCGTGATCGTGAACGTATTGGTCAAAGCGCTTGGGACAGATCTTCCCGCTGCACAAAGCGCTTTTTTGCGATACGCGATGGGATCGGTTCTGTTGATCCCAATGCTAAAGGAATTTTTCCAACATCGTTCCACACGGTCCGAGCAAAAAGTCTTTATCTATCGCGGCATCGTGCACACGGGTGCGGTCACGCTTTGGTTTTTTGCAATGGCGCGCATCCCTTTGGCAGATGTCACCGCGATGAATTACATGTCGCCGATTTATGTCACAATGGGCGCCGCTATTTTATTAGGCGAACGCATAAAGTTGCGGCGGGTATTGGCGATCCTTGTAGCTGTGATTGGTGTGCTATTGATCCTGCGACCTGGGTTCCGAGATGTTGGCCTTGGGCATGTTGCCATGATCGGGGCGGCGGTATGTTTTGCGGCCTCGTATCTATTTGCTAAACAAGCCAGTAACACCGCATCGCCGGCGGTGGTGGTGACGATGTTGTCACTTTGGGTGACGCTGGGATTGGCGCCCATGGCTGCGGTCTCGTGGGTTCCTCCGTCATGGACAGAAATCGGCGTCTTATTTCTAGTTGCCTGCGCTGCAACGGCGGCGCATTACACGATGACCATTGCGTTCAAAGCGGCCCCTGTCACGGTCACGCAGCCCGTCACGTTTCTTCAATTGATCTGGGCGGTGTCTTTGGGTGCAATATTGTTCAATGAGCCATTGGATATTTGGGTCATTCTAGGAGGATCCCTCATCATGGGGTCGGTGGTCTATATTTCGTGGCGTGAAGCGCATCTTAAAGCGCGCGGTCAGGATTGATCAACAAAAGGTCCAGAACATGCAGGGCCTCGGTTCGGGCGTTGGCTGCATTCAACGGCGCGTTTGTTTGGGCCGCTTGCAGCCACACACCATCCATATACGACTGAAGAACGCGGCGCACTGTTTCGATTTGATGGTGCGGCACAAGTTGGCGCAATTCTTTTCGAAAATGGCTGCGCACACGTGCACGGTTGATGTTTTGCAGGCGCGCAAGATCCGGCGAATAGGGTGCTGCAGACCAAAACTGTACCCAAACACTGCATTGTTTCATCTCAAACAGACGATCGTCAAAATTGGCCTCAAGAATGGCTTGTACCCGCTCTTTGGGGGTCGTGGCAGAGTGTAGGCGTTCGATCAAAGCCGTGCGCAACACAGACAAAAGCCTGCGCATTGTTGCCTCTATCAATTTGTCTTTGCTGCCAAAGTAATAGTTTATAGAGGCCGCTGTTGCTCCGACCACTTGTGCGATCTCTGAAAGGGTAACGGAATGATATCCACGCTCATAAACGGCGTGAAGTGTGGCCTCAATGAATTCTTCGTTACGAATGTCGCGAATTGTTTTTCTGCTCATGTCTGTAAGTTAAATTATTATGACGAGTTTACAAGAAATGTATTAACAGTTAATTTTTTAAATGATCATTTAAAAAATACTTGTCCTTTAGGGTATTTTTGTCCAAGTTGGTGCATATGTTCCGGAATGTCGCGGAGCAACGAAATCTAGGAGAGTGCTCAATGAACGCAGACTATATTATTGTCGGTGCGGGTAGTGCCGGATGTGCCGTTGCATATCGCTTGTCAGAGGCCGGTCATTCTGTATGTGTTCTTGAGTTTGGAGGAACCGATGCCGGCCCCCTCATCCAAATGCCCGGTGCGCTGAGCTATCCGATGAACATGAAGACCTATGATTGGGGCTATTGGTCCGAGCCTGAACCGCATCTCGGAGGGCGCAAATTGGCCTGTCCCCGTGGCAAGGTAATCGGCGGATCGTCGTCAATCAATGGCATGGTTTACGTGCGTGGACATGCGCGTGACTTTGATACCTGGTCAGATATGGGCGCAACAGGATGGAGCTATGCAGATGTCTTGCCCTATTATCAACGCATGGAGACATGGGATCCAGCCGGCCATGGTGGTGATCCGGATTGGCGTGGCGTTGATGGCCCGCTGCATGTCACGCGCGGCAAACGGGACAACCCACTGGTGACCGCATTTGTCGAAGCAGGCCGCCAAGCCGGATATCAGGTAAGTTCGGATTATAATGGTCAACAGCAAGAGGGCTTTAGCCCGATGGAGCAGACCACATACAAAGGTCAGCGTTGGTCGGCTGCCAATGCCTATCTTAAACCCGCTTTGCGGGGGAATAACTGTACTGTGGTGCGTGGCTTGGCACGCAAGGTCATCATCAAAGACGGGCGCGCCATTGGTGTGGAATATGAGGCGGGCGGCAAAATCGGTCGATTGATGGCGCATAAAGAAGTCATCCTTGCGGCCTCTTCCATTAACTCGCCAAAGCTGCTTTTGCTGTCGGGAGTTGGTCCTGCCAAGGAATTGGCGCAGCATGGAATTGATGTGGTTGCCGACCGTCCGGGCGTAGGAAAGAACCTTCAAGACCATCTAGAGCTTTATATCCAGATGGCCGCGTCACAGCCGGTTAGCTTGTACAAATACTGGAACCTCTTTGGAAAGGCGTGGGTTGGATTGCAATGGCTCTTGGCGAAACAAGGGCCTGGGGCGTCAAATCAGTTTGAATCGGCGGCCTTTATTCGATCGCGGGCAGGGGTGGACTATCCAGATATTCAGTATCACTTCCTTCCGATTGCCGTGCGCTATGATGGCAAGGCGGCCGCCGAGGGCCATGGCTTTCAGGCGCATGTGGGGCCCATGCGGTCCCCGTCGCGCGGTGAGGTCACCCTGCGCAGTGCTGATCCCAATGACACCCCGAAAATTGTGTTCAATTACATGGCCCATGAAAAAGACTGGGAAGATTTCCGTCAGTGCATCCGCCTCACCCGTGAGATTTTTGCACAGGATGCGTTTAAACCTTACGTGAAACACGAAATTCAACCGGGCGCAGCCGTCCAATCGGATGAAGAGCTAAATGCTTTCATTTCAGAGCATGTCGAAAGCGCCTATCATCCCTGTGGCACCTGTAAAATGGGACGAGCGGATGATCCGATGTCTGTTGTCGATCCCGAAGGAAACGTTATTGGCGTGTCCCATCTTCGTGTCGTCGATAGTAGCATTTTCCCGCAAATCACCAATGGCAATTTGAACGGCCCCTCTATCATGGCGGGCGAGAAAATGAGCGATCATATCTTGGGACGTGATCCCTTGCCGCGCTCTAACAAAGAGCCGTGGATTCATCCAAACTGGGAAACAGCGCAACGCTAACGCCTGTTGTTTTGACAACAGGCCGCTCTGCGCGGGCCTCGATGGCCCAAGCAGAGCGCGCTGCTGGCCTACTCAACTTGATATGGCAGGATATCGCGCTGCAGCGGATCGACCGAGAGCTGCCGTTCTAAGGGTGGCACAGACCGTTGGTGACAGGTCTTACGCTCACATAACCGACAAGACACGCCAATCGGCTCAAACGCATTCGCATTTTCAATATCCAATGTATCCGCATAGACCAAGGCGTCGGCATGTTTTACCTCACACCCTAAGGCAATCGCAAATCTTCGGGTTGGGCTGCCAAAGGAACCGCCCGATTTATTCACCTCTCTGGCGAGGGATATATATCGCACCCCATCTGGTGTCTCGGCCAACTGCCTTAAAAACCGCCCCGGTGTCTCAAAGGCCTGATGCACATTCCACAATGGGCACGCACCACCAAAGCGGGCAAACTGCAGCCGTGTGGCGGAATGGCGTTTTGTGATTGTGCCGGCCTGATCGACTCGCACAAAGAAAAAGGGGATCCCTTTCTCACTTGGGCGTTGTAGCGTTGATAAGCGGTGTGCCACCTGTTCAATAGAGGCTCCGAACATATGTGACAATTTCTCAAGATCATGTCTTTGTTCACGCGCGGCCCTCAGGAACTCTGCATAGGGCATTAGGGCCGCACCGGCAAAGTAATTGGCAAGGCCGATTTTCGCGATACTTCGCGCTTCGTCGGTTTGAAACCGGGCCAGATCAAGCGTCGCCTCAAGCAAAGCATCTTTGGTCAACAGCGCAACTTGTAGCAAAAGCTGGAACACTTGAGTGGTTCGCGGGGCTTGGTTTGAGATCACAACCGCGCCCGCGCTTGCGTCATAGATGCGCAATTTGGGGATATCATCAAAGGCCACTGCGACGCCCTCATTGCGCAAGGTTACAATCGCCTTTTGTTTAAGATCCTCAGCCGAGCTTCTGTTGCGGGCAAAGTGCTCTGCGGCGTGATCGACAGCATCAATATAATTGTCGCAATAATGAAAGAAGTCGCGCACCTCTTCCCAGGGACTGGGTTGCAAACGGCTTTCCCCACGTCCCAACGCGTCGTCCAAGGAGATAAGCCGCTCTTGGGTTTGCCGATAGGCTTTGTGCAATTCCAAAAAGGCATGCGCCATGGCTGGCGCATTTGTCGCCGTCAGCCGGATTTCTGGCAAAGGGGGGCTGTGTGCAAAGACAGGGTCAGCGAGCGCCTCACGCATATCGCTAACAAGCCGTTCGCCATCGCCAGACGACAATTCGGCCACATCAAACCCAAATTCAGTGGCAAGAGCAACCAGAACCGCACCTGACAGCGGGCGGTTATTATTTTCCATTTGATTGAGGTAGGGCAGTGAAATGCCAAGACGCGCGGCAAAAACTTTTTGGGTCAGGCCTAATTGCCCGCGGACCTCGCGCAGTTTTGCTCCTGCGAATATTTTTTCAAGAGACATAGATCCTCGCAATCTTTGCAAATACTTCTGCAAATTTTGCAAAGTTTTGCAAGTCTAGCTTAGGTCGCTCTTGTGGAATTCGCTTAGGACACGTTTGCGATATAGGACATAGGTCATGCAGAGCAGGCCCAGCAAAACTGAGACCCACATCAAGGCCACGATTGCGGTCTCGGTCGATTCCGGTCCTAGCACCAAACCTGCAACGGCAGACAATCCCGCCCCAAGACCGATCATGATAGATCCGCCAAGCCCCGATGCCGTTCCGGCCAGTCGTGGGTTGATTGACAGCATACCGGCGCTTGCATTTGGGATAGACATCCCATTGCCCAATCCAACAAGGATCATACTTCCGAAAAAGATCCATTCGTTTGATGCGTGAAGCAGACTGGCCGCCATTGAACCAGTCAACCCAAACAGGGCAATGCCAATCCCGTAAAAGATCATCGGGTCAACGCCGAAACGGGACGAATACCGTCCTGAAATGAAATTTCCTGCGAAATAGCCAACGGCAGGCGTGGAAAAGAAAAGGCCCAAGGTTTGTGGCGACATGCCAAACACATCGGTGCCAACAAATGGTGCGCCGCCCAAATAGGCAAAAAATGCGCCTGAGCTAAGGCCACTAGAAAGCGCATATCCCCAAAACCTCTGTGACTTAAGGAGTGTTGGGTAATCCTTGAAATACCGACCTAGGGTGCTGTCTGTTTTCGGGGCGGTTTCGCCTTGGTCAAAATAGGACATGATCCAAATCACTGCGCCCGTGATGGCCAAGAGCCAAAAATTTGCTTGCCAACCAACATGTGCGTCTAAAAAGCCACCGATGGCGGGCGAAATCATCGGGACAATGGACATGCCCATAGTGACATAGGCAATTTTGCTAGCCGCGCTTGCGCCTTCTGTGGTGTCTCGGACGATGGCGCGCGATAAAACCATGCAAGAGGCGGCAATGGCCTGTAGGGCGCGAAAGATCATGAACAGCGTCACAGAGCTTGCATAGATACAGCCGATAGTGGCCAGAACGAAAATTGCCAGAGACCATAAGATAACGGGTCTGCGGCCGATCAGGTCGGAAATTGGGCCAGCCAAGGTTTGTATGATTGCGCTGCTTGCCAACAGGACGCTTACCGCAAATCCCATTGTTCCTGCTGTTGTGTTAAAATGCACTGCCATCGTGGGAAGGCTTGGCAAAAACACATTCATCGACAAGGCCGAAATGCTGGCCAAGGCGATAAGGGTTATCATGTGCGGTGGTGTGGCACGATTGAAAAATCGTACTGACGGGTAAGATTCCATGTGCTCAATGTAACGTCATTGATCAAAGAGTCTAGATAGAGAAAAATTTGCATAGTTTGCAATTATGCATCTTTGTGTTGCAAAATATTTGCAAATTTGCCGAAATTCTCTTTGCGTGCGCAGAAAAATTTCGTATCCCATCCCAAAGGATAAAGAGGACCACAATGAAAGATATTCTGCAAGAGCTTGAATCTCGTCGTGCTGAAGCCCGATTGGGCGGAGGCCAGAAACGAATTGATAGCCAGCATGCTAAAGGCAAGCTAACCGCGCGTGAACGTATTGATTTGCTGCTTGATGAGGGCAGTTTTGAAGAATTTGATATGTTCGTGGCGCATCGCTGTACGGACTTTGGCATGGAAAAGCAGCGTCCCGCAGGGGATGGGGTTGTCACTGGGTGGGGCACAATCAACGGGCGTATGGTTTATGTGTTCTCACAAGACTTTACCGTTTTTGGTGGCTCATTGTCGGAAACGCATGCGCAGAAAATCTGTAAGATAATGGATATGGCGATCCAAAACGGGGCGCCAGTGATCGGAATTAACGATTCCGGTGGCGCACGTATCCAAGAGGGGGTGGCGTCTTTGGCGGGCTATGCCGAAGTGTTCCAACGTAACATCATGGCGTCCGGTGTTGTGCCTCAGATTTCCGTTATTATGGGGCCA
>JALRHZ010000042.1 GCA_023259435.1 Paracoccaceae bacterium | reverse complement strand
AACACACGGGCGCTTGCTGCCCTTTGCCATGATGCGCGCCTCTCGACTAAGCCATCTAACTTTAACCAGATTATTGCCGGCTCGTCGTTTCCGCGCTTTTGTCGTACTTGACCATCGGTTGGGCCGGCACCTATTACGTTCAAGTGGCCAGGGTCTTGCCTTTGGCTTTGTAAAAGTTACGAATAGGTGTCAAAGAAGGTGCCTTTTATAATACAGTTAATGAGGCGTGAAGCTGGTGTTGCGGGGCCAAAGCGACAAAAAATGGGTTGAGGGAGATAAGTGATGTCAGATCTGCTAAGAAAGCCTTTTGGTAAACGAGGTAAAGTTCACCAAATCACACCCGAAAGCGCCGGGTGGCGTTATGTTGGGTTTTCCTTGTATCACCTTAAGGCGGGGGATACGGCGGCAGAAGTGACTGGGGACCGAGAAGTGATCTTGGTTTTGGTTGAAGGCAAGGCTTCGATCACGGGTGCAGGACAGGATTGGGGCGTTTTGGGCGATCGCATGAGCGTGTTCGAAAAAACGCCGCCGCACTGTCTTTATCTGCCCGATGGAACCGATTGGAGTGCTGTTGCACAAACTGATTGCATTTTGGCGGTCTGTACGGCACCTGGAAAAGGCGGCCATGAGGCACGCCGCATTGGGCCTGACGGCATCACGTTGACAGAGCGCGGCAAGGGCACAAATACACGTTATATCAACAATATCGCCATGGAAAACGAAGACTATGCCGATAGCCTTTTGGTGACCGAGGTGTTTACGCCTGCGGGTCATTGGTCTTCGTTCCCGAGCCATCGTCATGACGAAGATGACTATCCTCGTATCACCTATCTTGAGGAAACGTATTACCACCGTCTGAACCCTGCAAATGGATTTGGCATTCAACGCGTTTATACGGATGATGGTCAGTTGGATAAAACCATGGCGATGTCAGATGGTGATGTGGTTTTGGTGCCGCGCGGGCATCATCCCTGTGGCGCACCCTATGGGTTTGAAATGTACTATCTCAACGTTATGGCAGGGCCCTTGCGCAAATGGCGCTTTGTTGCCGCGCCAGAAGTTGAATGGATAATGAACAGAGATGCTTAAACGGCTGTTTTGTGTGATCAAACATGCCCATGCACCTCTATTCTTGACAGATTAGAGCTATCTTAATTCAGTGGATATGACGAGAGACTATGTCTCTTGGGGCAGGCTTTGATCAAAGCCGGACTTAGTCTGCACGCCACCGCCGCAAAAGTAAAAATTGACGTGCATTGCAATTTAAGATTTTATTTATAAACTTTTTAACTACCCTCGGATCCTTTTGTCCCAAATTTAAAGAATTTTTATCGTAAAACATCGTTGACCAAAGACAACTACGGACTAACCTATATGTGGGATGACTATGGGGGTTTCTATGTGGAACGATTTTGAGCTAAATTTTGCGATTGTAAATTCAACTGTAATTTCTGAATTTCAAGGCGGCGCTTTGGTCGAGTATGTGTCGATCGATTGGACAGTGACCGCCTTTAACGTTTTTGGACATGAACATACCGAATATGGGACGACGCCGTTCGATCTTACTGGGTATCCCCTTAACGAGTTTGTAGATGGATCGAGAAATGTTGATGCGATTGATAGCTTTGATGATCTGACCAACGAAATCGCGATGCGTTGGGTCCATAATGAGTGGGATACAAATTACCAAAATCACCCGTTCATGGATGACATTTTAACCAGCCTGCTAAATCAATTCAACAACATGGACGCCTATACATACGATTATAGTGCGCCTGTAACACTTGATGGATCAACCCCTGTAGGCCATCTGATCTTGGAGCAAAACGTAGATGAGGGGATCGAAGACGTTCACGCCCGTGTTTACTTTGATGCGTCAGAGCGCCTAGTTTTTGAAAGCCTGTCAAACCCCAATAACAGACTAATCATAGACTCTCCTTCAGATATCGGCGCGGTGACAGTTCGGGCGACTTGGCCAGATGGATCTACGCATGAGTCCACCAAAAGAATTGCCGATCTCTTATCCTCAGAAGATCTGATTGATCAGTCTGTCATGTATATCGGTACGCTCGGTGGTGACGTAATCAACACAAATGGACTGGTGTCTCATGGTCAGGTCTATGCCGGCGATGGGAATGATTCAATCAATGTTGAAGGGAACTATTGGGTCACTGGTGCAGACGGGCACGACGTGATCGATGATAGCGATGAAGGCAATAGCCTTTATGGCGATTATCTCGCTTCTGGCGCTTGGGACGATACAATCTATGGCAATGGCGGCGACGATAGGCTCAGCGGCGGGGCTGGCGATGATGAACTCTGGGGAGGCGAGGGTAACGATCGTATCTTTGGCAACAACGGCGATGACCAGCTTCACGGAGAAGAAGGAACCAATGAACTGCACGGTGGATCGGGTAATGACAATTACTGGATCTATTCGAACCTAGGCGGAACAAATAATATCTACGACACAGGCGGTATCGACGAAATTAAAATCCAAGATACACCTGGCCGAGACTCGTATCGGTTTTATGCGCTTTCAGACCGTCTTGTTTGGGAAACAGCGCAGGGCACTGTCGTCAACATGTTCAACAACGACGACGGAAGTGTCGCGATTGAAGAGGTGTCATGGTGGAATGCCGACTATCGAAACACTCTTTTGATTGCGACAGATGTGAACGATATCGAAGTCGCCAATTTCATTTATGCGGCAACAACTGGCGATGATTACCTAGAGTTTCCTCAAAACCTTGAGCAGGGTCGAACCGATTGGTCCGGATGGAGTGAGATTTATCTTGATGATGGAAATGACTATGCGTTTTTGCCAAATACGTATTGGTACGGTGCTTATGGCGGAACGGGGAATGATACCATTATCGCGAACGGAAGCGCGTGGCTCGAGGGTCAAGAAGGCAATGATAGCCTAGACGGATCAAATACATCCTCCAGTGTCGATATCAGCGGCGGCACCGGTGATGACACGATCATCGGCGGTTCAGGCGATAACGAATTGTTCGGCGATGAAGGACATGATCAGATAACCGATGGCGCAGGGCGCGATACCATCGACGCAGGCGATGGCGATGATCTTATCACCAACCTTGGCGGTGTTGATATTTTTGACGGCGGTGCTGGTAATGATACTCTGTTTACAGACCTAAATGATGCCTATGTCCAAGAGCTTGGCTTAGATCAACGCTCCTTTGTTGTGGGTGTTGACTTTGAACAGGGTCTACATGGTCGGTATAGCACGTCTCTTGATGACTTCGATGGCGGCGGCTTGGACCAATTAAGCGGCATCGAAAATTTCCGCCTGCGTGGAAATTTCAGTGTCCATGCAACAGGCGACACCTTGGATAATAGATTTGTCACGGACGAGGGTGACGACACGATCTTTGGCGGCGACGGCGGCGATACAATTATTTCGGGCGCTGGTAACGACTCGATCATTGGTGGAGCGGGTCACGATTGGATAACCCCAGGTGTTGGGAATGACTATATCGATGGCGGCGCGCTAGAAGAGGGAAATATCCTTTTTTACGAGGGCAGTGAAAATGCCACTGGTACTGGTGTCTACATTAACAATACAGATCAATCGCGCTCGATGAGCGATGGCACAGTTCTATCCGCTGGAACTGTAAGAACGATTGATAACAATATGATTTCAGACGAATTTATAAACGTTGGAAACTTCCATACAAGTGAGATGTCTGACGAATATCACGTGGACAAAGACGGCTATGTGTTTATGCGCGCGGGCGATGATGTTGCAACAGTCTACGGCGCGGATGTCCGGATTTTCGGCGGAAGTGGCAACGATACGATCAATGGACGTGACGGTGCGGACATAGAATTACACTATTACAACGACCAATACGACAATGGCGGAGTCTCCGATGAGGGTGTTCATGTTCAATTGAACCAAGAAGGTCGCGGAACAGTGACTGACAGCTGGGGCGACGTGGATACATTAGACGGGGTCCAACGGATCACCGGGAGCCAATTTGACGACACCATGGAAGGATCAAGCGGTGTTGATACCTTCTCGGGCGACGAAGGGAACGATAGCATCGTTGGAAATGACGGCAATGACGTGCTGCGCGGCGGGGACGGCAACGATAGCCTTAGAGGCGGCTCAGGAAACGACGTCGTTTCAGGTGGCGCGGGCGATGATGCGATCGCAATAGACACTGGGCGCGATACGGTGTCTGGCGGATCCGGCGACGATTGGTTCCACATTTGGAACGACAGTGCCTATGCGGTGATCACGGACTACGAAGAGAATGACATCATTGGCTTTGCAGACAATGGGAACCACTTTAGATTTACCAGCAATTTCGAAAACGAAATCTATACCCAATTTGATGAAAACGAAAATGTAACGAAAATCTTTGCCAATACAGCACATCTGTCGGATTTTGAAATCGGTCAGGTCAATGGCAATTTTTCGATTGCCGATATCTGGAATACGGATCCGGGCAATGGCGAAGCAACATTTATCCGATTGGAGAACAATTCCGGTGGCGGCCAAGATAACGGCTCAAACCGTATCCGAATTGATGAATCCTCAGGATTAACTTGGGACAACCTCGAAGGTTCGGTGCTTGCGAGCTATGATCCTTTGACCAACACGACGACGATCAACATTGGCAACCAGACAGTTGAGCGTTCGGGCTATGTGTATATTGCAGGAGGTGAGCTGTTTAACGTGTCCGAGTTCGGGTCGAATACGCCTTTAGAAGGCGATATTATCACGTCCCTCACAGAACCCACGCACGAGACATTGGTGATTTTGAACGCACCAAACATCGACATTGCACGTGAAGCTGCAACAGCACTTGACGGTCACCTACTCGAAGTTGACTCGGATTTTGAAAATGACGCGGTCGGTGCCTTTATGCGGTCTGCTGGCATTGAGTATGCTCGGACGGGAATAACCGACATCGAAAACGAAGGCATTTTCGTCAACGCTCGTGGTGACGCCATCGGGTATGACGATTTCGGCCCGCATGAGCCAAATGATTGGCAAGAGGGCGAAGATTTCGTCGACATTTCAACAGAACGGTTCTTTTCTTCAGGAAGCGACAGCATCGGTTGGAACGACTCCCAAGGGGATTGGGCAAGCTATATTGTTGAGTTTGACAACCTTCTCGCGGGTGCCTCTACCCAAAGAACAGGGGATCTTTCGGATGACATCGTTGGGGATGGCTCTACTGTGTTTATCTTGGAAGATGGAGATGACCGCTTCCAAGGTACGTCAGGTGACGACACCGCTGGCGGGAGTGCCGGTGAAGATAGCCTATTCGGAGCGCACGGCGATGACCTGCTAAGTGGCGGCGATGGAAACGACTATATCGAAGGCGACTTTGGAGAGGACTCTCTCTATGGTGGGCATGGAAACGATACGCTGTTGGGCGGCGATGATCGTGATACGATTATCGGGGGTGAAGGCAACGATAGCATTGTTGGCGGAGATGGTGATGACCGCCTACGCGGCCAAGACGGGAATGACACCATCCTTGGCGGTGGCGGTTGGGACAATGTCCAGCCGGGACGCGGAAGCGACTATGTTGATCTTGGCGAGAACCACGGCGGAAACGTGCGTTATGATATAGAAGCCGGCGAAGGCAACGTTTGGGATGGGGACATCAACACACTTGCCCTTAGTGCGGCAAACGGTGCGGCGACAGATCAACTCACGCTTGTTGGTCGGAACGAAGCTGGCCAGAGCATTGCGATCATCAGCGTCGATATGAATGCCAGTGGCGAAGTGATCGTGTCACAGCATCCAACAGGCGCGAACACGTCGAATGGCGATGTGGACACCATTATTGGTGCCTACGAAGTGCGCATTGATTTGGGGGGGACTGATCAGGAAGCTCAGCTTGTTGTGCGGGTGGACCCATGGAACATGAACCTTCGCGGATCTCTTGTATCAGAGGGTCGTGTGAACGTGATCAATGGCACACAGGGCGATGACGACCTAACTGACACTGATTTCGATGATTTGATCAATGCCTCGGGTGGCGATGACTATGTCGAGTTTTGGGGCGGCGGTAATGACACTGCCAACCTTGGTGATGGCGACGATGTCATTTGGCCTGAAGGCTGGGATTACTCGGGCGACTCGACGAATATAAACGTTATTGATGGTGGTAATGGCTTTGACGTCATTCATATCGATACGTGGGGCGGTAACCCACTTGATGGACGTTTCATCGTAGAACAAACTTGGGGGTCTTCGGACGAAACTTCGAAATCCTATCGGATCTATGATCCGGAGGACGCCAACCAAGACTGGACCATCACGCTGCATTCTGATGGCTCTGGTACAGGCGTTTACAACAACTTTAATGACCGAGAATTCTTGCGGTTCTCAAACATTGAACGGGTTGAGTTTAATGCCGTTAGACAAACAGTGGATCAGGGGAACGAGCGTTTTGCCCGTTTTGATCTGCTAAATGGGGAGTGGGAAAATACCACTGCTGATGCATTTGCAGGTCGCGGCAGTGACGCCGATGAAACACTGGAAGGCACAAATGGTGAAGATCTTCTAGAAGGTTTTGGTGGCAACGACGTCCTACACGGTCGCGGAGGAAGTGATATCCTTGACGGTGGAAGCGGCAACGACACCATCTATACAGGCATCGGGAATAATGGCCAAACACGTGACGAAGTGTATGGCGGAACTGGCGACGACGAAATTCACTTTGGCGACATGGATGCCTCGCTTCCTGTAGATGCCGCTGAATACATCTCTGAAGAAGGCAACGACACTCTTTACATGAATAATGTGTGGGGGTGGCTGCGTTATGATGTTGAACCAGGGACCACCGGTATTATCGCGAACATGGCTGGTGGCCGAACTGTGACGTATAACGGATCGTCCGTGTCGATGGACGAATACACAATTCGCGATCAATTCGGGGACGTTGATACAATTATCGACTCCACACGGGGCGTTCACCTATGGGGCACAGAATTTGATGACATCTTGGTCACCGACAGATGGTTCTGGTGGTCCGTTGAAGGTGGCGACGATATTGTGCAAATTCTACGCAATGGACCAACGGGCACATTAGAAGCGCATTGGGAAACTGCGGTCGATTGGACCATTGGCAGCACGGAATACTCATACGTCATGGACAATACCCTTCACACGGTAACTGTGACAGATGGGGATTTCTATGGACTAAAAGGTGGTAGCCAAGGGGACAGGTTGCGTGGTGATGCCAATGACAACGAACTTTACGGTGATCTTGGCAATGATACGCTGCTGGGCGAAGATGGAAACGATCGTATCTATGGTGGAACACCTTGGCAAAACGACGCCACCAGCGATGGAAACGACAGCATCCATGGCGGCAGGGGTGACGACGAGATCAACGGTGGAACCGGCGCCGATACTATTATTGGCGGCGAGGGCAATGATACCATCTATGGTGACGCCGGAGATGACTATCTTCGCGGTACGAACGGAAATGATGAGTACCACGGCGGGCAGGGTGTCGACATCTTTGCGGGCACTGTTGCAACTTGGGAAAGCGATTCTATCGAGGACTATGAGGCCGGCGAAGAGATTATCTTTGAGGCAAATCCAACCCACGATTGGGATCTCTTTACCGTAAGCAACAATGGCGATGGCACCTATACAGTTCGGGACAGAAATGTTTTGGATGACGGGACATTTGCCATTGGATCGATGACCATTCGGTCTGAGGATGCTAACCTTGAATTTGCAACAAGGTTAGATGAGAACAACTCGGCTATCTTGGTCGGCACATCGGGCACAGCAAACGCGCCAGACGCACCAATCGTTTACACAATCGCAGGCGATAATGTTCTGACACAGGACGAGTTTGACGGGTTTGATGGGATAATGGGCCTATCAGAACCGGGAACAACGGTTTACATGGAGGTTCTTGGCGACACTGGACCTGCAATCTCTGTGCAAACTGACCAAAACGGACAGTTCCATTTCACACGCGAAATCTTGGAGATAGATGCAGATGTTCCTGAAAATGATACCTACATCCTCCGCTTTTACGCGCAGAATGGCGAAGGAATCTTATCTGAACCGGTTTTAAGAACGGTAACAATCGACCTAGACGAGCCGGGCATTGAACCAGATCCAGAGCCACAAGCGCACGAGGTTCGGATCGATGTCACGGATAGTCAACTGATCGAAGGTGAAACTGCGGGTGGATCATTTGACGTAAGCCTCGGAGCGCCGGTTATGGACGGGCGTACCGTTGAGGTCGTGTTTACCTCGCTAAATCCAGATCTACTTTCTTTGGACACAAAATCTGTTGTGTTCACAGCCTCGAATTGGGATCAGCCTCAAACGATTTCAGTTTCGGGTATTGACGGTAGTATCGATCAAGACAGTTTGGTCGGAAACATCTCAGGCCAAGTAATCACCAACGATCTATTCTATTACAATATACCCGTCGAAACCGTGCATATGGTTGTTGAAAACTACGTCGCGCCGGTTGGTATTACTGAAATCGGAACGTCCCAAGATGATACGATGACTGGGACGCAATATGATGATTTCTTGGCTGGTGAGTTCGGAAACGATCAGATTAACGGACTCGAAGGCGACGATTTCCTCGCGGGTGGATTTGGCTCGGACACCATCTTTGGTGGTGACGGGCGCGACGATATCGTTGGGGGGTATAACCCAGATGTTCTTGGTGGAGGCGAAGGAAACGACACCATCGACGGCGAGCATGGTAACGACACGATGTTCGGAGATGGTGGAAACGATTCACTTTACGGCGACACCGGTGACGACCTCATCGAAGGTGGAGCAGGCGACGACACCCTAAACGGTGGCGTGGGCGCGGATACCATGATCGGCGGGGCTGGAAACGACACATATTATGTTGATGACGAAGGTGACGTGATTGATGACCGAGGCGGAGAGGATGACGTTGATACGGTTATCGTGACCCAAACCATCAGGTTCACCTTGGGTGAGAGTGTCAAAGATGCCAAGTTGGATGAAAACTCGGCAGATAGCGGCCTTGTTGGAAACACAGACGCAAACTTCCTTGAAGGTAACTCATCGAATAACGAACTCGACGGTGGCGATGGGAATGACCGTTTGTATGCAGGCGATGGGGATGACACCGTGCTTGGCGGTGAAGGCAACGATGAAATCGTCGGCGGCTCTGGTGAGGGAGATGATATATATGATGGCGGCAACGGTATCGATACAATCACCTATACCAGCGCAACAGCAGCAATTTCTGTCAATCTAACCGATGGCCGTGCTGCCAGCTTGGGATCAACCGATGCAAGTATCGGCGTAGACCAGATACGCGATATCGAAAATATTATCGGTGGCGGGTATTCTGATAGCCTGACAGGTAACAGTGCTGGCAATGAAATCTACGACTTATGGGGCGACGATAGTTTGGACGGGCTTGGTGGCAACGATGTTCTCTTTGCGGCAACCGGACACAATACTATCAACGGTGGTGATGGGAATGACCGCATCTATGGCGGTTACGATGATGACCATCTATTGGGCGGAAATGGAAATGACGTCATAGTTGGGGATAGCGCTCTGCGCGGATCATCTGGCCAAGATACTCTCGAAGGAGGTCGTGGTGACGACTTGCTTCAAGGGTCTGGTGGTGCGGATGTATTTGTATTCAATAGCAACGAGGGCACCGACAAAATTGGACGTATCAATGACCAAGGCACCGATGTCATTGCACGTGACTTTGACGTCACAGCCGATATGCTAGATGTCTCTGGCATGGGCTATGCCTCGGCGGCTGATGCGCTGCAAGATTTACGTCAAAACGGCAACTACGTTGAACTTGATAAAAATGGAACCACGGTTCAGATTTATGGTCTTGAAGTCGCAGATTTGAACGCCGATCATTTCGATTTCGGGTAAGGAAAGTGTCATGAAAATAAAAAACACCCTAATAGCTATACCTCTCCTAACCTTGATTGCATGTGGGGGCGGTGAAACGCCAGTGGATGGTGATACGCCGCCTGATGGCGGGGACGGCGGATCCTATGAAACGGGATATGTAACGATTACATCCCAAGAGGCGTCCTTTATTTCGCAACAGGACTATCAAGGTGCAAACACAGCTGATGCGTTAACATCGGTTGGCATTGATGACCTCGGCAACCTATATGGCGAACGCGCATCAGACACGCCAAATTCCGATGCGGTCTATACTGGAACCGGCGTTTATATCGAAGGGATTGCCGACACGACAGTTGGTGAGACTTATGATCTAAGCAACGGAACCGTAACGGCCTCATTTGACGTAGATGGAAACACAGTATCAATCCTGTTATCGGAATTTACACCCTCGGCAAATGTAAGTGATGCTAACCATATCGCTTCGGTCTTTGTTGTAAGTGACGCGATGGGGTCTGGATGTTCAGGTGGCGCGCATTTTTGTGGTGTAAGCTCATCCTCTGGACAAGAGCCTGCGATCTCCCGCCAAGATGGTGAGGACGTTTCTGTTTCTGCGGATGATATTCAAATGAATGGGGCATTTTTTGGCTCTAATGCCGCTGAAATCGGTGGGTATGTTTCAGTGGATGACGATCAAAACCTGCGTCTGAACGCTCCGTTTATTGGATCTCTTTCAGAGTAAACAGCGGGCTAGCTTTGATGTAACGTCTGGTGCGGGAAAATCCTGGGCCAGACTTTTTTGCTTAACGGCATGGAACGCATTCTTGTTTAACCATCAACTTTAGATGTTATAGATCTGCTTTTTACGCATAGCCGCATTTCAAAATTATATGAGGTCTCTGTGATTTTGTGGTGGTATCACCTATGCAAGAAAAGGAGACACATATGTTTCAGAATTTTTTCATCGCGGTTGCAAAAAGCCGATCACGTAGCGCAGCAATGCATGTCGTTGCAACATTGTCAGAACAAGAATTACAAGAAATGGGTCATTCGCGTTCAAGCTTTGTTGAAGCGTTCATTGACAATGTAACTCGGCCAATCGAGCAGGGGTCACAGTCACAAGTAGCACCTGTAAACGCCAACCTGTTTGGAGCAGTATAATCACGCCTTGCCTGTCGAATTAGAAGGTGTTGCGACATTAAGAAAGTCATCACGCCAAGATAGTCCATCTTCTGTTCGATGTTTGGGATCATATTCACATCCGATCCAACCGTCATACCCAAGGTTCAACAGCTTTTGAAAAACAGGTCCATAATCAAGCGTTCCTGTATTTGGTTCGTTACGGTCTGGGTAACCAGCAATTTGAATATGTCCCAACCAATCGGCCGCTTTATCTAGGCCTGCGAGTATATCTTTGCCCACAGTGGCGCGATGATAACAATCGAACTGTAATTTCAAATTAGGTGCGTTGAGACTACGCAGACAATCAAGAGCTTGATCTACATCGGTCAAAAAATAACCCGGCATATCAATTGGATTAATAGGCTCTATTAACCCAATGATTTCATGTTCATTTAATCGTTTCGCGGCATATGATAAATTCTCAAGATAGACGTCGTTATTTGGGTGAACTTCGGGTGTGCTGGCACCGGCCATAATATGGACATACCGACACTGCGTGGCCAGCGCATATTTAAGAGCGGTTTCAACAGTTTGTTTGAATTCGCTCTCGCGGCCCGGCAACGCGGCCAACCCACGTTCACCCTTTGACCAATCGCCTGGATGCAAGTTGAATAATATCTGCTTAAGTCCAGACTGCGATAATGCCTGTGCTATCTGGTCTGGGGAATAGTCATAAGGGAACAGGTACTCACACCCCTGAAATCCCGCACGCGCGGCCGCTGAGAACCGATCAAGAAACAGAATGTCGGTAAAAAGAAAACTTAGGTTCGCACAGAATTTTAACATCTAGATGTTATGCCGATCTAACAAGAATTTATAAAATCCGGATTGATCCAGATCGCCTTTTCCATCTTTTGCCATTTCTTTCCAAAGATCGCTACATAGCTCTAATATTGGCAGATTAAGGTCATAAGAGCGCGCGAAATCAACAGCTTGTACCATGTCTTTGGCCTGCGTGGTGGCACGACCACCGGGCGTGAAATCTTTATCAATCATCCGTTGTCCGTGTAAGTCAAGAATGCGGCTTTGGGCGAAGCCACCCAACAAAGCCGCGCGCATTTTTGATTGATCTGCGCCGGTTGCTTTTGCTATCAACATCGCTTCGCTGACAATGCCCAAGGTCGCGCCGACGATGGCTTGGTTGGCTGATTTTGCGATTTGGCCTGATCCAATGGGGCCAATATGGGTTGTCGCTTTGCCAAGCACATCAAAAATTGGCTGCGCCCGTGCAATATCACTGGCATCGCCACCTGCCATAATGGACAAAGTGCCCTCTGCGGCGCCAACCGCGCCGCCAGATACTGGCGCGTCCACATAGACGCCACCTGCGTCGGTAATGCGGCTGGCGGCCTGTTGAGTTGCCTCTACCGTTGTGGTGCCCATATCAATAATCAACGTCCCACTCAGCGAGGTTTGGACGGCTTGGCCCACAACATCTAAAAGGGACGGTGTATCGGTGACACAAATGATGATGATGCCTGCGGTGACTGATGAAAAGACCTCGGTCACAGAGGCCGCGCGCGTCGCCCCTAAAGAGATCAGTGGGTCTGCTTTGGCAGGTGTTCGATTATAGGCAATAACGTCAAACCCAGCCTGTATTAGGTTTGTCGCCATGGGACGGCCCATCAGCCCCAAACCAATAAATCCAACGCGGGGTTTATCTTGGGTCATATGTGTTGCCTCATGTCTCATCTGATGTTGGTTAGAATATAGATCCAAATCAGATCAGTCTTGGAAAAAATCCATCAGATCACGACGAGACACGATTATTTTGCGCAGATACATCCATTTCCCCGATTGCGCGCAACATTGGCAGGATAGGGATATTCGCCTCAAGAGTTTTGAAATACATCAATAAGCCAAAGAATTTGCGTTGAACGAAAATGAAATCAGCGGGAAGGGCGCGTGTTGGTACGATATCGGCAAAAGTCAAAATCTGATTAAAATCTATCAAATCAAACAGCCGTGTGGTTGCGAAATCAAATCCGTCCTCCGATCCTAATTCAGACATGAGTGTTGTCATGATATCATCAACAAGGGCTTGGGTCGCAGTCGACAGATCTTCTGGAAGCAATCCTAGTTGTACAAGAACTGTCTTAATCACATCAGCATCCAGTGTGAGAATAGCTTTGCGCAAAGTGTCATAAATTTCAAAGGTGTCATCTGAAATTTCACAACAGGCACCAAAGTCAATCAGGGTCAGGTCACGTGTCTTTGGATCAATCAGAAAATTTGACAGGTTCGGATCCGTTTGCATGAAACGATGATCAAAGAGTTCTGACAAAAAAAGCTGGGTCAGTCTTATTGCAATCGAATTTTGTTCCGCTTTTGTCAGATCGGTCAAATCGCCCAATCCGGCACCGCTTTCAAATGACATGGTCAAAATAGTTCCAGACGAATAGGCGTCAAACACCTTTGGAACATTAACCCGAGGGCCTGTGAAATAGGCGGCACCACGACGTAAATTTTCGGCTTCTCTAAGATAGTCGGTTTCTTGGGACAGTTGCTCGGCGCACAGGCGTGCGTACATGTCGATATCAAGTTCTTTGGGGAGCAGACGCGTTGATTTCAAAATAGCGACAAGGGTGTTTACATCGTGATCAATCGTCTCTTTGATGTTTGGGAATTGGATTTTTATGGCGACCTCTGTTCCGTCTTTTAACACAGCACGATGCACCTGACCGATGGACGCCGCAGCAAAAGGATGCACATTAAATTGCTTGAATTTTCGATGCCAACCGTCGCCCCAAGCCTTGGTGAGAATTGTTTTTAGGTCT
>JALRHZ010000041.1:355-14413 GCA_023259435.1 Paracoccaceae bacterium | reverse complement strand
AATGCCACCCTGCCACTGGTATAAAATAAACGTCAATTTTTGGAAGGATTTGCCCCATGTCTGACGCAGTGACACGCGCCTCTGAAATCCTAAAAGACCACCGCAATAGCATCGATCGTTTAGATGCGATATTGGTCTATACCTTGGGCGAGCGATTCAAACATACTCAGGCCGTTGGGAAACTAAAGGCCGAACACGATCTTCCCCCGTCCGATCCTGCCCGCGAAGCGCGGCAGATTGCACGGCTTGAAGCCCTTGCAGCCGAGGCCGATCTCGACCCCGAGTTTGCTAAGAAATTTCTGAATTTCATCATTCAGGAAGTCATACAACACCATAAACAACACCAATCTTAGGGGTCCGCCCCTATCCGCCATTCTAAAGGAGAACAAACAATGGCTATGAAAATCCGCTTGGCCCGTGGTGGCTCAAAGAAACGCCCATTTTATCGTATTGTTGCGGCTGACAGCCGTATGCCACGCGACGGTCGTTTTGTTGAAAAACTCGGCACATACAATCCACTATTGCCTAAAGACAGCGAAGAGCGCGTAAAGATGGACGTCGAGCGCGTACAGTACTGGTTGGGCCAAGGCGCACAGGTCACAGACCGAGTTGCACGCTTTTTAGAAGCAGCCGACGTGATGCCAAAGAAAGAGCGTAACAACCCGAAGAAAGCGGTTCCAGGTAAGAAAATGCAGGACCGTGCAGAAGAAAAAGCAGCGAAAGCTGCAGAAGCTGCAGCACCTGCTGAAGAGTAAGATCATGCAATTCTCGGATGCCTTTCGCACAGAATTGTCATCTCTGATGCAGTGGCGCAGAGACGTCCGAGAATTTAAAACTGATCCTGTGGACGAGGCACTGGTTGACCAGTGCCTCGACGCTTTTTTGACGGCGCCTTCTGTTGGCCTGTCTGAGCCCTGGCGTATTTTGCGCGTGCGATCTGAAACAGCGCGTGAGAACGCATTAAAGAATTTCAACACTGCCAATGCGCAGGCGTTGGGCGGTTATCAAGGCGCGCAAAAACAGAAATATGCCTCACTTAAACTCTCCGGTATGAGAGACGCCCCTGTCCAATTTGCAGTCTATTGTGATGATAGCACCGAACAGGGATCAGGTTTGGGTGCAACCTCCATGCCCGAAATGCGTAGGTATTCTGTTGTTTGCGCTGTGTTTAACTTTTGGCTCTATTGTCGGTCGTTGGGGCTTGGCTTGGGATGGGTATCGATCCTAGACCCAGATCAATTGAACACAGACCTGAATGCTGATCCAAACTGGTCACTGATAGGCTATTTTTGCATGGGATGGCCCAAAAATTTCGATGACACCCCTGCTCTAGAACGTGCAGAGTGGGAACAGCGTCGTGGCCACCTGATCATTGAGGATAGATGATGTTATTCCGTCCAATCAGAACACTAATTATCATCGGTATCGCCTTTGTGGCGGGTATCGTGTACGAAAAGCAATCAATGCGGGACCGCTGCCTAGACCTAGGCGGGCGGATCACCGCAGGTCTATGTGAGAAGTAAAATGGATGTATCAATGATTTGCGTTGGCGCGATTGCGGGTGCCTATGGCGTCAAAGGTGAGGTTCGCCTCAAAAGCTATACGTCCACAGCCGAGGACATCGCAAATTATGCACCATTGGTCACAGAGGATGGTCAAAGTTATGATCTTGTTTTGACTGGTCGCATCAAGAATGGCTTGACCGCGCGCCTGTCTGGCATTGTGACCAAAGAACAGGCCGACACGGCGAAAGGGACCAAACTATACGTGCCACGTGACCGCCTTCCTGAAACGGACGACGATGAATATTATTACCAAGACTTGATCGGCCTGACCGTCAAAGACACGGGCGGAACAGAATTAGGAAAAGTGCATGCAGTTCTGAACCACGGCGCCGGCGATCTTCTTGAGGTGCGGGGCCCGAATTTGAAAAGCGGCGCTCTCATCCCATTTACCCAAGAGATTGTTCCGACAGTCGATATCGAAAACGGCATCATCATAACAGACCCACCAGAAGGGTTGCTTTGATAATGGATAAACCTGCACGCTCTCACGGACAAAAACGGGTCACTGTTTCGTTAAAGCCCCGTGACCTAATGGCGCCTGCCCCGCTGGCCCATGTTTGGGAGGCGCAGATCATTACTCTCTTCCCACAGGCCTTTCCTGGTGTCTTGGGGGAAAGCCTGACAGGCAAAGCGCTCCGCGAGCGGTTATGGCAGTTGAACACGATCAACCTGCGTGATTTTGGTCTTACCAAACACAAAAATGTCGATGATACACCCGCAGGGGGCGGCGCTGGTATGGTGCTACGTCCCGATGTTGTCGGCGCAGCAATCGAGGCCGCCCGCGCCCAAGCGCCTACAGGCAGGCCAATCTATTACCTAAGCCCAAGAGGCACACCGTTTACACAAAACACCGCAAAAACATGGGCATCAGGAAATGGTGTCATTCTGTTGTGCGGGCGTTTTGAAGGTGTCGATCAACGTGTTCTCGACCACTATAACGTACAAGAAATCTCGTTAGGGGATTTTGTCCTTACGGGTGGCGAAATAGCGGCCCAAGCTATGCTTGACGCAACTGTGCGCCTTCTTCCCGGTGTGCTTGGGAACCAAGCGTCAACAGAGGAAGAAAGCCATTCAAACGGGCTTTTGGAACACCCTCAATATACACGCCCCGCGACATGGAATGGCCATAATATTCCAGAAGTTTTACAATCGGGACACCATGAGAACATCGAAACATGGCGCAAAGAGCAGTCCCATATTTTAACGCAAAATCGACGTCCGGATTTGTGGGCAAAATACACAAAAAAATAGCGTCTTTTACTGCAACTTGTCCAAGGATGATGGCCCATCCCGCTTAGGGGGAATGCCCCTTGCTTTTCCTGAACCGACTCACTATACACCGCGCATGGTTTAGGGCGGTTCTCCGCCTCGTTTTGTGACATGCCTATTTCTTCGGTAGGGCGACAAAGACAAAGCGACCAAAGCAATGACGACCTGATCCTCTGGCGGGCTTATGAAAATAGGGACCCGAACGAAGACCAAGAGCTCTGAGGCCGCGTAACAACTTTGTGGAATAAACCACAAGCAGATAGGAGACTTGCGATGAATTTGATCGCGCAACTCGAGGCGGAACAGATCGCCGCTCTGGGCAAAGACATCCCAGATTTCAAGGCCGGTGACACAATCCGTGTTGGCTATAAAGTGACCGAAGGGTCGCGCTCACGTGTACAGAACTATGAAGGTGTTTGTATTTCGCGCAAAAATGGCGCGGGCATTGCCGGTTCTTTCACAGTCCGTAAAATTTCTTTCGGTGAAGGTGTTGAGCGTGTGTTCCCACTTCACTCCACAAACATCGAAAGCATCACAGTTGTACGTCGCGGCCGCGTTCGTCGTGCGAAACTGTACTACCTACGCTCGCGTCGCGGTAAATCTGCACGTATCGCAGAGGTTTCCAACTACAAATCTAAAAACGACCAATAAGGAGCGGCGAGATGAGAAAAGACATCCATCCCGATTATCACTTCATCGACGTCAAAATGACCGATGGTACTATCGTGAAAATGCGCTCCACTTGGGGTAAAGAAGGCGACACAATGGCGCTTGATATTGACCCGTCAGCGCACCCAGCATGGAATGGTGGCAGCACGCGTCTTATGGACCAAGGCGGCCGTGTTTCCAAATTCAAAAAGAAATACGAAGGCTTGGGCTTCTAAAATCTTTTTGGATTACAGAATACAAAAACCGCGCCTCGCTGCGCGGTTTTTTTGTTTTTTAAGGCTCTTAGACGGGCTTTTGTCCTTTCGAAAAATTACCTATGTATGGCTTAAGCCCCGACAGAATGGGACCGCTCTTTTCAAAAGGACAATGACAAAATGGCCGCAGACGTGACACAGGGATTTGACGGCCCGCTTGTATGGCTTCACTGCGCGTCTCCGCGAGAGGCCAGTGCCGCCAAAAACCTTGCCATTGGCATCCGCCACATGCGTCCAGATATCGAAATATTGGTGACTGGTGCATCAGCCTTTTCACCAGACATCTGGTCTGTTGACTTACCTCATGAAAACCCAACCTATGTTGAAACTTTTCTAGGAACCTGGTCTCCTGTCGCCTGTATATGGCTCGGGGGCCATTTCCAACGAGGCCTTCTCGATCCTTTTGCCCGCAGACAAGGCCTTTTGATTTGTGCAAATATCGATACAGATGGCCTGCGGCCAAGGGCTTTGCCATTTTTACGAAGTTCTGATGCCAAAATTTTGGACAACGCGGCGCAGATTTATGCGGTTTCCACAGAGGCTGCCTCTAAACTTGCCAAACTCGGAGTTTTACCAGAACGCATAACTGTCAAAGGACCTCTACAGTCCGCTCCGATCTTGGAAACAGTGGAGGGTACTGCCAAGTTCGTGATCGGTAATCGGCCAACTTGGGCCGCTGTCGGCGCACTTGCCGAAGAATGGCCGCTTGTTATTGCAGCGCATCGGACAGTGACACGTAAGTCTCATATGGCAGTGCTGTGCCTAAGAGCCGAAACACAAAATGAGATTGAAGAGATCCAAAACATTGCACGAAAATTCGCATTAAAAACCCAAGTGATGGTCCCAGAAGTTGCGCCTGAAACTTCAAGCCAAGTCGTAATCGTCCCTTCGACCACGGATACGCCTTTGTATCAGATGTCTGCTGCATGCTTTATTGGACGCTCTCTTATCGACGGGCAACGCGGACAATTCCCTTGGGCGGCTGTGGGGCACGGATGTGCCATCGCTTATGGCCCTCAAATTGGGGATCATCTTGAAGCCTATGCAACGCTTGCCAAAAACGGGGCTGCACGCATGGTTCAGGACGAAGACAGCCTGTCCAACGCGATCCTGAAACTCTTACAGCCCGATATGGCCGCCCGTATGGCGCTTGCTGCATGGGAGATTGCAACGCAAGGATCAGATGTGACAGAAAGTATCGTAAAGCAGATCACGGCCCATTTGGACGAGATAGGAGTATAATATGCGCGCGCCAGAATTTTGGAACCGCCCAGCCTCGCAGTTTTCGTTGCAATCTTGGGTGTTGGGACCTTTGGGACGAATTTATGGCGCACTTACTGCCCGTCGCGTCGCACAGCCCCCCGAATATTCGGCGAATGTACCAGTCGTTTGTATCGGCAACATAAACGTTGGCGGCACAGGGAAAACACCCACGACAATCGCCTTGGCCCAGGACCTGATCGACCGTGGCTATGATGTTCACATCGTGTCTCGTGGATATGGTGGAACATTCAAGGGCACATTCGAAGTGGAACCCGCATACCATAGTGCCAAACTTGTCGGAGACGAGCCTCTCTTAATGGCGGCCTTTTCCAGGGTTTGGGTTACCGAAAACCGTGCCGACGGTGTACGCGCGGCGGAAGGCGCTGGCGCGCACGTGGTTTTATTGGATGACGGGTTCCAAGATCCATCCGTTCGTAAACACCTATCCATTGTCGTGGTGGGTGCAAAATATGGATTTGGGAACGGAAAATGCCTTCCGGCAGGACCATTACGCGAACCTGTGCATGCAGGACTGCGGCGCGCAGATATCATTCTATCCATCGGAGATAAGACTGATCAGCAGAAATTTCAGTCGATGACGACACTACCACCGGCTCTTTTGCACTTAATCGGGGAGTTGGCGCCGCTTGAAACAGGGATGGATTGGCGTGATGGTCCTTATATAGCGTTTGCTGGGATTGGCGATCCTGAGAAATTTTTCCAAACCTTACGAAGTTTGGGGGCTGAATTGTTGAGAACTGAAGCTCTTGATGATCATCAAACGTTGACACCTACGTTGATAAAGAGACTTCTCTCGGAGGCCCGTCAGGCTGGCGCACAGCTGGTGACAACGGAAAAAGATGCGGTCCGCCTACCGCCAGAGTTCCGAGGGGATGTGATCGCTTTACCTGTGCGGTTATCCATAGAAAATTTTGATGCGCTACTTGATCAACTTTTGCCCCTTTTGCCGAAACGCTAAAAGGGGGCTGTCTGCCCCCTCAGGCTATGCCTTCACCCCCGAAGATATTTTTGGACAAAAAATGATGACGGGACAGGAAAGTTAGTCTTGGTTATTTTGACCTAATTTTGGCGAAGGTTGCGATAGGTTTAAGGTTGCCTCTGAAAAGACAAAAGGCGAGCGGACACCCTTTACGCCGTCAAACTGCAGCTCAAGACCACGTGCTATGACATGCGGGTCTGAAAAGACCTCATCCATGGTATTGATTGGGCCCGCTGGTATGCCATGATCCTCGCAAGCTTTGAGAAGATCAAGTTTTGTGAAGGTTTTTGTCCGCTCGGTGAGCGCGGCATCAAGGGCAGTTCGGTTTTTGACGCGGTCGGCGTTGGTTTTATACTCTGGGCAGTCCGCCAAATCAGGGCGGTCCAGAACAGTGCAGAGTCGATGGTATTGGCTATCGTTGCCAGTTGCGATGATGATGTGGCCATCGGCACATTCGAACACCTGATACGGCGCAAGGTTGGGATGATAGTTTCCAGTTCTGGCTGGTGCCACATCCGTCGCCAGATAGTTCATGCCTTGGTTCGCCATCACCGAAATCGCCGTATCCAAAAGAGACATATCTATGTGCTGTCCAAGGCCTGAGGTTTGTCTTTGGTGGAGGGCCGCAAGAATCGCTGTGGTCGCATAGACACCCGTGAACACATCCGTAATGGCAACACCCGCGCGTTGCGGAAGCCCATCTGGATCGCCCGTGACGGACATAAATCCGGACATGCCCTGAATGATATAATCATACCCAGCCCGATGGGCATAGGGACCTGTTTGTCCAAAACCCGTGATAGAACAATAAATCAAATGTGGGTTTATTTTCCGAACACTTTCGAAATCCAATCCATATTTCTTGAGGCCACCAACCTTGAAATTTTCGATCAAGACGTCGGCGTCTTTTAGAAGATCAAGAATGCGTGCCTGTCCTTGTGTTGATTTAAAATCAATCGTCAAACTGGATTTGCCACGGTTGCAGCTATGGAAATAGGCAGCCGTTTTAGTGTCACCTGTTCCTACAAAAGGTGGGCCCCATTGACGTGTATCATCGCCTTGGGGCGATTCAATTTTGATGACCTCCGCCCCTAGATCGGACAGAGTTTGGCCGGCCCAAGGGCCTGCCAAAATACGTGCAAGCTCAACAACTTTTAACCCGTCAAGTGGCGTTGTCATTATAGACCAAGCTCTTTGTCCAAGAGGTCCGCGAGCTCCGCATAGGCCATGTTTTTATAGGTTTTTCCATTCAAGACCAAAGAGGGTGTCGAGCGGATATCATGTTCTGTTGCATTGGCTTGGTACCACTCTACGAGAGCACGTAGCTTATCTCCGTCTTGCAAGCAGCTATCTAGGTTTTCATCCGTAAGACCTGCAATTTTACCGATTTTACGCAGCTCATTGACAATTGCCAGATCGCCATTTGCACGGGCCCATTCGCCTTGTTTTTCAAACATCATGTCTGTTATCCCAAAGAAACGAACAGGACCGGCGCAGCGCGCAATCATAGAGGCCCACATGCCATATTTATCAAAGTACACCTCACGGAACACAAATTTGATTTTTCCGGTCTCGATGTAATCCGTCTCAAGTTGTTTGAACTGTTCCGCGTGGAAGCTTGCGCAATGTGGACAGGTAAAGGATGCGTATTCGATTAACTCGACATCCGCCTCTGGGTTGCCCAATACCATTTCAGTAACGCCTGCCGCTTCTACCGCATCGTCTGTGCCGTTCGAGGATGTGTCTTGGGCCATGGCCGCCATCGGCAATTCAAAGGTCTGTTCGCCCGAAGGGGTTTGCGTTTTTGGCGATAAAACAAGATAGCTTCCCAAAGCGCAAATCGCGAACAGAGCTATGTATTTCCCAAGTGATCGAACCATCGTTTCGTACTTCCTTTGTTATCGTACAGTCTTTTTTGTGTTGAGGACATTCACGGCCAAAGCCATCAGCGCCCGTTGCAAGCCTGCATCTTGTACATGTTCTGTCGCAGATTTAGCCTGTGAAACAACCTCCGTCGAGGGATTTTCTTTATCTTGCACGGCTTTGTGAAGAAAGGTCGCCTGTCCCTCGGCAAATCCGGTTGCTGCTGTTTGCGTGATGCTGACACGGCTGATCGCATTATATCCATAAGAGGAATTAACACGCGCCCGAATTGTTTCCTTTTGCATCTCAACCAAAGGCGCCTGAGCCCCTGTTGTAAGGATAACCAAAGTTCCACCAAACCCACCCTTTGAGTAGCTGACTTTTACAGGTCGCGCCATGGCTGCGATATCGGCACCCACCAGCTCTTCCCAATGTGTCAAAATACGTGACTGAGCGAATCCACGCTGTTCAGACACGGAACGAATTGAGTGGCTCATGAAACTGGCCGCTCGCGTAAATCCTTTGTTGTTCGATTTGCGTTTCGTCATATCTTGTGTCCTAAGCCGTTTTTGTATCTTAGTGGATGTGACAGGCACCACCAGTTCAAATTTGCGTTTGAAAGGATCTATTTTGGCAATGACCCCGAACCCTCAGGATCTTCTTGACTGGTATACGCACAATGCGCGGAAAATGCCATGGCGAGTTGGCCCAAAGGACCGACAAAACGGCGTTCTGCCAAATCCTTATCATGTTTGGCTGTCAGAGATCATGCTACAGCAAACCACCGTTGCAGCGGTCAAAGACTATTTCATCAAGTTTACGGCACTTTGGCCCACACTTAATGATCTTGCAAATGCAGAGGACGCCGATGTGATGGCCGCATGGGCGGGTCTTGGGTATTATGCGCGCGCGCGGAACCTTTTGAAATGTGCGCGCTTGCTTCGTGATGACTTTGGCGGCGAGTTCCCTCAATCTCGGGCACAATTGGAAAAACTACCAGGGATTGGTCCCTATACGTCTGCATCCCTATCCTCGATTGCATTTGATCATTCCGAAACCGTGGTGGATGGAAATGTGGAACGGGTGATTTCGCGGATCTATGATATCCACACGCCTCTTTCAACTGCAAAACCCGAATTAACTGCGCTTGCCGCTGGCCTGACGCCCAAATTGCGCGCTGGTGACTATGCCCAAGCGATTATGGATTTGGGCGCAACAATCTGCACCCCAAAATCTCCAGCCTGCGGGCTGTGTCCGTGGCGTGGGGCGTGTCGCGCGCGGTCAGCTGGTACAGAACATGAGCTGCCAAAGAAGCTTCCAAAGAAAACAAAGCCGACACGCCTTGGGATCGCCTATGTGGTGAAACGGATTGACGGAGCCCTCTTACTTGAGACCCGTCCAGAGAGTGGCCTATTGGGAGGCATGCTGGGCTGGCCCACAACGGACTGGGGCGAGGCTCCACAAGAAGCCCCACCTATTCGAGCCGAATGGCGCAGCCTGAATGAACAGGTGCGGCACACATTTACACATTTTCATTTGCAGCTAAGCGTAAAAACAGCCTATGTCCCTCTGGATCGCCCTGCCCAACGAGGATCATTTGTGGCATCAGAAGATTTTCGCCCATCAGACCTTCCAACGGTGATGCGCAAAGTCTTCGACCTAGCGTATAAGACGTAAATATGGCATCACCACTAAAAAGTGGTTGCAGGAGTCGAAGAGGGAAATGATGCAAAATATCGGGAAAGCCTTGCCTTTTTGGGGCTCTTTATTGGTTGTACCTATGATTGTTTTGGCCTGCGTCATGGGAGGATGGTGGTTTTTGATCCCTCTTGCCTATAGCTGGGGCGTGTTCACCGCGTTGGATGATGTTTTTGGCTTAAATATGGCGAACCTCGATCCAGACACATCGGACGATGAATTGCGATCTTATCAACTTGTGACTTTGGTTTGGCCAGTGATGCAGGCGGCATTGTTGTTCTGGGCAGTGTGGTATCTGCCGCGCACCGATCACTCTGTCCTTGAACTGATTGGGTGTGTGTTCGTGATTGGCCTTACCACGGGTATTTTGGGGATCAATTATTCCCACGAGCTGTTGCACCAAGCCAACAAAATGGAACGTCGTCTGGCGGATATTTTGCTAAGCATGGTGTTTTACTCACATTTCCGCTCGGAACATCTTTTGGTCCACCACATTTATGTCGGCACTCCAAAGGATCCTGTGACCGCGCGTTGGAATGAAGGGTTTCACCGGTTCTTTCCGAGGGTTTTGAAACAAAGCTATATCTCTGCGTTCAAAGCAGAGCAAAAGAAATTGGCCCGTGCAGATCTTCCTTGGTATGATCGGTCAAACCCGTTCTTTTTGTATTGGGGGCTTCAAGCCTTGGTGCTGACCCTTGGTTTTGTCTTATCCGGTTGGGCCGGTATTTTGATCCTCTTGGGACAGGCCTTTGTTGCAGTATTTCAGTTAGAGCTGACAAATTACGTGGAACATTACGGGCTGACACGCAAACATCTAGGAGATGGAAAGTACGAACCCGTCAAACCCCATCATTCATGGAATGCGTCTCATACGGCGACAAACTGGTTGTTGATCAATCTCCAGCGGCACTCTGACCATCACTATAAACCGAAACGCCGTTTTCCTTTGCTTCAAACCTACGACCAGTCAACAGCACCCCAACTGCCGTATGGCTATGTCATCATGGGATTGATGGCATTGTATCCCCCAAAATGGCGCGCCTATATGAACCCGCGGGTCGAGAAATGGCGGTCGATGTATTATCCAGAAATTATCCACTGGCGCGATTACAACAAGGGCACCACGCCCATGCCGAGATAGGCGTGGCTGCTGCCACAGTTACCTTTGGCGATTTTTATTGAAATTGCGAAGCGCGGTATCTGCTAGTGCCCCGACAAAGACAACAAACAGGCCAACGCCAATCGTAATCAACACAACCGTAAGCACGCGGCCTGTTCCGGTTGTCGGTGTTATCTCTCCGTATCCAACAGTGGAAATGGTAATGACGCAGAAATAAAATGCGTCTAAGAATGACCACCCCTCGACATATCGAAAGGCAATGGCAAAGCCTGTCACGATCATCGTATTAGTCGCCATAAGAGCAAGCACGGTTTCATCCATAAAGGACCGGACAATTGCCACAATCAAGCGCAAGTAATTCGAAATAATGCGTTTAATCAATGTGAGACATCTCCGTCGTTGCTAAGATAAACCGCAATAAAGCGCGTGTCGGGAATTCCAGCCAAAATGATCATAATCATAGAGGTAAGAGGCACCGCAAGGATCGCGCCATTTATGCCCCAAAGCGCGCTCCAAACGACCAAAGCGATCAAAACAACAAACCCGCTTAGATTGACCGATTTCCCGATCATTTTTGGCTCAAGAACATTTCCAACAAACATTTGCGCGCTTGTCAAAAGGACAGCCAAAGCAATGGACAAGGTTATGTTCCCGAACTGTGCAAGCGAAAGCGCAACAGGGAACACAACGCCCAAAAGAGAGCCAACATAGGGAATATAATTCAACAACCCGATCGCAATGGCCCAAAAAATGGCATAGTCCACCCCAAAGGCAAACATGATCACAAATGAAATAACCCCCAAGATAACATTAATTAGTGTTTTTATAGTGAGGTAATCGCCAATACGTCGGTTCACATGATCGAACAATTCAAGGGATTTTTCGGCATCATGGCCAAAGGCGATTTGTGTTTTGCGCCGCAAGGTATCGCTTTCCCCTAAAAGGAAAACGGCATAAATCGCAATAAGAAACACCTGCCCTCCGGTACTGGCCAGCGAATTGACCAAAGATAGCAAGGTAGCGTTTAGATCAACCTGACCCACTGTATTCTCGAGCAGAGCCTCCCAAGTTGGAACATTCTCGAAACCCAAGGTCACCGCCAAGGATTGAACCATGTTTTCCAAATTCTTTTGATAGCCCTCGATATTCATCTGAATTGCGTTGAAATTTGCAATAGTGATCGAGACCAAAACAGACACGATCCAAATAAACCCAACTAGAACGAAGGCGCGCCGCAGCCAAAGAGGGCAAGACTGTAAAACGGGGACATTTCGAAACAATTGAAACAATGTGGTTTCTGCCCGGTTCAAAATATAAACAGAGATCACGGCCCAAACAATCGGGATCAACGTCGATGCGCCAATCAAAAGAATATAGCCAAGTAATATCGAAAACGCGGTTGCGTAAAAAATTGTCGAAATTTTTAAATTATTTGCTGTCATAACATCCCCCATCTGGCGCGACGCTAACAAAAAAAGAACCCCGCCACAATGGACGGGGCCAAGTAGCTGCGCCTCAAAAAGAAGCGCAGGCGGAACAACTGCTAGTTGTATCTCGTGATTTTGGAATTAGTTTGGGCGTTCGCTCATTTCTGCACGGATTTGTTGGCGCAAAAGATCGATCGGTACTTTCTTACCTTCCCGCTTAAAACACCAATAGGTCCAGCCATTACAGCTTGGTGCGCCCTCTAACGACGCGCCCACCTGATGAATAGACCCTTTGACATCGTCACCAATCAATGTGCCGTCTGCCCGTACTTTGGCCTTATGACGCCCATTCAATGAGAATAGCTCTTCGCCGGGTCGCAACATGCCGCGTTCGACCAATTGTCCGAATGGAACACGTGGCTCGGCGCGTTTGCTTGCGGACACTTGCAAGGCTTCTTTGTCGAATTTGCGCACCTTTGCGATACGCTTTTGCGCAACAGTACGATAGGCTTCTTCGCGCTCGATACCGATAAAGTTGCGCCCAAGCATTTTGGCAACCGCACCTGTTGTTCCCGTCCCAAAGAACGGATCAAGCACAACATCGCCTGGGTTCGTTGATCCGACTAAGACACGATGAAGCAAGCTTTCCGGTTTTTGCGTTGGGTGTGCTTTGTCGCCGTTTTCGTCCTTTAGACGCTCATGACCGTTGCAAATAGGCAGAACCCAATCGCTACGCATTTGCACCCCTTCGTTAAGGGACTTTAACGCCTCATAATTAAAGGTATATTTGCCGCCCTCTGATTTGGACGCCCAAATCATTGTTTCATGCGCATTTGTAAATCGTTTCCCGCGAAAGTTTGGCATGGGATTTGATTTCCGCCACACGACATCATTCAGCAACCAAAACCCTTCGTTTTGCATGGCTGCACCAACGCGGAAAATATTGTGATAGGACCCAATCACCCAAATCGCGCCATCAGGTTTTAGAATACGCCGCGCCGCTTTTAACCAAGCGGTTGTAAATTCGTCATAAGCCCGAAAGCTATCGAATTGGTCCCAGTGGTCGTCAACTGCGTCCACTTTGGAATTGTCAGGACGATGTAAGTCACCCTTGAGCTGCAAATTATAGGGAGGATCTGCAAAGATAAGATCTACGGAACATTCTGGCAGGCTATTCATCACGTCGATGCAATCGCCGTCCAAAATGCTATTCAACGGAAGTGTCGCCACTTCCTTAGCCTTGGTCAGTGTTTTCATTTTCTTGCCTCAATAAAGACGGCGCTTATGCGCTCTGTTCTTGCCTTTAGGTATGAGTCAAAAGTGATTCGCCGTCAATTTCTTTTTCGAATCATGACGTTAATTATTTCTCTTGATACAAGATGTTGTGTACCGGCTTGAATGAACGTCTATGATGTGGGGTGACGCCGTGGACCCTTAACGCCTCCAGATGGCTCTTGGTTGGATACCCCGCGTTCTGGTCCCAGCCATACTGCGGATACTCTTTTGCCAGATCTTGCATCAACCGATCCCGCAGCGTTTTGGCAATGATACTCGCCGCCGCGATAGAGACGGACCGCCCATCACCTTTTACCACGGCCTCTGCTTCAAGGCCAAAAGCTGCGGGCACGCGATTGCCATCAACCAAAACAAACCCCGGCGACACGGCAAGCTGGGCAACAGCCAATTCCATGGCCCGCATCGAAGCCCACAAAATATTTAGCTCATCAATTTCTTGGGGTGGGACATGCGCATATCCAACCTGCGCCGTATCCATAATTTCATTGAATAGCCGGTCCCGCACCTTTGCGCTTAGTTTTTTACTATCGTTCAGCCCTGTTGGTATTCTACTTGGGTCCAAGATAACTGCTGCGGCGGTGACAGGCCCACATAACGGCCCACGCCCAACTTCATCAACGCCTGCGATCACGGA
>JALRHZ010000041.1:0-345 GCA_023259435.1 Paracoccaceae bacterium | reverse complement strand
CCGCGATCCATATAAGACTGTTCAATTTCGAAATTCGGTTGGGACATGTGACCCTCATGAAACATTCTGAAAAAGACGGCAAGCACATCGTTTGTGCTTCACCTGATTTACGACGCAATCGGATTACGATTGTGATGGTGCGCCCAATTCAAACGCCTGCCACCAGTTGTCGAAATCTGGCGATGACACGACCGCGTCTAGCCCAATCGCAACAATACGCGTTTCTGCGATCTTTGGGATGGCTGATATCTCGACATTTGATCCAACAACTTGCACGAGCCAGCCTTGATCTTGATCTCCGATTACGTGACCTTTGACCCTAAAAACCCCCTTCGGACGAGCCGC
>JALRHZ010000040.1 GCA_023259435.1 Paracoccaceae bacterium | reverse complement strand
TGTGGCACCCTAAGCCACGGCCCAATCGCAGCCGCCCAAGGCGCGGATGTCATTGTATTGGACCACCACCTAGGTGGGGAGACATTGCCAGAGTGTCTAGCAGTCGTGAACCCGAATAGACAAGATGAAAGTGGCGACCTCGCCCACCTCTGTGCCGCCGCAGTTGTGTTTTTATGTCTCGTCGATTGTGGCCGCCTATTGCGGGAGGCGGGACAAAAAGGACCAGACCTTTTGTCCATGCTGGATCTTGTTGCTTTGGCCACTGTAGCCGATGTCGCGCAATTGATCGGTGTAAACAGGGCATTCGTGCGTCAGGGTCTCAAAGTGATGTCCCGCCGCACCCGTCCTGGCCTGGTTGCGTTGGCGGATACGGCGCGGATGAACACCGCGCCAACATCTTATCACTTGGGGTATATTCTAGGTCCGCGCATCAATGCCGGCGGGCGCGTGGGACAGGCCGACCTAGGCGCGCGCTTGTTAGCATCGCAATCTGAACATGAGGCGACAGCCTTGGCCGAACGGCTCGAGGCATTGAACGCCGAGCGTCGAGACATCGAAACCGCGGTGCGTATGGCCGCGACAGAACAGGCAGAAGCGCGTGGATATGAGCGTGGTCTGGTCTGGGCTGCGGGGGATGGGTGGCATCCAGGGGTCGTTGGCATTGTGGCCTCGCGTCTCAAAGAGGCCACCAATCGGCCCGCCATTGTCATTGGGTTTGATGGCGACGACGGCAAAGGATCGGGGCGCAGCGTCACCGGCATCGACCTCGGCGCGCAAATTCAGAAATTGGCCTCAGAGGGCCTGTTGGAAAAGGGCGGCGGTCACAAGATGGCGGCAGGTCTCTCGCTGCGCCGAGACCAATTGCATCCCGCGATGGAGCGCCTGACCGAGTTGATGGAAAAGCAAGGTGCCCATTTGGCCGGACCGGCAGATTTACGATTAGACGGAATTATGATGCCTCAGGCAGCGCAGCTCGAGCTATATGAGCAGCTTGAGGCCGCAGGCCCCTATGGTGCCGGCGCAGCAAGCCCGAGGTTCGCTTTTCCGGATGTGAGCATCAGCTATGCAAAACAAGTTGGTGAAAACCACCTTAAAATTAGATTTACCGACGGCCTAGGCACTTCAATCGACGCCATTGCCTTTGGCGCATTTGATACAGCGCTAGGCCCTGCCTTATTGGACCACAAAGGCGAAAAATTCCATATCTCTGGCAAACTTGACCTCAACACATGGGGCGGTCGGCAAAGCATCCAATTGCGGTTGGATGATGCGGCGCGCAGCTCTGTTTAGCTCTCTTTTCAGAGATACAATTTTTCTTAAAAAAAGTCATTTTTCCTCTTGCACAGCTGCTACGGTTTGCTTAGAACCCGCTTCACAGACACACAGTGTCCCGTTCGTCTATCGGTTAGGACGCCAGGTTTTCAACCTGGAAAGAGGGGTTCGATTCCCCTACGGGATGCCACTTTCTCCCATAAAATTTAGTGAACGTTCAGCCCGTTTTAGCGCATTATGCTTTACGCTGCGTAGAGCTGTACAAAGTCTTAGCAAGCACAAAAAAACCTCACCGCACAGATGCGATGAGGTTTTCGACGTTAATTATCAAAGATTAATTACTCTGCGCGCCAGAAAACGTGGTGAATAATTTGAAATCGTTTGATGTGCTTGCCGCAACTGCCCCCGCAACTTCTTCGGCGTTCGGGCCTGCAAAGACGCCATTTGCCTGAACAGTTGCATCCGAGAAATCAATAGATGAGGTTGAACTGGCAAAGCCTTGGACCTCGATTGCCGTGTCATCGCCCGCGGCAAAGGAATTATCCGTTATCGCAAGGTTAGAGATCGCAATATACTCTGCGCCTGTTGTATCTGTGGTTGATGCCCCATTCACAATATAGCCTTGTCCCGTGTCCACATCCGAAAATTCGACATCAACAACGGCGCCTTCGGTCCCGAAAGACGCGGTAAGGTTAGCACCCATAACACCGGTGTAATTGCCCCCTCCCCCGCTTAGATCAAAGCGCGCGTTTCCAGAGTATTCGACAACCGAATTGCTGGGCAGGTCAGACACCAAAGTTTGCTGCGTTACCAAGAGTGCCTTTGTTCTGTCCCCGTTGTCGGGGTCTATCGCGGACACATATGTCAGCGCTTGACCGTCACCGTCCAAACTTCGGGGGTCGGAGGGGTCCAGAAAGCCCTCAAGGTCAGACTGCTCTTCTGCCGATAGGCTGACAAGATTTGTGCTTGCTGGGCTTGTCGCTAAACCGATCAAACCAGACGCCCCCGGTTCAAAGTCCTGCTCAACCTCTGTCTCCGATCCACCACAAGCGGCAAGGCTCACAATCGCAAGACCCATTCCAATTTTTAAAACCGTTTTCATTCCATTATTCCTTGGTAAATCATATCAAATCAAAAGACGAAATCATCTGCGCTAAAGTCGCCTGCATCGACACCGACAAAGGTAATTGTACCGGCTCCTGTGTCCAAGACCGCATCGCCATTCGCGTTATTTTCGATATGAGTGAGGATATTACTGCTGTTAAGAGTTGCGGCGTCAAATCCTTCTAATTTGACGACATCAACGCCAACTTGGAAATCAGCACCAACTGAGGTGTCCAACTCGGCCAGTACCGCCTCGACGGTATAGTCGTCAGCCACCATATAGGCATCCAAAATACCACGTGCGATGACGTCGTTCCCGTCACCAGAGCGGAAGATAAAGGTATCCGAACCGTATCCAGCTTGGATAAGGTCGTCGCCTGTACCACCCATGACGGTATCATTGCCAACAAAGTAATCAGAGGTCACATCGGCAATGATCAAATCATGCCCGCCGCCGGTCATGATGCTATCATTTCCAGACCCGCCACAATAAAAATCGTCTAATGGACGATCCTCGTCTTCTGGCGTTTCTGGCGTTGGGGCGTCATCCTCTTCAACTGTGTTATCCCCGCCCAAAAGAACGCCTTGGTCTGCACCTGCACCACCGTTGACGGTGTCATCACCTGATGAGCTAAAGATTGTATCATTTCCGTCTCCGCCTTGTACGTTGTCCGAGCCATCGCCGGCATTGATCTCGTCATCACCGCCACCTGCGTCAACAACGTCTGCACCAAGGCCACTTTCCACCGTATCGCTCTCTTCTGACCCGCCGACTGTATCGCCAAGCGCGCCTGTTGTGACCTCCGATGCCTCGGTCAGGTCAATGTCAAAGGCCGTTTCATCAATGGCATCGGGATCAACCCCAAAGGCAAGCGCCGTTTCCAACACATTGATGTCTAAAGTTTGATCGGCAAAATCCACAAACTCGACATCATAAATCTCGTTTGTTTCATATTCATGCGCCAAGCGCCAACCACCCTCAACTTGTTGTAGGGTGACATCGGACAATGTCAGACTTCCATAGACAAGGCGATCCTCCCCATCACCGCCATTGATGATATTATATCCGCCGTCTTCAAAGAAAAGATCATTCCCTTCGCTTCCGGACAGCTCATCATCACCTGCACCACCGTTCAACGTGTCATCACCGGCCCCGCCGGCCAGTTGATCGTTCCCGTCATAACCCACAAATTTGACAGCATCTTCACCGGCCAGCATGACATCGGCAAGGTCTGTTCCGTTCACACGCTCGATTTCCGACACCGTGTCAGTGTCGCCAAATCCGTCAATCACTGTTCCGGAAATAAGGTTAGCATCAATACCATTCCACCCGCCATAGGCATAATCTATGCGATAATCGAGCACGTCCCAGCCACCAACGGCCCCAATGATCGTGTCATTACCTCGTAGGCCACGATACCCGAAGGGCTCCACGTCTATTGAACCTTGGATAGAGTCCGCAAGCATCGAGCCTCGGATCGCATCAACATCACTTACGGTATCGGTATCGCCCCAGCTGTCGATGACAGTTCCAGCCTGCAGATCGGCAACGATCCCACCATAAGCAACGCCATCTTCGTCCAGATCCTCGGCCCAATTGCCGTTAATTTCATGATACAGAATTTCGTCAAAACCGCCACCGCCGATGATCGTATCATTGCCTGCGTACCCTTGGAGACCTTCCCAAATCTCCCACTCGGCGTCTGACAAAGTGTTCATGCCTCCGGTGATCGCATCCGCATCCATAGAGCCGCCAAACCGGTTCATGAAGGTAAACGTATCATTGACCGAGCCATCACCGCTAACCACAGTGCCCGACCCATTTTCTGTGGCCACGATAGTAAGGCCACCAACATCGCTTAGGTCGTTGTAGACAAGCGAGCTGCCCTCCGGTTCCGACGCTGAATACAACGCCTGATTGCCAACAATTGTGTCATTGCCCAATCCAGGAAGTATCCAATACCCCCAACCGGTCACGTCAGAGGCGTCGATATAGTCGTCACCCGCGCCTGCATCGACCCAACCTTGTCCAGTGCCAGTTGTAATAACATCATCGCCCGCGCCGCTTTCGATCCCATCAGAGCCCGCGCCCCCATTGATCGTGTCATTTCCGCCGCGGCCTTCGATGTAATCGTCACCGCCAAGACCATTGATGCTATCGTCCCCATCTGTGCCCCAAAGGTCGTCATCCCCTTCGGTTGCTACTGGAAGTGGGGGCTCAAGACCGACCAAGTCCGACACGGACATTGTGACATCATCCGCGCCGTCTTCTCCGGCAAACCGAATGAATTCAACATCAATAATGCGGCCGACCGTTGCACCGGTTCCGTTGCCAACGCCATTTTCATAAAACACAAAATCAAAGGCAAAGCCGAAACCATCCACCGCGACCAATTGGAATTGGCTAGAAAATACATCTAAGGTGATACGTGTTTCAAATAAATTTCCTGCCTCATCGAAATATGTGTGCCAGACACGATGTAATTGCAGCTCGTCCTGATCTCCGTCACCCCCATCAAAGAGAACCGCCCCTTCTGGGCCAGACCCATCGAATGTAAGGATCTGCCTTCCTTGAGCACCAATCACGTCAATATCTGTGTCAATATCACGCAAAACGACACGTTCGATATTCTCAAAGGTGATTTGGTTAGATGAGACACCGTCATCTGTGAAATCAATTGTGCCGGCTGTTTCGCCGGAAAATGTGATTTCAACTCCATCTGAGTCGGCAGAAATTAATTCAAGAGAGTCCCATCCCTCTTGGCCATCCACATCCGCGTCGCTTTGGGATACGAGGATATCATCGTCACCATCGGTAGCGTATACCTCTCCATTCATAAGCGCGTAAAGCTGCGCCGTTTCCATCGTATAGGACTCGCCTTCCTCATACATCTCAGTACGCAGCTTGACATATTCTACGTTGGTCAACTCGGCTACAACAACGCTTTCGCCGTCTATTAGCGAGCTGAGCTTATAGGTTACATCGTCAAGCACCTCGATGCGTTCGACGGACATGTATTCTTGTAAATATTCGATTGAAAAGCCAAGCAATTCACCGCCAAACTCATCGGGGTGGCGAATGCGCGACAGATCAAGCACATCGCCATCACCATCACTTGGATCGACAAAAATAAGGCTCTCTGGCCCCTGTCGTAGTTTGACGATGTTTTGTGAACTGTCTCCAACAATGGTGAGATCACCAGAGATATCAGAGGAGATCTCTTCAATGCCCGAAAATTCGATTTCATACAGTGTGCCGGATGACGAATTCCCCAAACTATCAGCCAATTCAATTTCGCTACTGACACGACCCACAGAAAAATCAATCGTTACATCTGAACTGGTAACCTCATAGTCGATTGAGGTTTGAGTTTCGTTATCCCAATCAGACAAATCACTATAGGGATTATTATAGTAATCGTCGATTATTCTAAGTTGATCCCAACCCTCACCGCCCGATACCATGTGATACGATGTAGTTAAATCAGAACCTGAATAGATCGCATTCTCCAACACATGATTGCCGTCAAAACGCATCGAATCATCGCCATTACCCATCAAATACTGGACGGTTTGCCAGTCTGAATTGGGCTCAAAGATGAGGCTATCAAATTCTTCAGATGCGCCATCGCGGCCTTCGACGATAACGTCACTCGTCACGCCATCGAAATTAAAAATATTGACGTACACATCGTCAAACACGGTCCCACGCGCAGAGGTCAATGGAACATGCACCCCATCAAAAAATCCATCAGCCTCCAGAGGTGCACCGTCTGTGCCGGATAGCGCATTTGCATAGCCAAATAGAATTTCGGCCATACTTACCGAGGCAAAATCTCCTGTCAGCTGCACAGAGGCATCTCCGGCGGTAATGGTTGCGTCGGTTGCAGAGCGCTGCATCTCAAACAAGACGGCACCGTCAACACTATAACTTACCCCTTCTAGGCCCAGGCTATCAACGACAGTTGCGGCGTAAGCATCGGGAAGTAACAAACTAGGTAAAACATCAAGACTAAGAAAACGATTAATATAAGATGCAAGTTCGGGAAATCCGTCAATCAGACCAAGAACCGAGTTCGCACCGTCCATGTCCATGTCGAGCACGATAGATACGCCATCGCCCTCAAGGACAGTTTGATCTGATCCAAATACAAGTCGAGCCACCTCAGCGCCGCCTTCGGTTACGACTATGGAATACTCATCCGAGGACTCGGACGCAAAATTGTTAAAAATTGCTGCAGACAGCTGGGTATAGTGCGTTTGAGGTGGATTACCGTCAAGAGCCGGACCTGTCGCCGTGATTGACAGATCTCCATCCGTCCACGCGTAAGAATTCGCGGACACCGAAGGATCTTGGTTCAACAGCGCGTAATAAGCGGACTCGCCGTCTAAAAAGTTTTGAAATACCTCCGGAAGCGCAAGACCAAAATAGCTGTAAACGTACCCGTCCCCGTAGTCTTCTGTTATATTATTCTCAAGACCTACATAAGGTGTCAAAGCCCCTTCAGAGTTTAGACCCTCCTGCAAAAAGCCGTTATTTATGTAAAACGCCATACCAAATATCCTCGCCAAAATAATACTGACAAGGTTACACAGAAGGGATATATACCAAAGTTATTTTATATATAACCTTGGTATAGTTTTCATTACCTTTTGTGCGGAAATTTAGAAATCTGTCGGCGCGCCGCCCTCGGATTTTCTGCGTTCAACAAATGCGCTTAGCTCTTCTTTGATCGCGACATCCATAGGTGCGTCTTCGAATTCGTTGATGATTTGCTTGAACAGTTTATTCGCCCGTTCTGGGGTCCAAACACCACCGGCCGCTTCCCATGCCTCATAGTTTCTCCAATCGGACACAAAGGGCTGATAGAAGGCATCTGTATACCGGTCTTGGGTATGTTGGATGCCAAAGAAATGCCCCTCGGGGCCAACTTCGGCCACAGCATCCACCGCCAAATCCGCCTCGGTTGTGGCCGTCAAGGCCGGCTCCATATAGCGTTGGATATGTTGAATAACTTCGCAATCCATAATGAATTTCTCTGGGCTTGCGATCAGACCACCCTCGAGCCAACCAGCCGCGTGATAGACCACATTTGCGCCGGCCTGCACTGCGGACCACAGGCTATTTGACGTCTCCCACATGGCTTGGCCATCCGGTACATTGGCAGCACAGACACCAGACGCGCGCATCGGCAGATTATAAAACCGCGCCAATTGGCCGGTCATCTGTGTGGCCCGCATGTATTCAGGCGTGCCAAAGGCAGGTGCGCCGGATTTCATGTCTACGTTAGAGGTAAACGTCCCAATGGCACAGGCCGCACCGGGGCGTATAATCTGTGCCAAGACAATCGCACTTAGGCCCTCTGCAAGGGATTGCGCAACTGCCCCCGCCATCGTGACCGGCGCCATCGCGCCCGCAAGGGTAAAGGGCGTCACAATTAGGCCTTGGTTGCGCCGCGCAAGACGCATCCAGCCGTCCAGCATCGGGATGTCATGTTTTAACGGAGAGGTCGAATTGATGTTGGTGTACATCTTTGGACCTGCGTCAAATTCCTCGTGGCTATGACCGCCCGCAATGCGCACCATTTCCATCACATCTTCGACCCGCTCTGTCCCCAAGGAATAGGCATGGGCGGCTTTGTCACTGATTGTCAGCTTATCGTATAAAACATCCAAGTGCCGAACGCTTGCATGAACATCAACCGGCTCGACCGGATAGCCTCCAACGAAATGGATACAGTTGAAATACTGCGACAATTTCAGCAAATTCCGGCACATTTCACGATCGCCGGGCACCTTGCGCCCCAAATCCATATCCCAGTAATTTGGAGGCGAAGATACATTGCCAAACAAAATATGGTTACCACCAATGGTAATTTTGCGGTCTGGGTTTCGGGGCGTTATATCCCACTGGCTTGGCGCTTTGGCCACCATTTCCATCACGAAATCACGCCCCATGCGGACGTTTTCGCCATCAATGGTACATCCCCCCGATGCGCGCAAAATCTCAAGCGCTTCGTGGTTCAGAAATTCAATCCCGATGTTTTCCAAAATGCGCATCGCCGCATCATGCACGGCCAAGACGCCTTCTTCGGTCAAGGGCTCGGTCGGGCGGTCGATATTAACAGGTAGCCGCCATGACATCTGTTCAATAGCTGCACCGCCTCTGCGGGTTGCGTTTCCGGCACGGCCACCGCCTCGTTTGCGGCGCGGGGATTGATCGGTCATCGTAAACTCCGTTGTCTTTGGTCTTACAATGAAGGGTCAAAGCCGCCTTGTTGTGCCGATTTCCGACGGATCACGTCGAATTTAAACTATTGCGCCTAAGAATGTACGACCAAATCCACGTGATCGGGGATAAGGCCAATGTGATCCAAGACCAAATCAGCATAAGGAGACAATTCGGCGGGACTGGCCATTCCGGTAAGGACCGCGATTGTCTTCATCCCTGCTGCGCGACCTGCAATTAGGTCATGCGTGCTATCGCCAACCATGGCAATGCGATCAGGCTCTAACGATACCTGTCGTGCAAAAGCAAGTAATGGATCCGGCGCGGGTTTTGCGCCAAACCCACTGTCAAACCCTGCAACAAAATCAAACAAGCCCCGAACCCCAAAGGCATCTAAATGCGCATGTGCCGCAGCCTCGGTATCATTTGTCATCACCCCCAAAGATACGCCTTTGGCACGTAAATTCTTTAGATAGGGCGCAAGTGGAACAGCCTCGACCAGAGGTGCCTGTGATGCGCGCAGGGATAAAAACCCCTCCAACTCGGGCAAGGACATTCCCTCATACCCTCTTGCCACGCATTCAGCCGCCTCGCGCCCTGTTCCGGCAATTATTGGGCTTGTTGGGTTGAACCTGCCTTCGTCCAGATTGAAATCCATGGCGTTGGCCAACCGAATGGCATCAGCTTTGGCAGATGTTAGCTCTTTGATCAGATCAGAGGCCCAAACATTCCATGTTCCGCCAAAGTCAAAAAGCGTGCCGTCTTTGTCAAACAATAGTCCGCTAAGCTGCATAAGCCGTCCTTTTCATGTCCAATTGACATCTTGCCCACCGGGCAAAACCATGCGTGCAGGTTTCATCAAGCTTGGATCAAGGTCCATTGCTTCGCAACACGCAATGACCCAAGCATCATCCATTAAAATGAAATCCAAAACAGCACCGTGAAATTGCGGATCTGAGGCCCGCTCTCTTAGATCCTGAGCAGAGGCGCCCGACGCGCCTAAAAACACCCCAAGAATGTCCTCTTGCCCCACCAACCAAGTCAGCGCCGTTAGGGCATAAGTTTGTGCCTGATCTTGTGTCACGGTCTCTCACCACGCTCTTTTTGGGAATTTCAAGAGTTTATTAACCCAAATGATAAAAATTGAAACAAATTTCATCTTCGTCAGGCGCATAAATATGTCCGCAAAAATATTGCTTATTGACCCGATCCCAACCAATCGCATTACGATTGGCTTCAAGTTGCGAAAGGCATACTATGACGTGACATCCATTGGCGCGTTGGATGAACTTGGCTCGGATCTCCTTAGCTCTGCATGGGATTTGGTCATTGCCGCATGCGACAATGTCGTAGAGCTGCAAAAGTTACGTACTTGTATCGCCTCGAAATCGACACCCATTTTCGTAACCTATCGCGGTGCAGCACATCCATTTCGAGTTTCATTCCTACAAAACGGTGCAGCCGATGTGATCTGCAAGCCCATTTCTGAACAAGAGCTTTTTCCAAAACTAAGAAGCCTTTTGCGCGGTCATGCCTCACGAAAAGAATTGGCCCTGCGCGAAGATACACAAAAGGTCTTTGGATTAAACGAAGCCCCCCAAGAATTTCTGCGACCGCCCCATTGCATCGTATTGCGATCCGAGAATGAGCCGTTGTCCCTGTTCGATCAGGCCAAAGGCGCATTCCAAACAACGTTTCAAAAACCAGAGACCTTTTATGCCCCGACATCTCAAGGTGCCGATTGTTACATTGTCTGTCTATCACAAACAGATCCACGCGGATCTTTAACGCATGTTCTTAATATGCGTGCGCATCCAAACACCCGCCATGCCGCAATTTTGGTTCTGGCCGATGAATGCCATAGAAACACAGCGCTTGAAGCGCTTGATCTGGGGGCAAATGATATTCTTCTCACGTCGTATTCTGTCCCAGAGGTACAGCACCGCATAGCGCATCAAGTCGATATCAAGGCGACCAATGAAAAACTGCGGCAAAGTGCGCAACTTGGCCTTGACGCAGCCCTGATCGACCCGCTTACCAATATTTATAATCGCCGATATGCGATGACCCATCTCAAACAAAGTTTCGAAATTGCTCAATCCAATGGGTCCGAGCTTGCCGTTCTTATGATTGACTTGGACCACTTTAAAATCATCAACGACACCTTTGGTCATGGTGTGGGTGATCTTGTTCTAAAACGCGTGGCGCACACCCTGCAAACCGCGGTCCGCGCCTCAGATATGGTGGCGCGCATTGGAGGTGAGGAATTCATGATCGTTTTAACAGACACGACCAACATCTTAGCCCAAGCTCTTGCCAAAAGGTTATGTAGACAGATTGCGAATATTTCTTTCGAAGCGCCTGACCTAAACATAACAGCTAGTTTAGGCGTCCGTTCTTATGCGCCGTCGCGTTACTTTGGCGCTCCGCAATCTGGCATCGAAACAGTCGACGACTTAATCAAACAAGCCGATGCAGCGCTTTACGCCGCCAAGGACAACGGCCGAAATCAGGTCGCATTTTACGCAACACAGGCCGCTTAACGACCAATGTTAGCGCCAAACGCGTCAAGCGGGCGCATCTTTATCCCTTGCAACCGCCTTCTGAAACACGCAAAACCCATGGCAACTGCGACGAGTGAGAGAGGAGTTGCATCATGGGATATCGCGAAATTTATGACAGCTGGAAAAATGATCCAGAGGCGTTCTGGTTAGAGGCGTCCAAAGCCATCGATTGGGACGTGGCCCCAACCCGCGCATTAGACGATACAAACGCACCTCTTTATGAGTGGTTCACAGACAGCAAAGTAAACGCCTGCTATAACGCGGTTGACCGTCACGTTGAGGCCGGAAAAGGCGATCAAGTTGCAATTATTTACGACAGCCCGATCACAGGCCGAAAAGACAAAATCTCATTCGCAGAGCTAAAAGACAAAGTGGCGAACCTTGCAGGTGCATTGCTATCAAAGGGCATCACCAAAGGCGACCGCGTTATTGTTTATATGCCTATGGTCCCAGAGGCCTTGGTTGCGATGTTGGCCTGTGCGCGTATTGGTGCTGTTCATTCGGTTGTGTTCGGCGGTTTTGCCTCAAACGAATTGGCGGTTCGAATTGATGACGCCCAACCAAAGGCCATCTTGGCCGCATCTTGTGGGTTGGAACCAAACCGTGTGGTTGAGTACAAGCCTTTAATCGACGGCGCGATTGAATTGTCCCAACATAAACCTGAAACAGTTATCGTTCTGCAGCGCGAAGAATGCCAAGCCCCTTTGATAGAGGGTCGCGACTATGATTGGCACGCGGTCCAAGACGGCGTTACCCCCGCAGACTGTGTCCCAGTCGAAGGCAATCATCCAGCCTATATTCTGTATACCTCTGGCACAACCGGCGCACCAAAAGGTGTTGTCCGCCCAACAGCCGGCCATCTGGTTGCTCTGAATTGGACAATGAAGAATGTCTATAATGTGGATCCCGGCGACGTGTTCTGGGCGGCCTCAGATGTGGGTTGGGTCGTAGGCCATTCCTATATCACCTATGGCCCGCTTGTGCATGGCAACACCACAATCGTATTCGAAGGCAAGCCCGTTGGCACACCGGATGCAGGCACATTTTGGCGCGTGATCAGCGAGCATAATGTCCGCTCTTTCTTTACCGCACCAACGGCGTTCCGTGCCATTAAACGCGTGGACCCAAAAGGCGAATTCAAAGCGAAATATGACCTTAGCTGCCTTCGCGCCTTGTACCTTGCAGGGGAACGCGCGGATCCTGATACGATCCACTGGGCGCAGGATCTATTGGGGGTACCTGTGGTGGACCACTGGTGGCAAACGGAAACGGGATATGCTGTGGCGGCCAACCCGCTCGGGATCGAAGAGCTTCCTATCAAAGTCGGCAGCCCCTCAGTTGCGATGCCAGGCTATGACATCCAAGTTTTGGATGAGGCCGGAAATCAAATGCCAGCGGGTGAATTGGGCGCAATCGCCATAAAACTTCCGCTTCCTCCAGGCACGCTTCCAACACTTTGGAATGCGGAAGAGCGGTATAAGAAATCCTATTTGACAACCTTCCCAGGGTATTACGAAACCGGTGACGCGGGCATGATCGACGAAGACGGATATGTCTATATCATGGCGCGCACGGATGACGTGATCAACGTGGCCGGTCACAGATTGTCCACCGGCGGTATGGAAGAAGTCTTGGCCAACCACCCAGATGTCGCCGAATGCGCCGTTATCGGTGTCACAGACCAACTCAAGGGGCAACTTCCCGTTGGCTTCTTGTGCCTGACCGATGGCGTAGATCGTGCGCACGAGGATGTGGTCGCTGAATGTGTTAAATTGGTCCGCGATCAAATTGGTCCAGTTGCGGCCTTCAAATTGGCGATCGTGGTGGATCGACTCCCGAAAACACGCTCAGGCAAAATTCTACGCGCCACAATGGTCAAGATCGCGGATAGCGAAGAGTTCAAGATGCCCGCAACAATTGATGACCCTGCGATTTTGGATGAAATCAAACTCGCATTGCAATCTATTGGCTACGCGCAATAATTCGACAACGTAAGGCACCGATCCGGTGCCTTACCGCTTTGCGCGGCCCTCGATGGGCCAAGCAAAGCGCACCCCAGCTAAATCACTCAAATTGTTCGCGGATCAATCGCTCTTCTAACCCATGTTCAGGGTCGAACAAGATCCGATGTGTCACGTCCTCACATGACGAAACATCAACCTCAATCACATCCTCAAATGATGTGCTATCCGCATCGGCCATCATTGGTCTTTTCTCAGGTTCCAGAACCGTGAACCGAACCCGTGCTTTGCGCGGCAATAACGCCCCGCGCCACCGACGCGGGCGAAAGGCATTCAATGCGGTCAAGGCAAGAACGCCAGACCCGATGGGCAAAATCGGGCCATGCGCTGAATAATTATAGGCCGTTGATCCGGCTGGCGTCGCCAATAAAATACCATCGCTCACCAATTCTGGCATGCGCACTTTGCCATCCACAGATATCTGCAATTTGGCCGCTTGCGGACCCGCCCGCAGCATAGAAACTTCATTGATCGCCAAGGCTTCATGCACAGAGCCATCCCGACACTTGGCGACCATGCGCAAAGGATGAATGGATGCCTCTTCTGCGAGATCAAGACGTTGTGGCAAATCCTCAACCGAAAACCCATTCATCAAAAATCCAACGGTGCCGCGATTCATACCATACACAGGGCACGCAAGGGCTTCTGTCGCATGCAGTGTTTGCAGCATAAACCCATCGCCCCCTAGGGCGACGATCACATCCGCTTGGTCGTGATCAACCGACCCATAGGCCTTGACCAACTCTGCCAAAGCAGCCTGCGCAGACGGGGTGTCGCTTGCCACAAATGCGATTTTCTTGGTCATAGCCTGTGTTTCCTATCTGACGGTCTTGTGTTCGAAACAATCATATTTTTCCACAAAGCGCCACCCAAGCCGCAGTTAAATGTCACAGGGTCGCAATCTGGCCTTTACAAGCGATAAGTTTCCTATAGGAAATCACCCAAACAACCCTTTCAGGAGCATAAAATGAGCACTGACCAACGCACAGCCTTCTTTAGCGACACCCTCGCAAACAGCGACGCTGAACTTTTCTCAGCCATCACCTCTGAGTTAGGACGTCAACGCGACGAAATCGAACTTATTGCCTCGGAAAACATCGTCTCTGCCGCAGTCTTAGAAGCGCAGGGCAGTGTCATGACAAACAAATATGCCGAAGGGTATCCTGGACGTCGGTATTACGGCGGGTGCCAATATGTGGATATTGCTGAAAATTTGGCAATCGAGCGTGCAAAACAGTTGTTCAACTGTGACTATGCAAACGTACAACCCAACTCAGGTTCTCAGGCAAACCAAGGTGTGTTTCAGGCCTTGGTCAAACCGGGCGAGACAATTCTTGGCATGAGCCTCGATGCAGGTGGTCACCTGACCCACGGTGCGGCGCCTAACCAATCGGGCAAATGGTTCAACGCCGTTCAATATGGCGTGCGCAAACAAGACAACCTAATCGATTACGATCAAATGCGCGCTTTGGCGCTTGAGCATCAACCAAAGCTTATCATCGCAGGCGGCTCGGCCATTCCT